>JAIDUZ010000062.1 GCA_029059935.1 Alistipes sp.
GAATACGCCGGGTGCAAAATCAACATCCTCGACACCCCCGGCCACGAGGACTTCGCCGAGGACACCTACCGCACGCTCACGGCCGTCGACTCGGTCATCATCGTCATCGACGGCGCCAAGGGCGTCGAGGCGCAGACGCGCAAGCTGATGGAGGTGTGCCGCATGCGGCAGACGCCCGTCATCGTCTTCATCAACAAGCTCGACCGCCCCTCCAAGGAGCCTTTCGACCTCCTCGACGAGGTCGAGCGCGAGCTGCACATCCGCGTGCGGCCTCTGGCGTTCCCCATCTCCAACGGCCCGACCTTCAAGGGGGTCTACAACCTCTACGAGAAGCACCTCTCGCTCTTCACCTCCGACGAGAAGCTCACGGCCGACGCCTCGACCGTGGAGATTTCCGACCTCTCGGCTCCCGAACTCGCCGAGCACATCGGCGCCAAGTTCGCCGAACAGCTGCGGCAGGACGTCGAGCTGGTCGAGGGCGTCTACGACCCGTTCGACCGCGACGCCTACCTGCGGGGCGAGCTGGCACCCGTCTTCTTCGGGTCGGCGGTCAACAACTTCGGCGTGCGCGAACTCCTGGAATGTTTCGTGCGCATCGCCCCCTCGCCGCGCCCGGCACCCGCCGTCGCGCGCACCGTCGAGCCGCAGGAGGGCAAGATGACGGGGTTCGTCTTCAAGATACACGCCAACATGGACCCCAACCACCGCGACCGCATCGCCTTTCTGAAAATATGTTCCGGCACGTTCGAGCGCAACCGCAACTACCTCCACGTGCGCAGCGGCAAACAGATGAAGTTCTCGTCGCCCACGGCGTTCATGGCCGAGAAGAAGTCGGTCATCGACACCGCTTTTCCGGGCGACATCGTGGGTCTGCACGACACGGGCAACTTCAAGATCGGCGACACCTTCACCGAGGGCGAGGCGCTCAAGTTCACGGGCATCCCTTCGTTCGCCCCCGAGCAGTTCCGCTACATCGAGAATGCCGACCCGCTGAAGTTCAAACAGCTGGCCAAGGGCATCGACCAGCTCATGGACGAGGGCGTGGCGCAGCTCTTCACCTCTTCGCTCAACGGCCGCAAAATCATCGGCACCGTCGGGGCGCTCCAGTTCGAGGTCATCCAATACCGATTGGAGCACGAGTACAACGCCTCGTGCCGCTGGGAGCCGATTTCCATTTACAAGGCCTGCTGGATAGAGAGCGACAACGCCGCGCAGCTCGCCGACTTCAAGCGCCGCAAGCACACCAACATGGCCGTCGACAAGCACGGCCGCGACGTCTTCCTGGCCGATACCAGCTATGCACTGGCCCTCGCGCAGGAGAATTTCAAGGAGATTCGTTTTTCGTTCGCCAGCGAATTCTGACCGGCGACCCGAATGGCAGCAAACGAAAATCCCGTCCGGCTCTTGTCCGGACGGGATTTTTCATGGCAGCACCGACTTACGAGCGCTCTTTCGCTTCCACGCGCGCCACGATGCGGATGCTCAGCTCGTAGAGCCAGCAGAGCGGCACGACGACCAGCAGCAGGCTGAACAAGTCGGGCGGAGTGATGACGGCAGCCACCACCAGCAATCCCACGAACGCATGGCGCCGATAGCGGCGCAGCAGGTCGGCGGTCACCAGCCCCATGCGGGCCAGGAAATGCACCAGCAGCGGCAGTTGGAAGAGCAGGGCCGAGCCGAGCGACACGCCCGCCACCATCGAAAGATATTGCCCGGCCTCGATCATATTGACAATCGAGGGACTGGCTTCGTAGTTGATGAAGAATGCGACCGAAAGGGGCACGATGATAAAATAGCCGAACAGCAGTCCCGCGAAGAAGAGCAGCGAGACCCACAGCACGAAACGGTGCGCGGCCGCCGTCTCGCGCGGCGTAAGCGCCGGCCGCACGAAACGCCAGAACTCCCACAGCACATAGGGCATCGCCACGGCCAGCCCCGTGAGCAGCGAGATTTTCATATGAAGGTTGAACTGCCCGGCCAGCGAGGTGTTGATGAACCGGAAATCGAGATTCGCCGTGTCGAACGCCGCCGCATCCACTCCGAGCGGCCAGCCCGTCTGCGCTTCGAGCCATCCGCAGAAGCTTTGCAGCCCCTCGCCGAAAGCCAGCAGCAGCCGGTTGGTCGGGAATCCGGCGCTCCGCGGCCCGAAAAGGACCCGGTCTATCACCCATTCCTTGCAGAGGAACGCCGCGACGCCGGCCAGCACAACGGCCAGCACGCTCCGCACCAGGTGCGGGCGCAGTGCAGCCACATGGCCCCAGAAGTCAAGTTCGTCGTTCTCCACCCGGTTCCGTTCCATTCGCATCAAATTCAGCCATCCGCTTCGGCACACCGGCATCCGAGACTTGGAATCGCGGGGCCCGGCATCGCAATTCGCAGCCTGCGCCCTGCCAAAAGCGGCCTTTCCGCCGTCCGTCCGGCTACTCTTCTTTCTTTTCTTCGTCTTTGGCGTCGCTGTTCATCGCGTCCTTGAATTCTTTCACGCCGCGGCCCAACCCCCGCATCAGTTCGGGGACTTTCTTGCCGCCGAACAGCAGCAACACCACCAGTACGATGACCACCACCTGGCCATATCCAATCACACAGGGATAAAACATATGGATTCTCGTTTGCTTTTGTTGCAAAGATATGAATAAGCCGAGTGTAAAAAAACGAATTCAATCGATTTTTTTACCGAGATGCAGTATCTTCGGCAGAGCCGAAGTAGGAACAAGCCGGGCGCAATGCCAAATTAATTTGAGCATCAGCATTACCAAGACAGGAGTATCTTAGGCTCCGTTTTAGATACTCCGTCTCGGCATAATCAAACCTACGGTTTGCTTCTGCGCCCGACTTTTCGTATCTTTGCCCTATCCATATCGGCTCCATGCTCGAAAAGTTGGCCAAACAGACCGCCGTCTACGGCATCAGCACCATCGTGGTCAGGTTCCTCAGTTACCTGCTCACGCCTTACTA
>JAIDUZ010000063.1 GCA_029059935.1 Alistipes sp.
ATGTCGTAGCGCGGGTTGGGTTTTTCCAGGTCTCCCAGGATTCCTTTTCGGTTTCCCGGGGGACTTTTCGCGTGCTTGCTTCCCGTGCAGTTTTCCTTCGTCGGTTCTGACCGGTTTGCATTTTCCTGCATCGTATTTACGCGTTCGGTTAGTATCTCTTTTTCGTTGCCCGGCTCGCACTTTGCGCGACCGCCCCCAGCCGGGCAACGAAGTATCCGCGATTTGCAATATTATAAATCCCCGTTCTTAACGGGGCGTCATTCTGAGGAGCGTAGCGACGAAGAATCTATATAACAGCAAAAACAGATTCTTGACTGCGCTACGCTTGTCGTTCTCCTCCTTGCTCGGCAGAGACTGCTTGCAGTCTCTGCACTCGCTTCGTTCGTCGATTCGATTCGCTCAGAATGACAATTCGCATTTTTTGCAATAAAAGGAAAATCCGCCCGATGTCGTTGTTTGGGCTTCATCCGTTTTTTTCGTCGCTTGTTTGCACTCCTCTGCTCCCCACCCGCCTCGTCATTCCGAGCGAACGTGGTGAGCGTGGGAATCTGAACAAATGTCGTAACGTAGCATTTCCCGCCTTTCTGGTGTGCGGGCCGGAGCCTCGCCCGGCGGAGGTCCGCAAAAGAACTGCCTGCTCCGCAGGCTCCCGCCCGAAAGCTCTGCCTCGTCATTCTGAGGCAAAGCCGAAGAATCTGTAATATGAATATTCGCATCTCCCGCCTTTCAGGCGGGAGAGCCGAAGCCCCGCCCTGCGGAGGCTCGCAACACTCGCCCCGCTGGCTTCGGCCCGCCCCATTAAGAACGGGGTTCTATTATTTTATATCCGCTGCAAACAGTATCCCTGTCAATCGTAAAACCCGGCTCTTAGCCGGGCGTCATCCCGACTGCACCGTCAAGAACCGCCATCCAAAAAGAATTCATCGTGTTGCTTCCGCTGACGTTCCCGAATTTTTGTTTTCCCCTCGGGGGCGGCTCGCACCATAGGTGCGACCCCCGCAGCCGCCCCCGAAGAGCCTTTCCGCTCGGTGCCCTTTTCGCAACGAC
>JAIDUZ010000064.1 GCA_029059935.1 Alistipes sp.
CGGAGACCGGGCGGGGCCGGGTTGGAACGGAGACCGGGCGGGGCCGGGTTGGAACGGAGACCGGGCGGGGCCAGGTTGGAAAGGAAACCGGAAGGGGCCGGGCGGCGAATCAACTTCCGCCTTTTGCCCCTCCCCGTCGGTCAGTAGCCGAGGATGCGCAGCATCGACCGGTAGGACTGCTCCTTGGCGAAAAGACGCGTATAGTATTCGTTGTCGGACTTGTCGCGGTCGATGATGACATGCTTGGGCGCCGGAATCAGGCAGTGCTGGATGCCGCCGAAGCCCCCGAGCGACTCCTGGTAGGCCCCGGTGTGGAAGAATCCGATGTACTGCGTATTGCCCTTTTCGAGCTTGGGCAGGAAGATGGCGTTGGTGTGGCACTCCGAGTTGTAGAAATCCTCGCTGTCGCAGGTCAGCCCCCCGAGGAAGACCCGCTGGTACTCCTTGTCCCAGTTGTTCACGGCCAGCATGATGTAACGCTGGTTGATGCCCCATGTGTCGGGCAGGGTGGTCATGAACGACGAGTCGATCATGTACCAGTTCTCGCGGTCGTTCTGCTGCTTCTGGTTGACGATCGAGTAGAGCGCCGCGCCGCTTTCGCCCACGGTGAACGACCCGAATTCGGTGAAGATGTTGGGCTCCTCGATGCCGTTGCGCACGCAGATGCTCTTGATCTGGGCGATGATCTCCTCGGTGAGGTATTCGTAGTCGTAGGTGAAGTCGAGCGAGTTCTTGACCGGGAAGCCGCCGCCGATGTTGAGGCTGTCCAGCTCGGGGCAGATGGCCTTGAGCTCGCAGTAGACGTTCATGCACTTCGACAACTCGTTCCAGTAGTAGGCCGTGTCCTTGATGCCGGTGTTGATGAAGAAGTGCAGCATCTTGAGCTGGAACTTCTTGCTGTTCTTGATTTTGGCCTTGTAGAAATCGACGATGTCGTTGTAGCGGATGCCCAGGCGCGAGGTGTAGAAGTCGAACTTGGGCTCCTCCTCGCAGGCGATGCGGATGCCGACCTTGCACTTCTTGGAGAAGGCGTCCTCGAAGAGGTCGATCTCCTCCTTGTTGTCGATGACCGGGATGGTGTTCCCGAAACCGTCGTTGACCAGCTGGGCGATGTTCTCGACATACTGCGGACGCTTGAAGCCGTTGCAGATGATGTAGCGGTCCTTGTCCAGGATGCCGCTGTCGTAGAGGGCGTTGATGATGTGGATGTCGTAGGCCGACGAGGTTTCGAGGTGGATGTCGTTCTTCATGGCCTCCTCCAACACGAACGAGAAATGGCTCGACTTGGTGCAGTAGCAATAATTGTACGACCCCTTGTAGTCGACCTTGGCCATGGCCACGTTGAACATGCGCTTGGCGCGGTTGATCTGCTGGGAAATCTTGGGCAGGTAGGTGATTTTGAGCGGTGTGCCGTACTGCTTGATGAGTTCCATGAGCGGGATATCATGGAAATTGAGCTCGTTGTCCTCGACGGAAAACTCGTCCTGCGGGAAGTCGAACGACTGTTCGATCAGATCGATGTACTTGTCTTTCATGCTCGGTTCGCTGTCTTCGGATGAATCCGTCTTCGCTACATTGCAAATTTCGGGACAAAGTAGCTCGGTCGGATTTCCGGCGGTTCGGGGATGCAAAGTAGGCGAATATTTTCGGGACCGCCAACATTTCGGCCGATTATTTTGTTGCGGAGGCGCGTTTTGTTGTGCTTCATGGCGGATCGCTGCCGGATTCGGTCCTTGTTTCCCGCTGTTTTCCGCCGGTTTTGTCTGCGGTCTGTTCGGTGCCGGCATTTCGGGCCGATGCGTTTTATTCCCGAACTTTTCCCGAACTTGGGATGCGCTGCCGGAATACGGGGGCCGGCCTTTTGTCCGGGAATTCGGAATAAAGTGCCCCGCGTTTTGGTTTTTTCTACGAAAAAGGGTAATTTTGAAGCCTGAAACCACAGGCAAATGTTGAATCGTATCATAGCGCAGTATCTGGAGTCGCACCGGCGGCTGGTCATTCCGCAGATGGGAGCCTTCATCGTCAAGGAACCCGGCAGCAGCGTGCTCTTCTCGGAACTGCTCAAACGCGACGACGGCGTGCTGTTGTCGCTGCTGACGTCCGAAGGCGTCGGCGAAGCGGCGGCGGCCGGCGAAATCGACCGCTTCGTTTTGGAGGTGCGGCGTGCCGTTCAGCAGGGGCGGGAATTCCCGCTCGAAGGTCTCGGCGTGCTGAAGGCGGGACCCAATGCCACCATCTCGTTCGTCTATGCGCCGCAGACCGGCAGGGAGGGCGCAGCGTCCGGTGTAACATCCGGCACCGCAGCGCCGGCTACGGCTACTTCCGCGCCTCTTGCTTCGGCTTCGGCCGCACGTCCGGCAGCCCGGGCTGCGCAGGCCCCGGAACCAGCCGTCGGACAACGTCCGGCAGCGGCGGCCCGGCCGTCCGCTCCGGAAGCGGAGACGCAGCCCCGGAAGACGGGGGCGACGGTCCGGGACCTCTACGGTGCCGATACCCGCTCCGCGGAACATGCGCAGGGCGCGCACTCCGGGCAACCGGCGCAAACCGCCCCGTCCCGTCCGTCCGCTCCGGCACAACCGGGGTCCGACTCCTTGCAGCCGTCGCAGCCGTCGCGCTTCCAACTGGCATCCAAGAAACTCAAGCGCGACGAACTTTTCGCCGACTCCTACTACGGCCGGCTGCCGCGCCGTCCGGCCATCGAACAGACCGTCAACGTCAAGCGGCGTTCCGACCACTTCATCTGGATAGCGCTGATTGCTGCCGGCATCGCGCTGGCCGCCATCCTTTTCGGCCAGTGGTGCGATTCGTTCAACCGCGAGGGCGAAGAGGTCTACCTCGAACAGCCGGCCGACCTGCTGCCCGACGAAATACCGCAGTACTGACCCCTCCCCTGAAGATTCCTCGAATGACAGAGATAACCACAGTCAAGCAACGTTTCGGCATCATCGGCACCTCTCCGCTTCTGGACCGGGCGCTCGACGTGGCCGTGCGGGTGGCGCCCACCGACCTGACGGTGCTCGTCACGGGCGAAAGCGGCGTGGGCAAGGAGTTCTTTCCGCAGGTGATCCATGCCTATTCGGCCCGCAAGCACAACAAGTACATTGCCGTCAACTGTGCCGCCATCCCCGAGGGTACGATCGATTCGGAACTGTTCGGGCATGAGAAAGGTGCGTTCACGGGAGCCTTCGAGGCCCGCAAGGGCTACTTCGAGGAGGCCGACGGCGGCACCATCTTCCTGGACGAGGTGGCCGAACTGCCCCTTTCGACCCAGGCGCGGCTGCTGCGTGTGCTCCAGACGGGCGAATACCTGCGCGTGGGGTCGTCGAAGGTGCAGAAGACCGACGTGCGCGTGGTGGCGGCCACGAACGTCGACCTGCCGCAGGCCATTGCGTCGGGGCGCTTCCGCGAAGACCTCTACTACCGTCTTGGCACGGTGCCCGTTGCGGTGCCGGCCCTGCGCGAGCGGCCCGAAGATATTCCGCTGCTGTTCCGCAAGTTCGCGTCGGACGTAGCCGTGCAGTACCGCATGCCGGCCGTGACGCTCGACGACGGGGCGCGGCAGCTGCTGGCGGGCTACTACTGGCGGGGCAACATCCGCCAGCTGAAGAACGTGGCCGAGCAGATTTCGGCCATCGAGCAGACGCGGGTCATTACGGCCGCGGTGCTGCAAAAATACCTGCCCGAACAACCGGCCGGGGCCCCCATGGCCGCCGGCAACATACGCATGGACGACACGATGTCGGCCGAACGCGAACTGCTGTACAAGGTGCTGTTCGACATGCGGGCCGACATGAACGACCTCAAGCGCATGATGGCCGAACTGATGCAGAGCGCGGGGGCGCGCCGCGCCGACCCGCCGGCCGACATCAAGGCGCTGCTGCCGTCGGCCGCGACACCTGCGGCCATGCCGCCGATGGTGGCATCCTCGGTGGCTACGGGCGGCGGCTATGCCGCACCGGTTTTTGCCGAGAGCGAAGACGTGACCGACGAACCGGTGCGCGAACTGACCAAGGCCGACGTGCAGCGCGAACAGATCGTGCGGGCCCTGCGCAACAACAACGGCCGCCGGCGCGAAGCGGCGCGCGAACTTTTCATGTCGGAACGCACGCTCTACCGCAAGATAAAGGAACTGGGCATCGAGGAAAATTCATAAACCATAATTCGCAATTCAACATTGAAGCGTTTTCGAATCATACTTGCGGCTTGTCTGTCCGCCGTGCTTGCCGGCTGCGGCGTGTCGATCAAATACACGCTGTCGGGCGCATCGATTCCGCCCGACGCCAAGACCTTTTCGGTGGCCTACTTCCCCAACAACGCCACGATGGTGTCGCCGATTCTGAGCTCGACGATGACCGATGCGCTGGTCGACATCTTCTCGCGGCGCACGCGGCTGATGCAGGTCGATGCCGGGGGCGACTTCGCCTTCGAGGGCGAAATCATCAACTACACGTCGACCACGGCGTCGGTGTCGAGCGACGACTACGCCCTGCAGAACCGTCTGACCATCACGGTGAAGGTGCGCTTCACCAATGCGCTCGACGAATCGCAGTCGTGGAACAAGACCTTCTCGGCCTACGAAGACTACGATTCGACGCTGCTGCTGACCGAAGTGGAGGGCGACCTCATCCCGCAAATCGTCGACAAACTCGTGACCGACATCTTCATGGCCTCGGCCTCCAACTGGTAAACGCACGGAAAATGGATATGCTCGAATCGTCGCTTCATCTGCCCTCGTGGGCCCGCGAACTTTCGGCCGAGGAACTCGACGGACTGCTGGCCCGCTACGGCTGGTTCGGGCCGCTGCGCATTCTGCACGAAGTACGGACGGGGCGTCCGGATGCCCGTGCTGCCGTGGTGGCGCCGTGGCGCGCGCAGAGCACGCTGCGTCAGCTGCCGGTCGATGCGGAGGCCCTGACGGCGGAACCGTGCGGAACGGAGTTCCGGATGCCGGAAGAGGTCCCGGAGGAAAGGGCTGCGGCGGCTTGGCCGGGAGCCTCGGCTTTGTCGGAAGCACCGGAGTCTGCTGTTTCGCCGGACGAACGGATCGACCGCTTTCTGCAACAGACCGACCTGCGCATTGTGGCCGAAGCGGGCGAACCCGAGACGGAGGTGCTGACCGAAGCCAGCTTCGACGACGACGACGAAGTGGTCTCGGAACGGCTGGCCGAGATATATCTTGCACAGGGTCTGCGCGACCGTGCCGTGTCGATTTATCGCAAATTAAGTTTGCGAAATCCCGAAAAAAGTATTTACTTTGCCGGGCTTATAACCGAAATAGAAAACAATAATTAAAATACGACGGATATGTTATCGATGATTTGCATCATTCTGACCCTCATTGCGAGCATCCTGGTGATTCTTGCCGTGCTGGTGCAGAATCCCAAGAGCGGCATGGCCGCCAACTTCGGTGCCTCGAACCAGGTGATGGGCGTCCGCGAGACGACCAACTTCCTGGAGAAATTCACGTGGACGATGGCCGTGGCCATTGCCGTGCTGAGCCTGGTGGCCACGATGACCATGGGCCGCGGAGCCATTGCCGGAGGCAATTCGGATGTCTCCCGCGATGCCGAAGCGCTGCAGGAACAACTGATCGAAGGTCAGCTCCCTGCCATGCCCCAGGCCGACATACTTCCCTCGGAGGCCCCTGCGGCGGAAGCCGACGCCTCTGCGGCCGCTGCTGAATAAGCGGCAGGTCGGGGCCGGGAGAGTCTGCGACGGAGGGGCGGGGCCGGAAAGGCCCTGCGGAATGCCGGGCGGAACTCTTGGACGGGGAGCACTCCTGCGCCGTATATTATAGAAAGTGCAAGTATTGTAAAACGGAAGCCGCGAAAATTCGCGGCTTCTTGTTTTGCTTGGTTTTGCTTGTCGGAAAGGCGGGGATGCTCTGGGCGCTTTCGGCGAAAGAAAGAGAATCCGGATCTATGGGGCTGCTGCTGAGCGGCCCTTTTTTGTACGGAGAGAGGCGGGGAAGATGCGGTGCCGAAGCGGGCAAGAGAGCGGGTGGCATGTTGCCGGGCCGCTCTACTCGCTCTCCTTTTTGGCGCGCTTACGGTTTTTGGGCGCGAGGTAACGCTGGAGAGTCTGCTGCAACCGTGCGGGGTCGAGGTCGCGGCGCAACTGTCCTCCCTCGGCGATGGAGATGCCGCCGGTCTCCTCGGAGACCACGACGATGATGGCATCGGAAATCTCGCTCATGCCGATGGCGGCGCGGTGGCGGGTGCCGTAGTCCTTGGGTACGTCGTTCTGCGTGACGGGGAGGATGCATTTGGCGGCCATGACGCGGTCGTTCGTGATGAGGACGGCGCCGTCGTGCAGCGGGGCGTTCTTGAAGAAGATGTTCTTCAGCAACGGAGTGGAGACCTTGGCGTCGATGGCGATGCCGCCCTCGGCGATGAGCGTCAGGTCGCTCTGCAAGCCGATGACGATCAGTGCGCCGGTCTTCGTGGCGGCCATTTCGCGGCATGCGGTGACGATGGGCGCCACGTCGGTCTGGACCTTGTCCTCCTCGGTGGAGAAGATGCGGGTGATGAAGTTGAAGTGCTTCTGCCGCATGCCGATGGCCTGGAGGAAACGCCGCAATTCGGGCTGGAAGACGATAATCAGCGCGATGGCGCCCACCGAAATCAACTGTCCCAGGATGGTGGAGAGCAACTCCATGTTGAGCGCCCGCACCACGACCCACAACAGGTAGATGGCGACGATGCCCGAGAGGATGTAGGGAGCGTTGGTGCCCTTGGTCATGCGGTAGATCCAATACATGATGGAGGCGACCAGCAGAATGTCGATGAAATCGATGAACGTGAACGGAATGAAGCCCATGGCGCGGTGTTTTGAGGACAAAGATACGAATAAGTCGAGTGCAATGCCAAATTTATTTGAGCTTTGCCGAGACGAAGTATCTTCGGCGAAGCCAAAGTCGATTAAGCGAGGGCAAAAGCAAGCTTGCTTGCATTTTGCCGAGCGGAAGTATCTTCGGCGAAGCCAAAGATTCGGAGACAAGGTAAAAGTGAAAGGTGAAAAGTGAAAAGTGAAAGGTGGTTTCCGGTTCTCTATTGCGAAAATACATAATGCGCTTATGTCGTTGCGAAAAGGGCACCGAGCGGAAAGACTCTTCGGGGGCGGCTGCGGGGGTCGCACCTATGGTGCGAGCCGCCCCCGAGGGAAAAACAGCGATTCGGGAACGTCAGCGAAAGTGACAAGATAAATTCTTTGGGGAGGCGGTTCTTAACGATGCAGCCGGGATGACGCCCCGTTCTTAACGGGGCGGGCCGAAGCCAGCGGGGCGAGTGTTGCGAGCCTCCGCACGGCGGGGCTTCGGCTCTCCCGCCTGAAAGGCGGGAACTGGAGAAGAGAGATGCGGATGAAACAGATTCTTCGGCTGCGCCTCAGAATGACAAGGCGGGGTTTTCGGGCAGGAGCCTGTACCCGACTAAGAGCCGGGTTTTGCGATTGACAGGGATACTGTTTGCAGCGGATATAAAATAATAGAACCCCGTTCTTAATGGGGCGGGCCGAAGCCAGCGGGGCGAGTGTTGCGAGCCTCCGTCGGGAGAGGCTCCGGCTCGCCCGCCTGAAAGGCGGGAAATGCAACGTTACGACATTTGTTCAGATTCCCACGCTCACTGCGTTCGCTCAGAATGACGAAGCGGGTGGGGAGCAGAGGAGTGCAAACAAGCGACGAAAAAAACGGATGAAGCCCAAACAACGACATCGGGCGGATTTTCCTTTTATTGCAAAAAATGCGAATTGTCATTCTGAGCGAATCGAATCGACGAACGAAGCGAGTGCAGAGACTGCAAGCAGTCTCTGCCGAGCAAGGAGGAGAACGACAAGCGTAGCGCAGTCAAGAATCTGTTTTTGCTGTTATATAGATTCTTCGTCGCTACGCTCCTCAGAATGACGAGGCGTTAAGAACGGGGATTTATAATATTGCAAGTCGCAGTGCTTCGTTGCCCGGCTTGCGCTTTGTGCGACCGTTCCCAACCGGGCAACGAAGGCAGAATCGAGCGAAACTTCCCGGTGTGCAGCGGGATTATGAAGCGGAAAGTGCGGTGCGACGGGAGCCATGAAAAACTCCGGCCCCGCATGGTGGGGCCGGAGTTGTGAGTCGTTTCGGTGCGGAGGAGCCTATTTCGCTGCTTTCTCGGCGGCCTTGTCGGCGGCGTAGAGTTCGTTGACCTTGGCCAGCACGGCGGGCGTGATGTTGAGCGTCGTGTCGGCATCGATCAGCGCCGAAGCGTTGAGGATGAACTTGTACTTCTTGTCGGCGTTGATTTCCTCCACGGCGCGCTGCAACAGGTCCTGCGCCCGGTTGGTGAAGACGAAATTCTCCTCTTCGAGCGTCCGGGCCTCCTTCTGCGCCGAATTCTGATAGGAGAGGATGCGGCGCTGGATGTTCTCCTGCTGCGCCTGGGCGTCGTTGGTCGTGATGAGTCCCTTCTGGTACTTCTCCTGGAGCTTGGCGGCTTCGGCCTGGAGGTTCTTCTCGCGCTGGGCCCAGCTGTTCTGCGCCTTCTGGGTCTTCTCCTGAAGCGCTGCGCCCTCGTTCTTGTAGAGGTCGCTCTCGGCCAGCACGGCTTCGACATGTACGTAGACGATCTCGCCCGTGCAGACTTCCGCAGCGGATTCCGCCGCTTCGGCCGGCGCCTGAGCGTTCTGCTTGTCGCAGGCCGTCATCGATGCCGCGGCGACCATCGCCATGAAAAGCAATTTCTTCATATCGGTTCGTTTTTGATGAATTTATTTCTGCTTGAGACGCAAAGATAAGTAAAAAAACTTTATTTTTGCCTTCGTACTCCGTAAAATTCAAGTCGCATGTACGATTATATCAGCGGCTCCGTGGCCGAACTGACGCCGGCCTTCGCCGTCATCGATGCCGGGGGCGTGGGCTATCTTCTCAACATATCGCTCGAAACCTATTCGGCCGTCGAACACGCCGCACAGGCCAAACTTTTCGTTCATCACGTCGTCCGCGAGGATGCGCAGCTGCTCTACGGTTTTGCCACGCGGGTCGAACGCGAGCTGTTCCGGCTGCTGATAGGCGTTTCGGGCGTCGGGGGCAATACGGCCCGCACCATTCTGTCGACCTACTCGCCTGCCGAGTTGCAGAACATCATTTCGACGGGCAATGCCGTGTTGCTGAAGAATGTCAAGGGGCTGGGACTGAAAACCGCCCAGAAAATCATCGTGGAGCTGAGCGGCAAACTCACCGGCCTGGAACCGGGGGCTTCGGCCGCCGTGGCGGGCAACGAGCGGGTCGAGGAGGCGCTTGCGGCGCTCAACATGCTGGGATTCGCCAAGGCCGCCGCCGAAAAGGCCGTCCGCTCCGTCGTGCGGGCCAATCCGGCCGCGTCGACCGAGGAGCTCGTGCGGCTGGCTTTGAAAGAGTTGTAGCCGCCGGCTGGAGGCATGATTCTTCGAATTGTTGTCGCGGCATTGGGGTCATACGACACTGTTTTTTTATTTTGAAGTCGGGCTTTGGTCGGGAGTAGCATTCGGGATATGAACAGCGGGCGCTTGCAGGAGGAAATCATCCAAACCAAGACGAAAACAGCGGTCTGTCTGCCGCTTTCAAACAATGCCCCTGCGGCCGGCATCGACAGCATGTCTTATTCCACGTCAGCCGACATACGTGCGCGACGCTTCTGTTGACGTTCGGGGCCGACCTCTACACCGTTTCCGAATTGCTGGGGCATTGTGATGTGAAGACCTCGGAGATTTATGCGAAGGCCGTCGACGAGAAGAAGCGGCAGGCCGTGGATTGGGTGCCCAAAATATAAGACCCGGCATTGTCGCCGGGTCTTGTCATCCGATTATCTGCTTTCCCAAGGCCGCAATCTGTTTGCGGCATGCAATAAGCAACAGTGCCAGCAGCACCCAAAATCCGCGTATCTGCATCTGCTGCCACCATGTCGGCGGTCGCGGCACCTCGATGATGTTCTCCGTTTCCCGGTCTCGGTATACGATGCTGTCGCGGCAGACAACCTCTTTTTCAATAGCTACGGGCCTTTCTTGCGCCTTATTCTCCAACGAGTGGTACAATGACCCGTCCGGATTGATTCGGGCTTCGGAAAGGGCGAATGACGTCTCCAGATGGCTCGTCGTGTCGCGCACTGTCTGCCGGACTACCTCGACCGGCACTTCGACAAGTACCGTATCGGGCATAAGTTCGGTTTGGACGACCGTCTCGATGCGGACGCTGTCGTGCACTCCTATTGTCAAGTGGCGGCACGGGCAGCAGCCGGCGAACATAGCCGCCGCAACGGTCGGAATCGATGCGACGCGTTTCATGCGATTTCGATTTGAATCTTCTCGCCCCGGTCGGCCGCGGTTTTCAGCATCGGATAAAGGCGGTTGAACGCAGCCGTGGAGTTGATGACCTTGCCGACTTCCTTGTTTTCGCCGACAAGGATACATCCGGCGCTGTCTTCGGCCGTGTTTCCGATGTGGATGAGAATGCCTTCGAATTCGGGAACATCGAGCAGACGGGGCAGATAGCCGTTGCAGAACTTGTAAGCTGCCTTGTCTTTGTACTTGGGCGACTGGACTGCCAGGGTGATGTCGTAAGTGCCATAGGGAATAGCCGTCTGTCCGGCGATTTTCTTCTCGCCGTTGTCGAAGACTCCGTTTTTATTGACGTCGCGGACGGTGTCTTCGATGGTGTCGCAGACTTTCGTTCCGTTGACGTAGAGCCAGCCGATCGTGTAGGCCGGCCTCAAGGCGATTCGTTTCAGCAGAAGTTTCATCCTTTATTCTTGTTTGCCGTTCGTATTCGTGTTTCCCGGTGCTTTCGGCTTCGGAGCATCCTGGTTTTCGTCCTCGATTCGGCATTGTTCGAGTTCCGAGATGCCGAGACGTTGCCCCAGCATCGAGAATACGTTGAACGT
>JAIDUZ010000065.1:0-14284 GCA_029059935.1 Alistipes sp.
TGTCCGAACAAGTTCGGCATAACTCTCGGCTTGCACCATCATCGCTCCTGCTCGGCAAAGCTCGAACAAGTTCGGCTCTGCCCTCGCTTAATCGCGAAGTTGTGCATTTTGAATTGTGCATTGTTTGTTCCCTCTCTGCGGCATTCATTCCAGCGATTGCTATTTGCTCCTGCTGCGGGCTACCGCTTCCGTGAGACGGGAGTCTTGACGGGAGTCGGCACGAACGG
Organism: Alistipes sp.; assembly: GCA_029059935.1. Taxonomy (GTDB): domain Bacteria; phylum Bacteroidota; class Bacteroidia; order Bacteroidales; family Rikenellaceae; genus Alistipes. The sequence goes on from JAIDUZ010000065.1 coordinate 228, forward strand.
CTTCTACTGGTCTTCGTCCTCCTTCGATGCCGGCTCGATTTACGGCACGCGGTTGAACTTCAATACGGGCGGTGTTCACCCCGTCAATTACGAGTGGCGCGTTCTTGCTCTCTCCGTGCGCTGCGTCCAAGCATCTGCACAACGGATTTCCCCGGGTCGGGACGGATATGAGACCTCGGCCTGCCGAGCATCGGAGTATCTGCGCTTGCCGGCATGTGTATGCGGGGTGTGCGGATGATGATGAAAACGGCCGTATTTTTGCGAACAGGTATTTGTAATATAAAAACGATTGAACAATGAAAAAGACAATGATCGGATTGTTGGCGCTGGCGCTGTTCGGTTTCAGCCAGGGCTGCGACGATGACGACGTGAAGGTGCCGTCGCAGGTGCAGACGGCCTTTGCCGAGAAATTCCCCGGGGCCGCCCGTGTGGAGTGGGAGCGGCGCGGCTCCTACCTGGTGGCCGATTTCTACAACGAAGGCTACGACACCGATGCGTGGTTCGACGGGGCGGGCATATGGTACATGACCGAGACGGAGATTCCCTACCAGCTGCTTCCCGAAGCCGTGCGTGCGGCCTTTGCGGCTGGCGACTACGCTTCGTGGAAGGTGGAGCAGGTCGAGAAGGTGGAGCGTCGCGACATGGAAACGCTCTATGTCATCGAAGCGGAGCGGGGCGAAGCCGAGTACGACCTCTACTATTCGGAGGACGGCGTGCTGGTGCGTGCCGTGCCCGATGCCGACAACGACCGTCACCACGACAACCTGCTGCCGCAGCGGCTTCCGGCGACGGTCGTCGAGTTCCTCGCCGCGAAATATCCCGGTGCCCGCATCCTCGAAGTCGAGTCGGAGCGCAATCCGCGCTACGTGCTCGAAGTGGAGATCGTCGACGGCAGCAAGGTCCGCGACGTGCGCTTCGATGCGTCGAACGAGTGGGTCGAGACCAAGACCGAGGTCTCCGTCGGCGAAGTTCCGGCCGCAGTGATGGAGACGCTTCTCGCTTCGCAGTACGGTGCCTGGACGATCGACGAGGTCGACCATTATGCGAGCCCTGCGCGCGAGTGGTACCGTTTCGAACTGGAGCAGCCGGGGTCGGACCGCGAGGTCGAGCTCGACATCCTTGCCGACGGAACGCTCGTCCAGTAGCTGTCGTGGTTTGAAGCATGCGGCGGCCGGAATCTTCCGGCCGCCGCAGTTTTTCATGGTGTTGTCAGCCGCGGAGCGTTTCCGGCTCCGTAGGGGCGGGCGTCGGCACGGAGGCGGTGCGGCCGATGCCTTGCCGGCAGAGCGCGCATCATGAATTTTCCCCGTGCTCGATGTCGCAGGCGCCGCAGTTGCCCGAGCAGCCGGGCAGCGGGGCGCCGGGAGCGCAGTCGGCCGTGCCGTCGGCTTCGCGGGTCTCCTGCACGGCGCACTTGATGCCGCGGCGCTGCATCTCCTTGTTGGTCGAGATTTCCGAGTCGATGGGATGGCCTTTGAGCATCAGCGTGAGCGACATGCCGAGGGCGAAGAACCCGACGGCGGCCACGGTGCAGAGAACGACGAACAACCAGGACGGCATGATATTGGAATTTTAGCAATCGAAATTTTGCCTTTCGCCGACAAATGTATACATTTGTATGGTAATTTGCAAGCGTGCGGCTTCGCCTGCGGCGGAAGAGCGGGGCGGAGCTGCGGCGGCCGTCGTGCCCGGATGCGGGACGGGCGGCGAAACGAAGAGACGAAGATGAAAATCGTGATAGCGGGAGCGGGCGAGATGGGCAGCCATCTGGCCCGGATGTTGAGCGGCAACGGCCACGACATCACCATCGTCGACAGCGACCAGAAGCTGCTGTCGGAGGTGGGGAGCCTGGCCGACGTCATTACGGTGGAGGGCGATTCCACCACGTTCGCCGTGCTGCGCAAGGCGTCGGTGCGCCGCTGCGACCTCTTCATCGCCGTCAACCACGAGGAGAACGACAATATCGTGGCGGCGATGCTCGCCAAGAAGCTCGGCGCCAAGAAGTCGATCGCCCGCATCGACAACAACGAATACCTCGAACCCAACAACAAGGAGGTCTTCATCGACATGGGCATCGACTATCTGTTCTACCCCGAGAAGGTCGCGGCGCACGAAGTGATCAACCTCCTGGGGCATACGTCGACCACGGAGTACGTCGATTTTTCGAGCGGCAAGCTCTCGCTCGTGGTCTTCCGTCTGGAGCCCGCCTCGCCTCTGGTGGGGCAGGAGCTCGCCGGCTTCGACGACGGCGGTGCGCCGCTCAGCTACCGCACGGTGGCCATCGCCCGCGACGGACAGACCATCATCCCGCGCCGCGGCGAGCTCTTCATGGAGGACGACATGGTCTACGTCATCGCACGGCAGGACGCCGTGCGCGAGGTGATGGAGCTTTCGGGGCGCACGAACGTCGAAATCAAGAACATGATGATTCTCGGCGGTTCGCGCATCGGCATACGCATTGCTACGGAGTTGCAGGACGAGGTGAACATCAAGCTGGTCGACTACAACGCCGACAAGGCCTACCGGCTGGCCGAGATGCTCGACAAGACCCTCATCATCAACGAGGACGGCCGCAATACCGAGGCCATGCTCGAAGAGGGGCTGGCCAACATGGACGCTTTCGTCGCCGTGACGGGCCGCAGCGAGACCAACATCCTGGCGGCGATGCTCGCCCGGCGCATGGGCGTGAAGAAGGTGATTGCCGAGGTGGAGAATCTCAACTACATCAACCTCGCCGAGTCCATCGGCATCGACACCATCATCAACAAGAAGCTCGTGACGGCGTCGAACATCTTCCGCTTCACCATGTCGACCGACGTGCAGGCCATCAAGTGCCTCACGGGCAGCGACGCCGAGGTGCTGGAATTCATCGTCAAGCCCAATTCGCCGGCCACCAAGGCCCGCATCCGCGACCTGGGGCTGCCCGACGATGCCATCGTCGGGGGCATCGTGCGCGGCGACAAGGCTTTCATCGCCGTGGAAAACATGGAAATCAACGCCTACGACCGCGTGGTGGTCTTCACCATGCCGGCGTCGGTGGACAAGATAGGTTATTTCTTCAATTAGCAGCAGGTGTCGTTTCGCAGTACGATATGCAGAATGTGGTTCTCGCGGCGCGAGCGGGCCGTCGATTTCTTCCGGCGGCGCCCGGCCGAGACGCAGGAGCGCATGTTCCGCGAAGCGTTGCGGCGCGGACGGAATACCGCTTTCGGGCGTTATTTCGGGTTGCCGGAGGTGCGGACGCCCGAGGAGTTCGGAGCCCGGGTCCCCGTCTTCGACTACGAAAGTTTCAAGCCCTGGATCGCACGCATGCTCGGCGGCGAGCGCAACGTCGCGGCGCCGGGCCGCGTCGACCTCTTCGCCCGGTCGTCGGGCACCACGTCGGACCGCAGCAAATACATCCCCGTCACGCGCGAATCGCTCTGGAAGAACCATACGCTCGGCATGCGCGACCTGGCCATGCTCGTCATGGCAGCCGACCCGAACACCCGGGCGTTCGACGGCAAAACCCTCACGCTGGGCGGTTCGTGCCGCCGCGAGGGACGCAATCTGGTGGGCGACCTCTCGGCCCTGCTGATTCACGAAACGGCCTTCGTGAGCCGGTGGGTGCGGGCGCCGAAGAGCCGCACGGCCATCATCGCCGACTTCGACCGCAAGGCCGAGGCCATCGCCCGCGAGTGTGCCCGGCAGCATATCACGGCTTTCGCCGGGGTTCCGTCGTGGAACCTCGCCCTGATGCGCCGCGTGCTGGAGCATACGGGCAAGCGCAATCTCCTGGACGTGTGGCCCGACCTCTCGCTCTTCGCCCACGGAGGCGTGGAGTTCGCTCCCTACCGGCGTTCGTTCGAGACGCTGATTCCCTCGTCCGACATGCGCTACATGGAGACCTACAACGCGTCGGAGGGCTTCTTCGCCCTGGCCGACGACCCGCAGAGGGACGACATGCTGCTGATGCTCGACTACGGCACCTACTTCGAGTTCCGCGACGGCGACCGCATCGTGCCGCTGGAGGGGGTCGAAGCGGGCCGGCGCTATGCCATGCTCGTCACTTCCGCCAACGGGCTGTGGCGCTACGAGATAGGCGACCGCGTGGAGTTCACCTCGACGGACCCCTACCGCATCCGTTTCGCGGGACGTACGAAGCAATATATCAACGTCTTCGGCGAGGAGCTGATCGTCGACAACGCCGACCGGGCGCTGGCCGAAGCCTGTGCCGCGACCGGCGCCGCAGTGGCCGAATACTCCGTGGCTCCGTGCTACATGACCATCGACGAGCGGGGCGCCCACGAGTGGCTGGTGGAGTTCGAACGCGAACCGGCCGACAGGGAGGCGTTCGCCGCGGCGCTCGACCGGGCGCTGCGCCGTGTCAATTCCGACTACGACGCCAAGCGGCAGACCACCCTCGAACGCCAGCATCTCACGGTGGTGGCGCCCGGGACTTTCCTGGCATGGATGCGGGCCCGCGGCAAGAACAAGGTGCCGCGTCTGGTCAACGGCCGCAGCGTGGCCGAAGACATCGTGCGGTTCGTGGCCGAAGCGGCCGGGAGTCCCGATGCGTGATTCGCGTTCGGACGGGGTGTTCCCGACCGGCGGGAAGAGCGGGGAATTTGCTGCACCCGGATTATTCGTCCGGGTGATTGAGGATAATATTGGACCCATTCATATACTTCGATGTACCAGCGTTTGGAGCATGGCATCCCGAATCCGGGCGTCTCGGCTCGCGGCCGGAGCCGCGTATTTACTCTTGGACCCCACCCCGCACTCCTCCCTTGGGAGGGGCTTCGGTCGGAGAACCGAAGGATTCGAATCCTCGCACCGTCGGTACATCCATAGTATGAACGTCATTTTGAATTCTTAAACTTCAGATTATGTATATCGCCATTGCCGGCAATATCGGAAGCGGTAAGACTACGCTGACCCGCATGCTGACCCAACGCTACAACGCCAAAGCCTACTACGAGGCGAGCGACAATCCCTACATCGGCGACTTCTACAACGACATGAACCGCTGGTCGTTCAACCTCCAGATTTCGTTCCTCGCGAGCCGCATCCAGCAGACCATGGAGATGCTCGACGACAGCCGCTCGGGAGTCATCTTCCAGGACCGCACCATCTACGAGGACGCCCACATCTTCGCCGGCAACCTCCACGAAATGGGGCTCATGTCCACGCGCGACATCGAGACCTACATGAAGATTTTCCGGCTTATCACTTCGCTTATCCCGCGGCCCGACCTGCTCATCTACCTCAAGGCGGGCGTGCCGACGCTCATTTCGCAGATACGCAAGCGCGGCCGCGAGTACGAGATGAACATCGACGAGGCCTACCTGCGGCGCCTGAACGACAAGTACAACCATTGGATCGACCATATCTACGAGGGCGAGATGCTCGTCATCGACAAGGACCACGAGGATTTCGTCTCCGACGAGGCCGTTTTCGAACGTATCTGCGCCCGCATCGATGCCCTCGGCGCAAAACGTTAGCACGATGGAGCTGCCTGCCGCATTCGTCCGGCGCGTCGTCCGCGACCTCGGGCCCGAAGAGGGCGCCGCGCTCTGTGCGGCGCTCGACGGCGTGCCGCCCGTGAGCGTGCGGCTCCATCCGGTCAAGTGCGGCGATGCCGGCGCGTTGTCGGAGCGGCTGCGGGCGACGGGAGCAGTGCCCTGGTGTCCGGACGGACGCTATCTGGCCGAAAGGCCGTCGTTCACTTTCGACCCGGCGTTCCATGCCGGGGCCTACTACGTGCAGGAGGCTTCCTCGCAGTTCGTGGGGTGCCTCGCGGGCGATGTCGCCGGCCGGCGGGTGCTCGATCTGTGCGCTGCGCCGGGCGGCAAAACCACGCTCTACGCCTCGCTCGCCGGACCCGATGGGTTGGTCGTCGCCAACGAAATCGACCGGCGCAGGGCGTCGGTGCTGGCCGACAACGTGCGCAAGTGGGGTGCGGGCAACGTGGTCGTCACGGCCTGCGAACCGCAGGCGCTGGGCGATTTCGAAGCGTGGTTCGATGTGGTGGCCGTCGACGCCCCCTGTTCGGGCGAGGGGATGTTCCGCAAGGATGCCGCCTCGCGCGGCGAGTGGAGCGAAAACAACGTGCGGATGTGCGCGGCCCGGCAGGAGGGGATTCTGGCCGAGGCCTGGCGGGCGTTGAGACCCAGCGGCCGATTGATATACAGCACCTGCACCTTCAACCGCGACGAGGACGAGGGTGCGCTCGAACGGCTGCTGGAGCGTGTGGGTGCGGAGGCCGTCGAGGCCGACGTTCCCGAGGCCGGCGACGGGTGGGGCATCGTCTGCGGGCGGGTCGGGGCTTTCCGGACCTACCGTTTCTATCCCCACAGGGCGTGCGGCGAGGGATTTTTCGCCGCCGTGGCATGCAAGGCGCCCGACAGCGGCGGCCGGGTGCGGACGCCGAAAGCACGGCGCACGTTGTTCGCACCGGTCGACAAGGCTGCGACGGCCGAACTGGAACGCTGGGTCGCCGGGCCGGCGAAGATGCGCTTCGCCCGGGTGGCCGATACGCTCTACGGTTGGTTTGCGGCGCAGGCCGAGGCGGTGCGTACGCTCTCCGAGGCGGTGCCCGTGATTTACTCGGGCGTGGCGATGGGGCAGCTCTTCAAGGGGCGTCTCAGGCCCGATGCGGCGCTGGCCTTTTTTGCGGGGCTCGACCGGACGGCACTGCCCGTGGCGGAGCTGGAGCACGACGAAGCGCTCGACTACCTGCGCAAGCAGGAATTCGCTGTTGCGGCGCTGGCCGAGGGGATGAATCTGGTGTGCTGCGAGGGACGCGCTCTGGGCTTCGCCAAACGCATAGGCGCCCGGGTAAACAATCTCTATCCCAATTCGTTGAGGATTCTGAAAAGTGAAAGATGAAAAGGGCGGAGACCGGTTGATTCCGCCTGAAAGCGATTGAATGGAATATGGCTGAGAAACTTTATTATTCGATGGGCGAGGTGGCCGAGATGTTCGACGTGAAACGGTCGCTCATCCGTCATTGGGAGTCGCAGTTCAGCGTGCTGAAACCCCGGCGCACGGCGCATGGCAACCGCATGTTTACGCCCCGCGACGTGGAGCATCTCAAGGTGATCTACCACCTGGTCAAGGAGCGCGGAATGACGTTGGAGGGCGCCAAGCGGGCCATGAAGCGGCAGGCCGCCGACGGTCCCGACGGCGAGATGAAGCGCGAGGCCGAACTGATGGCCCGCCTGAAGCATATCCGCGCCTTGCTGGTCGAGGTGCGCGAGGACCTGAAGAGCGGCGGCGAGGGAATCATTGCCGACGATGAACCCATGGCCGAACCGGAAGAGGCGCCCCGCAAGGCGGGCGCTCCGGTGTCGCGTCGCACGAAACCCGTGGTGAAGATAGAACCGGCCGAAGAGTCCGCAGAAGAGCCGGTCGAAGAGAGGTTCGCTGCCGCAGAATCGGCTGCGGAAGAAGCGGCGGCAGAACAGGCTGTGGCACCCGCGATGACGGTCGAGGAGGAGCTTGACGCCGAACCGATTGCGATGGCGGCCGTCTCGGAGCAGCCTGCGGTCGAAGCCCCGGAGCTCGCCGAAGAAGCGGCCGCATCCAAGACCGAAGAACCGGCAGAGCCGACCGGGTCCGGGCCGGAAGAACCGGTTGCGACTGCCGAACCGGTGTTTGTGCGGGAGGCGGCCGAGCCTGCGATTGCAACGACCGCAGAACCGGCACCGTCCGAGCCGGAATCTGCGGCTGAAGAATCCGACGTCGCCGATGCCCCGGCGGCCGGGACTCCGGACCCGGGTGCCGCGAAGCCGAAACCGCGTTCCGGCGCTCCGCGTCGTCCTCGCCGCAAGTCGAACGACGACGAGAACAAGGAACTTTTCGCCTTTTACGAACAATCGCTGTTCTGAACCGTACAGGTGAGAGCGGCAATCCGAACACGAAAAACGAATCGGGGGACCAATCTATGAAAATCAAGGAGATAACCGACGTCATCGAGCGCTTCGCGCCGCTGGCGCTGCAGGCTTCGTACGACAATGCGGGGCTGATTGTCGGGCGCCCCGACGACGAGGTGCACGGGGCGCTGCTGGCCGTGGACGTGACGGACGAAGTGCTCGACGAAGCCGAACGCGAAGGCTGCGACCTGGTCATCACGCACCACCCTGTCATCTTCCATCCGCTCAAGCGGTTCAATTCGGCCGACATGGTGCAGCGCTGTGTGGAGCGGGCCATCCGCCGCGGCATTGCGCTCTATGCCTGCCACACCAATCTGGACAGCGCTCCGGGCGGCATGAGCTGGTACCTGGCGGGGATGCTGGGTGTGGGCGGTTTGCAGGTGCTGGAACCCTCCGGCGCCGACGGAGCGGCGGGATTCGGCGTGGTGGGCGACCTGCCGGAACCGATGCCCACGGAGGAGTTCATGCGGCTGCTCGGCCGCGAACTGGGCGTGCGGGCCATCCGTCACAGTGCCTTTGCGGGCGACCGGGTGCGCCGTGTGGCGGTCTGCACCGGGGCGGGGGCCTCGCTCATCGGCCGGGCCCGGGCGGCGGGCGCCGACATCTATGTGACGGCCGACCTGAAGTACAACGATTTCATGACGCCCGACGGTGCGCTGACGGTGGCCGACGTGGGCCATTTCGAGAGCGAATATTGTGCAATTCGGCTGCTGTTTGATATTTTATCGAAAAATTTGATTACCTTTGCGCTCCGCAGGAGCGAGTGCGCGCGCAACCCCGTGCACTATTGGGTTCACGACTAATCATACGACATCATAACATCATATGGCAACACAGAAGAAGACCGCCGAGGTTGACTACTCGATGCAGGAGAAGATTCTGGCACTCTACGAGTTGCAGCGAATCGACAGCAAGATCGACGAAATCAACAAGGTGAAGGGCGATCTGCCGCTGGAGGTACAGGACCTGGAGGACGAAATGGCGGGCATGCAGACCCGCATCGACAAAATCAACGGCGAGATCGACGAACTCAACGCACTGACCAAGCAGCGCAAGCGCGAGACCGATCAGGCCAAAATCATGATCGGCAACTATAAGGAACAGCAGAACAACGTGCGCAACAACCGTGAGTTCGACGCCATCACCAAGGAGATCGAGTATCAGGAACTGGAGATCGAGCTGGCCGAGAAGCGCCTCAAGGAGTATGCTGCCGCCATCAAGAGCAAGAAACTCCAGCTCGAAGAGGCCGAGACGCTCGGTCAGGAACGTGCTGCCGACCTGGAAGCCAAGAAGAACGAACTGCAGGGCATCGAGGCCGAGACCGCACCCCAGGTTGCCGAATTCAGCGCCCAGGCCGAGAAGGTCAAGGCCAAAATCGACGAACGTCTGCTGACGGCCTACGACCGCATCCGCCGCAACGTACACAACGGCCTGGCCGTGGTGACGGTCAAGCGCGACGCCTGCGGCGGCTGCTACAACCGCATTCCGCCCCAGCGTCAGGTCGACATCCGCCAAGGCAAGAAAATCATCATCTGCGAATATTGCGGCCGCATCCTTGTGGCCGACCCCGAGCAGACGCAGGAATAATCCTGTCGGAGAAACACCCGAGACCGGAGCCCTCTTGAAAAGGGCTCCGGTCGTTTTTCTGAGGAGCCGGCGGAAAGGCTGCAAGCCGGTAAGAGTTCGGGGCGGAGGTGCGTTCGGGCGACTTATCGGTATGTTGCAAGTCCGTTATTCGGCTGCTTTGAAATAGATTCGCTATCTTCGTCGCCGACAGCTTCACACCCGGAGTGACGGCGGTCACGGCTGCCGTCAGCGAGGTTTGGTAGATTCAGCAATCCGCTACTCTTTGTTTTGCCGCTTTTTGTACCGGCAAAAAGCGGCGGAAAAACCGACACTCGCAGCATGGGCAGAGCCACCGTAGGTGAGCTATGCCATGCAAGGAGGAGGAAAACAAGCGAAGCGCCGTTAACCTCTCCTTCCGACTGTCTTCGCCTGCTACGGAGGGCCTAACGCTGCTTCGGGCGCCTATTCGCGGGTTCGCAAGCGAACCGGCCCCTGCGCTGACGCTTTTAGTCCCTCCTCCGCTGGCGGCTCAGACATCGGGGCGGATTTTATTTAGAAATCCCGACTTGAAAGATTTCGAGTGCCGGAAAGAGAGATGAGTAGTTGACTATTCCAGTCTGCCGCAGAGCCGAGAACAATTCAAAGTTCAAAATGCAAAATTCAGAATTGAAAATCGAGGTCGCATAGTTTTGTGTTCTTACCGCGATTCGAAGAATCGTGCGGGCCGCAGCCTCCCGGCGCGGAGGCCCGCAAACATCCGGCTGTCGCCGGGCGTGCCCCGCAGGCTGCGCCCCGAAAACCCAGTCTTGTCATTCTGAGGCAAAGCCGAAGAATCTATATAACAAGCAAAAAACAGATTCTTCGTCGCTACGCTCCTCAGAATGACGTCCGACTAAGAGCCGGGGGTTATGATATTGCAAGTCGCAGATGCTTCGTTGCCCGGCTCGCATCGAAGGTGCGCCCCCGCAGCCGGCCCGGGCGAACAAATCGACAGGAAAGGAATTATCAATTTTTAATTGTGAATTAATCCCCCTTACGGGGTCTTGACTTCGCTTCCGCTCGGCAAAGCTCGAACAAGTTCGGCTCTGCACTCGCTTAATCGCGAAGTTGTGAATTTTGCATTTTGAATTGTGCATTGTTTGTCCCTCTCTGCGGTATTCAATTGAGTGATTGCTTTTGGCGCCTGCTGCGGGCTACCGCCACGTTGTGACGGGAGTTCTGGCCAGTGCCGGCGGCGGTGGATGGTATTGGGTTTCTTCGTCCTATGCCATGTCCAGCTGGTGTGCGAGCTGCATGTACTTCGCACGCGACAACGTTACGCCGTTCTACGCTCCGGCGCGTGCCTGCGCTTTTGCCGTGCGCTGCGTCCAGCATCTGCGGAAGCTGTTTCATGCGGATATGTACGCTCGATGCCCGGGCGGTCGGTGTCGTGTGCCCGATTGCGCGCGAAGAGGAACGAGCCCGAACTTTCAGGTAATCGCATCCGGCGGCAAGGGTTTCTTCCGACGGGCTGGCGGCCGTGTTAAAGTTTTTGGCTCGGGTTGCGGAATAATCCGATTGTTTTTGTAAATTTGCACGATTCCATGCCGATGAAAAAGTTTTCCATATCGTTGTTGTTTTCCGTGCTGTGCGCGCTCTCGGCGGGTTGTTCCGACCCGGCGGATGTCCTCGGCCAGCAGAAAACCGGCTTCGTCTCCTTTCTCGAACGGACCCACCAGCCCCGGCTCGTGCCCGAAGAGGAGGTCGAGGAGGGGAGCCTGGCGGCTTTCTACACCGTGTCGGGCGATGCGGTCTACCGCTATGTCGACATCGAGGACTATTACAATCCTGCGCGTCCGGGGCGTCCCGAAGTGACCTCCGATTCGTGGGTGACCCTCACGTTCCGCGCCTACGTTTTCAACAATACCGTCATCCGGGGATTGCCCGACGGCGGCCTTACGGAGAACAATTTTTCGAGTGTTACGCCGCCGTTCTATGCCAACGATCCGGCATTCGAACCCTATTTCCGCATGGCCGGTCTTACGTCCGGAGCCTGGAATTTCGAGCCGCTGACGGTCGACATGCGCAATCCCGGCATAATAAAAGGGTTGTACCGCGCGTTACTTGGTTGCCGCGAGGGCGATCGGGTGGAGGCCTACATGACCTACAACATGGCTTACGGGGACAAGACCTATATGTACGCAATCCCCAAACAGACTCCCGTTGCGTTCTTTTTCAGCGTGGACAAAGTCGAATAACAATGCAAAAAGAGAATATGATACCTACGTTCCGTTCGGGTTTCGCTGCCGTGGTTGCCGCGTTGTCGCTGGTCTCCTGCGCCGAGACGCAGACCGAATCCTACGACAAGTTCGAGGACATGTCGCTGGAAGCATGGATCACCCAGAACCGTCCCGAGCTGCTGGAAAACTACCAGGAGTTCGGCGATGCGGGCTACTATATCGACGTCATCAGCCCCGGCGATCCCGATGCCGCGCCCGTCAACGACACGGCCTGCTGGGTGACGTTCGATTTTTCGGCCCGCGACCTGGGGCACCGGGTCATTCTCACACGCCGTGCTTCCGAAGCGCGGTTCGTCGGAACTTTTACGAAATATACCCACTACGTGCCCTACTACCGTTATTGCGGAACTTCGAATGCCGGTCTGTCCGAGGGTACCTACCTGGCCATGCGCAACGTGCAGACGCTCGGCGAAGAGTATTTTGAGAAATATGCTGCCGAACGGGGCTTCGATTCGCGCGAACTGTTGTTGCGGCCCGGTTCCGAGGTCGTGCTCTATTGTCCGTCGCGCATCGTCGGCGATGTGACGGGCGACGGCGGCTACGAAGGGCAGTTTTCGCTGGCGTCGGGCAAGCCGATCCGCATGGAGATGAAAATCTGCTCCACGGCCAAGAATCCGCTCGAAGTCGAGGGCACGGCCGTCGACGAATTCTGCGAATCGAACGGCGGGTTGCAGATTTACAGCTCGGCCGATACGCGTCCGGAGGGCGCTCTGCCCATGCCCTCGGGGCCCGACGATGCGAATCATCCCTACAATCTGACCGACAAGAACTGGGTGAGCGCCTGCGACTCCGTGCCGCAGGTCTATGTCAATCTCCGTTACCGGCCCGGCGATGCTCCGTTCCGTTACGAGAAACCCTATCGGTCGGGCATCGCGCCCTATGTCGGCGAAACGTCGATGGCCGACATCGACCGGCGCATCAGCGACGCGCTCGTCGAGCGTTTCGGCGAACCTGCTTACAAGGACATCAAGGAGCTGGAAGCCGATTCGGTGGGCATGTCCGGCAAGGCCAAAATCTGGTATATCGGCCGCTTCCTCGACGGTTTCATCTTTGATACCAACATCGACGAGGTCAAGGAGATCGTCTACGGCGAGGTGAAGACCGAGGGCGAGGCTTTCTCCTATACCCCTGAGGATGGCGGCGCGATCCAGGCGTGGTACTATGCGGTGCCGGGGCTGAAGTTCGGTCAGTGGGCCTCGCTCGTCACTGTGTCGACCAGCGCCTACGGCTCGGCCGGCAAGACGGGTACGACAACGACCCAGACTTCCTCCAACGGTTATTCGACGAGTTATCTCGACTATCTCAACTACCTGAACTACGCCAACAGCTACTATGGCGGTTACGGCTACGGCAGCTACGGTTACGGCGGTTATTACCCGGGTTACTACGGCAGTTACCTGGGCGGTTACTACGACCCGCTGTACGGTTCGGGCTACAACAACACTACGGAGACGACGGTCACCACCTCCGTGGCTACCGAAATCCTGCCTTTCACGCCGCTGTTGTTCCAAATCTACGTCGAACCGGCGGAGGAGTAAGAGTTCCTGTTCCCGCGCATCGGTTCCGACGACCTGCCGGTCAACGCCGCTCCGACCGGAGCTGTTGCCCGGAGGAGGCGGTGGACGATGCTGCAATTCTACGGTTTTGCACTTTTGCGGTTTCGCAATGCTGCGGCCCTATGGTTCCGCGCCTGGCACCGCTCGGCCGATGCCCCGTTTCCTCTCCGGATGCGGGGCATTGTGCGTCGTGCCGGAAACATCGGCGCGATATTGTATTTTTCCCGGCATAAATTTGGCGGTTTCGCAAAATTGTTGTATCTTAGTTGTGCAGAACCATAACTTAAAACCGACGGATATGATCATCACCTTTAACGAACTGCGCCGTATCAAGGACAAGCTGCCCAGCGGCAGCTCGCAGCGCATTGCAGACGAATTGGGAATCGACGTGGAGACCGTGCGCAACTACTTCGGCGGCAAGCACGAAGCCAAGGAGTGCGTGGGCGTCCACTTCGAACCGGGGCCCGACGGAGGCGTGGTCACGTTGGACGACACCGCCATCCTCGACGTGGCGATGCGTATTCTCGGCGAGCAGAAATAGGCCGGACGATTTCGCGGGGAGGAATCTCCCCGGTGTGCAGCGCGAGCGGGGGACCGTTCGCGCTTTTTTGTTGTTGGGGGCGTGCCGGTTTTTCTGCCGTTGCTTCGGGCTGACCTTTCCCTCTTTCCCTCTTTCCCTCTTTCCCTCTTTCCCTCTTTCCCTCTTTCCCTCTTTCCCTCTTTCCCTCTTTCCCTCTTTC
>JAIDUZ010000065.1:14384-21462 GCA_029059935.1 Alistipes sp.
CCTGTTCCTTACTCACTCTCTCTCTTGTACACGCGGATTCGGGCGGAGCGCTCTTTCGGGACAGAACGCTGTGCCGTTGGCAGGCAACATTAGAATGGCAAACTCCACAAGCAGATGCTGGACGCAGCGCACGGGCCGACTTACTGCTCGGGCTCCCGCAGTCGCACAGACTGGAAACACAGAACTGGCGGAGGAAAACAAGATGCCAGCAAAATAGTGACCGGCTACGAACGAAGATGATGAGTAATACTCTATGTTTGCACCTATACTCGCCAGGCCTCCCGACTCACGGAAGCGGTAGCCCGCAGCAGGCGCCAAAAAGCAGCCACTCTTATGAATGACGCAGAGAGGGGAACAGGACAAATTCACAACTTCGCGATTAGGCGAGGGCAGAGACTGCTTGCAGGCTTTGCCGAGCAGGAGCGAAGTCAAGACCCCGTAAGGGGGATTAATTCAAAATTCACAATTCATAACTTCGCGATTAAGCGAGGGTAGAGACTGCTTGCAGGCTTTATCGAGACGAGAAAACCTGCCCGAAAGGGAATGATTAAGAATTGTCCTATCTCCGTAATGGATGATCGGGCCGCCGTCGATTCCCTCGCCCGGGCCGGCTGCGGGGGTCGCGCGTAAAGCGCGAGCCGGCCCCGGGCGCAAGGTCGAAGACCTTGATTATTTTGGGGTCATAGCCTGCGGCCCTGCTCACGCACAGAAAAGGATTAATTGTGAATTCTGAATTTTGCATTGTCTTGTTCTCGGCTCTGCGGCAGACTGGAATATTCAACTGCCCCGAAGCATCGGTTTATGAATCCCCGTTCTTAACGGGGCAGTGGACTGCTGAATCTACATTACCTCTCTGACGGAAGCCATAACTACCGCCATTCCGGGTATATGAAGTTGCTTGCCGGCGAAGATAGTGCAAGCCGAACAGAAAAGCAACAGCGCGATTGTTTGCCGTACGAATCACAGGCCACAGCAAGAACCCGGTCCGCGTGAGCCGCCCTGTGTGACGCAACAAGTGATGACGCCGGGGCCCGGACACGTAAAAAATGGATAGGCCATTAGATAGATTGGCCGGAGGCGAACATTCGGCCGGAACACGATTTTTCGGTCTGCCTCTCTGCCAAAATAGCACATGGCGGAACGAAAAAGTGACGGAACTGTCAAAACGGCTGTCATTTTGGCAGGAAACGGCGTTTGGTATAACCTTTGAACAAAGCGTGTCGAACCCGGCGCATCGGGCGGCGCATGAACTGCCCTCCGCAATGCCCGGCGACGAACGGGAGCCGGCCGGAACCGGCAAAAGAACAAAACGGAAAACAATCAAATCCAATAGCATTATGGCAAAGATCATCGGTATCGACTTGGGCACGACGAACTCCTGCGTGTCCGTCATGGAAGGCAACGAACCCGTGGTGATTCCCAACTCGGAGGGTCACCGCACCACTCCGTCGGTGGTGGCGTTCACCGAGGGCGGCGAGCGCAAGGTGGGCGACCCGGCCAAGCGTCAGGCAATCACCAACCCCAAGCGTACGGTATTCTCCATCAAGCGTTTCATGGGCGAGCGTTACGACCAGGTGACGTCCGACATCGAGCGTGCCCCCTACAGCATCGTCAAGGGCGACAACAACACGCCGCGCGTCGACATCGACGGCCGCCAGTATACGCCGCAGGAGATTTCGGCCATCATCCTCCAAAAGATGAAGAAGACGGCCGAGGATTACCTCGGGCAGCAGGTCGACGAGGCGGTCATCACCGTGCCGGCCTACTTCTCCGATTCGCAGCGCCAGGCCACCAAGGAGGCGGGCGAAATCGCCGGACTGAAGGTGCGCCGCATCATCAA
This sequence comes from Alistipes sp., assembly GCA_029059935.1. Classification (GTDB taxonomy): domain Bacteria; phylum Bacteroidota; class Bacteroidia; order Bacteroidales; family Rikenellaceae; genus Alistipes. The sequence continues at coordinate 16,225 of JAIDUZ010000065.1, forward strand.
CGAGCCCACGGCCGCCGCACTGGCCTACGGTCTCGACAAGAAGGACAGCGATATGAAAATCGCCGTCTATGACCTCGGTGGCGGTACGTTCGATATTTCGATTCTCGAATTGGGCGACGGCGTCTTCGAAGTGAAGTCGACCAACGGCGATACGCACCTTGGCGGCGATGATTTCGACCACGTGCTTATCGACTACATGGCCGAGGCGTTCAAGGCCGAGCATCAGATCGACCTGCGCCAGGACCCCATGGCCCTCCAGCGTCTGAAGGAGGCCGCCGAGAAGGCCAAGATCGAGCTTTCGTCGTCCACCACCACCGAAATCAACCTGCCCTACATCATGCCCGTCAACGGTATTCCGCAGCACCTCGTCATGTCGCTCACGCGCGCCAAGTTCGAGCAGTTGTGCGACCATCTCATCCGCAAGACCGTCGAGCCCTGCAAACAGGCGTTGCAGGATGCCGGATTGCAGGCTTCGCAGATCGACGAGGTGATTCTCGTGGGCGGTTCCACGCGTATTCCCGCCATTCAGAAAATCGTCGAGGAGTTCTTCGGCAAGGCGCCCAACAAGTCGGTCAACCCCGACGAGGTCGTGGCCATCGGCGCCGCCATCCAGGGCGGTGTCCTCACGGGTGAGGTCAAGGATGTGCTGCTTTTGGATGTCACGCCGCTGTCGCTCGGCATCGAGACCCTGGGCGGCGTGATGACCAAGCTCATCGACGCCAACACCACCATCCCCACCCGCAAGTCGGAGACCTTCTCCACGGCGGCCGACAACCAGCCTTCGGTCGAAATCAACGTCTGCCAGGGCGAGCGTCCGCTGGCCCGCGACAACAAGTCGATCGGCCGCTTCCACCTCGACGGCATTCCGGCCGCTCCGCGCGGCGTGCCGCAGATCGAGGTGACGTTCGACATCGACGCCAACGGTATTCTCAACGTCTCGGCCAAGGACAAAGGCACCGGTAAGGAGCAGAAAATCCGCATTGAGGCGTCGTCGGGTCTGACCGAGCAGGAGATTCAGCGCATGCGCGACGAGGCCAAGGCCAACGAAGCCAAGGACAAGGAGGAGAAGGAGCGCATCGACAAGATCAACGCCGCCGATTCCAACATCTTCGCCACCGAAAAGCAGCTCAAGGAGTACGGCGACAAGCTGCCGGCCGACAAGAAGTCGGCCATCGAAACGGCGCTCGGCAAGCTCAAGGAGGCGCACAAGAATGCCGACATCGCGGCCATCGACACGGCCATCGCCGAGCTCAACGCCGCCTGGCAGGCCGCTTCGCAGGACATCTACGCCCAGCAGCAGGCCCAGGGTGCGGCCGGTGCGCAGGGTGCCGGTCAGCAGGCCAATGCCGGCGGCCAGCAGGATGCCTCCAACGGCAACCAGCCCGAGGACGTCGAGTTCGAGGAGGTGAAGTAATTCCCGATTCCTTGCGGGGCCGGGCAGCCGCCCGGCGCTCCCGTTTCTCTGCGCAGTCCCGGTTTTCCGGGGCTGCGCTTTTTATTCGGAATCGAGGATTGGAGCTCGGTGTGCTTGTCCGGCAGACCGGGCGCGGCCGAAAAGAAAACCGCGATGCCGAAAACCGAATGCCGGAGCGGATGCCCCGGGCGGATGAGGAAAATTTCGGCGAAAGGCTCCTCCGGTCGGGCCGCCGGACACGATTTTGGGACGCCGAAGCATATAATTGCCGATTTAATTGTGAATTCCGAATTGTTTTTCCTATCTTTGCATGCTATCATGCGCAATAACAAAAACAACAACGAATTATAACAAATACATTCAACACCGATGCAAAGTAAAGGTTTCATCAAACTCATTGCGGCGCTTCTGGCGCTTGCGTGCGTTTTCCAGCTCTCGTTCACGTTCAAAACGCGGAGCGTCGAGAAGCGCGCGGCCGCTTATGCCGAGCAGTTCCCGCTCGAACAACAGGCCGAGGCCGAGCAGCACTACCTCGATTCGGTCCAGAACCTGCCTGTCTACAACCTCGGCTTCATCTCCTATACCTACAAGGATTGCAAGGAGAAGGAGCTGAACCTGGGTCTCGACCTCAAGGGCGGCATGAACGTCATGCTGGAGGTGCAGGTCGAGGACCTCGTCAAGGCGCTGGCCGGTCAGAGCCAGAACGATCCCGCCTTCATCGCCGCCATGGCCGAGGCCGACGAGGCCATGAAGGAGGGTTCGTCCAAGGATTACATCGGCGAGTTCGTCAAGGCTTACGAGCGGCAGACCAACGGCGGTTCCCTCGCCACGGTCTTCGTCAGCCCCGACCGCAAGGACATCACTTTGGAGAGCACCAACGCTGAGGTCGAGAAGATTCTCAAGCGCGAGGCCGAGGCGGCCATCGAGGCTTCCTACAACGTCCTGCGCAGCCGTATCGACCACTTCGGCGTCACGCAGCCCAACATCGTCCGCCTGCCCAACTCGCACCGCATCCTGGTCGAGCTGCCGGGCGTCAAGGAGCCCCAGCGTGTCCGCGACCTCCTGCAGGGCACCGCTTCGCTGGAGTTCTGGACCACCTACAATGCCAGCGAAATCCTCTCTTCGATGATGACCGCCGACAAGTACCTGCGTTCGGCTTTGGCCGAGGCCGCCGCTGCCGGTGATACCGTCGAGGAGACCGTCGTCGCAGAGACCGCTGCCGCCGGCAGCGAGACCAACGACCTGATTGCCGAAATCGGCGCCGCCGAGGAGCCCGCCGCCGCGCAGTCGGCCCGTTACGACCGCGAGCAGAATCCGCTCTTCGCCGTGCTCGATCCTTCGTTCGCCGGAGGTGCCGCCATCGGTGCCGCCTACAAGGCCGACATGGCCACGGTCGAGGCTTATCTCAACGACCCTGCCGTCCGCGAGTTCTTCCCCGCCGACATCGAGTTCAAATGGGGTGTCAAGGGCGACGACAAGATCGATGGCCGTTATTTGCTCTACGCCATCCGCGTCTCTTCGCCCGACGGCAAGGCGCCGCTCGACGGTTCGGTCATCACCGAGGCCCACGAGCAGTATGCCGAGCGCGGTGCTTCGGCCGTAGTTTCGATGACCATGAACGCCCAGGGCGCCCAGGAGTGGTCGCGTCTCACGGGCGAGAATATCGGCAAGTGCATCGCCATCGTGCTCGACGGCTATGTCTACTCGGCTCCCAGCGTCCGCACCAAAATCGACAAGGGGTCGTCCGAAATCTCCGGCGACTTCACCATTCAGGAGGCGCAGGACCTCGCCAACGTCCTCAGCTCGGGCAAGGTTCCCGCTCCGGCCAAAATCATTCAGGATACCGTCGTCGGCCCGTCGCTCGGCCAGGAGTCCATCAACGCCGGTATGCTGTCGTTCCTCATCGCTTTCATCCTCGTCCTCCTGTATATGGGTCTCTTCTACAAGACCGCAGGCTGGATGTCCGACATCGCTCTGTTGACCAACGTCTTCCTGCTGATGGGCGTGCTTGTTTCGTTCGGCGCCGTCCTCACGCTGCCCGGTATCGCCGGTATCGTGCTTACGATGGGTATGGCCGTCGACGCCAACGTCATCATCTACGAGCGCATCAAGGAGGAGCTGCGCGGCGGCAAGAGCCTGTCGCTGGCCATCAAGGACGGTTTCTCGAAGGCCTATTCGGCCATCATCGACGGTAACCTCACCACCATCATCACCGGTATCGTTCTCTTCATCTTCGGCAACGGTCCCGTGCAAGGCTTCGCCACGACGTTGATTATCGGTATCGTCACTTCGTTCTTCTGCGCCGTCTTCGTCACGCGTCTGCTGATCGAGTGGATCGTGGGCAAGTGGGGCCGTATCTCCTTCTCGCGCAAGTGGTCGGAGAACTTCCTTAACAACACCCATATCGACTTCATCGCCAAGCGCAAGATTGCTTATATCGCGACGGCCGTCGTCGTCCTCCTCTCGTGCGTTTCGTTCGCCGTCCGCGGACTCAACCTCGGCGCCGAGTTCACCGGCGGCCGGGCCTACGTCGTCCGCTTCGACAAGGCTGTTTCGGCCGAGGAGGTGCGCAGCCGCATCGAGCAGGCTTTCGGCGCCCAGGCCGGTGCCGACGCCGCTTCGGTCAGCTCCGAGGTCAAGCAGTACGGCAACGAGAACCAGATGCGCATCGTCACGCAGTACCGCTACGACGACACCTCCGACGAGGCTACGGCCGAGGTCGAGCGCATCATCTACGATGCCGTCGCTCCGCTCTACTCCTACGGCATTACTTTCGAGCAGTTCCGCAATACGCAGACCGATGTCAACGGTATTCTCAATGCCGACAAGATCGGTCCCTCGATTGCCAAGGACATGACGTGGAACGCCATCTATTCGGTGCTCTTCTCGCTCATCGCCATCGGTCTCTACATCACCTTCCGCTTCAAGCGGTGGCAGTGGGCTACGGGTGCCACGCTGGCCCTGGCCGTCAATGCGTTGTTCATCATCGGCCTCTTCTCGATGTTCTACGGTCTGATGCCGTTCAACCTCGAAGTCAACCAGGCATTCATCGCCGCCATCCTCACGATTATCGGCTACGCCATCAACGACACCGTGGTGGTCTTCGACCGTATCCGCGAGTTCCTGGGACTCTATCCCAAGCGGTCGTTGCGTGAGAATGTCAACAACGCCATCAACTCGACCCTGTCGCGTACCATCAATACGTCGGGCACCACGCTCGTGACGTTGCTCGCCATCTTCTTCTTCGGCGGCGAGACCATCCGCGGCTTCATCTTCGCACTGATCATCGGCGTAGTCGTGGGCACCGCCGCCACGATTTTCATCGCTACGCCCGTGGCTTACGACCTTATGACCAAGGCCGACAAGAAGAAGGCCGAGAAGCAGTAGTCTTCCGGCTGTTCCGGATTGGAAAGCGTACTCCGTCGGGGTACGCTTTCTTTTTGGATTCCGAAAGCAGCTCTTCACACCCGGAGTGGTGCGGACCACGGTTCGCACCAGCGTGGTAATGCAGATTCAGCAATCCGCTACTCTTTGTTTTGCCGCTTTTTGAGCCGCAGGAAAAGGGGTAGTTGACTATTCCAGTCTGCCGCAGAGCCGAGAACAATTCAAAATGCACAACTTTGCGATTAAGCGAGAGCAGAGCTTGCTTGCAAGTTTTGCCGAGCGGAAGCAAAGTCAAGACCCCGTAAGGGGGATTAATTCACAATTAAACCTTTTCTGTGTGAGCGACTCAAAGAGCAAAGGCGTAGCTTGTTCTGTCATTCTGAGCGAAGCGAAGAATCTATAATAAAACCCCGTTCTTAACGGGGCGGGCCGCAGCCTCC
>JAIDUZ010000066.1 GCA_029059935.1 Alistipes sp.
AAGGAACGATGCGGCGGCGGGCAGAAAGACTCTTCGGGGGCGGCTGCGGGGGTCGCACCTACGGTGCGAGCCGCCCCGAGGGGAAACAAAGATTCGGGAACGTCAGCGGAAGTGATGAGATGAATTCTTTGGGACGATGGTTCTTGACGGTGCAGTCGGGATGACGGGGCGAGATTCTTCGTCGCTGCGCGACTCAGAATGACAAGGCAGGGTTTCAGGCAGGAGCCTGCGGGGCACGCAGTTCTTTTGCGGGCCTCCGCCGGGGGAGGCTCCGGCCCGCCCCGTTAAGAACGGGGTTTTGATATTGCAAGTTACGGATTCTTCGTTGCCCGGCTGGGGGCGGTCGCGCAAAGCGCGAGCCGGGCAACGAGGAAAAGGCGAATGCGGTGCAGCAGGGCGAACAAAGGAGGAAAGGGGCGGGAGCTCCTTGAGATGGATGCGGGACAGATTCTTCGTCGCTGCGCTCCTCAGAATGACTGGACGGGAACTGAAGAAGAGATGCGGATGAAACAGATTCTTGACTATGCTATGCTTGTTGGTTTCTCCTTGCGAGGTATGACGTGCTGATGGCTTTTACACATGTTCCGATTGCCACGGGCCTGCGGCCCTCGCAATGACGGGTCCTTAAATTATAGATTCTTCGCTTTGCTCAGCATAACGGGGAGGAAGCTGGCGGACAAAAAAAACGCGCCGGGGAGACCGGCGCGGAAAAAGGCGGAAAAGGAGGGAAAAGGCGAAAAAGGATTGCACACCTCCAAGGAAAGAGAAAACTTTCAGACGCGGGGAAGCGGCGGAACGGAACCGCGAGCTACCGGGCGGCGATGCGGCAATAACGGTAATAACGGCCGACGACGTTGTCGACGTAGGCAAGCGTCTGGGCGCTGCCCGAAAAACGGCCGCAACGGACCTCCTCCGACTGGTAGTAATCGGGCTCGGCCTTCAATTCAAGGTAACGGGCGACAACCTCCCACGAATCGGGATTCTCGCCGAAAGCCCGGGCGAGCCGCCGGGCGTCAACGACATGCCCCAAGCCCCCGTTATAGGATGCGAGGATGATGCTGAGGCGGTCGCGGGACGAGGTACCGTCGGCGAAGATGAGCGTGGCGATGATGTGCGACATGAGCTGGTTGGCGACCCGGATGTTGAGCGCCGGATCGGCGACCGCCTCGACGGGCACGCCGAACTGCCGGGCCACCGACGGCATGATCTGCATCAGCCCCCGGGCGCCGCGCCGCGACGTGAGGTCGGAGCGGAAACGCGACTCCTGGTAGGCGATGGCCGACATGAGGCGCCAGTCGTGGCCCTCCTCCTCGCAGATGGAACGCATCAGCTCGTCGTAAGCCGAGATGGCGTACTCGCCCTCCAGGAGCAGCGAATGGGTGGCCCCGAGGACGGCCGACGCCGACGCGGCGGAATCGGAACGGGCCTTGAAGCCGCAGAAAGAGTTGAAAATCGTTAAGAACGCTAAAGTCAGAACGGTTTTTTTGAACATACGAAGTTGTTTTGCGGGCAGCTCGGCCGTGCAGAACAGTACGCTAATCATAGAAACCCCAGGAGATGCCGATCTTGAACATGCCGGGATTGAGCGGATAACCTGCGACGGCGAAATACTCGCCGTTGCCGAACAAACCCTGGTTGACATGCTGGTACTTCAAGAAAATACGCATTCTCTTCCACTTCGCCATGGCGAAGGCATCGACGTAGGGATAGTTCCCCACCTCGACCTCGCGCTGGTTGTAGAACGCCGACAGAGCGGGATTGTAGCCGGGGGCCATGTACCGGGTGTGGTAACGGCCGTCCAGACCTATCTGCAGACGCAACACGTCGCGCACCACCCAGAACTCGTAGTAATACGAGAGGTAGGCGCTCAGAAGCGGAACGGGCACAACTTCCTGATTCGTACTCCACTGCAACAATACCCTGTTGTCTAAGTGAAGTCCGCCCAAGCGGAAATCCTTGCGTGCATACACGCTCGTGAGGCCGACGTTCCCGCCGTGCTGGGCGATGCGGCTGTCGGGACCGTAGTAGATCCTGCTGCCGACGACGCCCTGCCAGGCCCCGGCCTCGAAAGCGAAGTCGGGAACCGAGAAGCGGACCTCGAAACGAGTCTCATTCTCCTTGCTCAGAGGAGAGGACCACACATAGTGGTTCGAGAATAGATTCTCCTGCCAGAAAGAAGGCGAGCGGCGGCTCATGGAAAACCGTCCTTCGAGAATCAACGGGCGACGGCGGAGATAGCCTGTCAACGCCAGGTGGGCGCCGATTTCGAGGTCTCCGCCCCGGTATCCCGACGGGTAGAACCGAATATCGGCGTCCCAGTCGACATACTTCCTGATTTTGCCTGCGACCGAACCGTAGGCGAAGTAGGAAGTCCTGCTTGTCCTGCGGTGGCGGCCGGAGAGATAGTCGTCCATACCGAACTGCGAATAGGTATGGAGGTCGATGCCCACACCCGCATCTATCGTGCCGACGACGCCGTTGCGGTCCCACGGCTGCGCCTGGACGAAGAAGCGGTTGGAGATGACCCGCTCGTAGAGCGAATCGCGCGACTGCTGGGGATTGATGAACCAGTCGTCGTAATAACTGTGGGAAGCCGACGCGAAGTCGCCGTTCTCATCGCGGTGGTCGCGGTCGTCGGTGTAGAAGGCGCGCACGTCGGTATAGACCTTGCTCCAGGAAGAATACTGGAACGAATGGCCGATGTAGACGGCCGTGAGTCCGGCCATCGAGAAGTCGCTGTCGGTCATCCGCTGCAACGGGATGCCGTAGGACTGGGTGATGAAGAAGGCGTTGTTGCGGTAGAGGTTGCGGGCCTCGGAGTCGGCCAGCTTCATGGGCACGCCCGACGGATGCTGGAACGTGGTGTCGACGATGGCCCAGGCACCCACGACACCGCCGTTCTCCTGCTGCTCGATGCGGTTGTTGTAATAGGCGGCATGGACCGAATAACGCTTGCCTGTGTGGTTGAAGGCGACGGAGAGGTTGTGGTTCTTGGTGCGCGACCAGATATACTGGCCCCGGGTGCCGCGCGCCTTGTAATCGACGTTGAAGCCTGTGGTGGGCGAGATGTTCTGCGCCAGCATGATGCCGAAATTCTCCTCGCGGTAACGCTTCTGCCCCGACTCGATGTACTCCATGCGGATGAGCGGCCGCTTGGTGTTGTAGAACGACACGTTCTCCATGTTGGCGGTATAGGCGTAATAAGGCTCGGCGAAGGAGAAGTCGAACGACTGCGGACGCCGGAAGTAGTTGAGCGGCAGCGACGTCTGCCCGAGTGCGCCCTGCGCCATGTCGCCCACGTCCTGGCGGTAGAAGGGATAGTCGATGCGGAAGTCGGTGAGCGTGGTGTCGAGCGGTCCGACGGCGATGCGGTTGTAATCCTGGCGGACGTGCCACCGGAAGTTGGGCAGCGCCCGGACGGAGTCGTCGAAGAAGTAGGATTCGAGGGGCTTGCGGATGCGGCGCGTCTTCCGGGTGGAGTCCGGCTGCTCGCCCTCAGCTTCGGCATCGTTCTCGTAGGGATTGGTGCCGTAGAGCGACGTATCCTCGCCCCGCTGCTGGGCACGCAGCACGGCCCGGGCGTCGAGCTGGGCGAACGCACCGGCGGGCACGGCGGCGAAGAAGACCGCGGCGAAGAGACGGACGGCTATGTTGGGCACCGCAGACATGCTCTATTCGGGGAGGTTGCGGGATTGGCGGCGGAAGCACCACCGCACCGCCGAAACGGCGACGTAGCAAACGATGATGAACGGAACGGCCCACCCCCCCAACGCGGCGAGCGACACGACACTGAAGCCGGCGAACGAATAACGCAACTCGTTGCCCCTCCAGCCGAAGCCGGCGAACTTGAAAGAGAACATCCGCACGGGCGAAATCATCAGCAACCCGGCGACGAGACCGACGGCCAGCACGGCCTCGCGCGGCAACAGGAGCCCCTGCTGCTCGGCGAGCAGGCCCAGCGAAGCGCAAAACAAGGCGGCACCGGGCGAAGGAAGTCCGCAGAACTCGGAGTGCTGCGAATCGTCGATGTTGAACTTGGCCAAGCGCAGGGCAGCGCAAGCGGCATAGACGAAGAGCAGCAGACCGGTCCATCCGGGCAGCCAGGCCGACCCGGGCATCCGTCCGAACAACACGAAGAGGACGGCAGCGGGCAGAAACCCGAACGAGATGTCGTCGGCCAACGAATCGAGTTCGACGCCCAACCGGCCGCTCTGGCCCAGCCACCGGGCGACGAAGCCGTCGAAGAAATCGAAGACGACGCTGCCGGCCATCAGGCCGAAAGCCCACGTGAGGTTGTCGAAGAACAACGCTGCGACGGCACCCAAGGCCCCGCACAAGAGGTTGGAGAGCGTCAGCAGGTTGGGTATGGTAAAGAGTCTGATTTGCATGTCGATGCAAAAAATTAGGCAATCATATCCGACTTCGCACTTCCGGGAGCCCGAACGCTTCGCGTGCCATTCCGAACCGCCGGGCGAGCCGACCGGACGGTCGGCGGGAAAAGCCTTGCGGCCCGCCGGACGAACGGCGCTTCCGCCGTGCGAAGAACCTGGAATTTCCGCAATTAAAAAATCCGCAGGAGCGGCAAAGTTACGAAAAATTTTTATCTTTGTAGAATCAACGCCCCGATTAGTGGGGCGGGAAGTCCTGCTTATGCCGCAAAGCGGCACGGGGACTCCGCGACACGAGAAAAACGACGACAAATATGACTGACAACCGATATTGCGTAATCATGGCCGGCGGCGCGGGCACGCGCTTCTGGCCCAAGAGCCGGCAATCGATGCCCAAGCAGTTCCTGGACATTCTGGGAACGGGCAAATCCTTCATCCGCCACACCTACGAACGCTTCGCACCGCTCGTAGCACCGGAAAACTTCGTGGTGGTGACCAACCGCAGATACAAGGCGCTGGTGCTGGAACACCTGCCCGAGCTGGACGAGAAACAGGTGCTCTGCGAACCGGTAGGCCGCAACACGGCGCCCTGCATCGCCTATGCAGCCTATACGCTGTTGAAGGAGAACCCGGAGGCGGAGATGATAGTGACCCCGTCGGACCATCTGATACTGAACGAAGAAGAGTTCCGCACCGTCATCGGCGAATGCCTCGCGTTCGCGGCGACCCACAATGCACTGATGACCGTGGGCATCAAACCTACGCGCCCCGACACGGGCTACGGCTACATCCAGGTGTCGGACGCGCAACCCGTGAGCAAGGTGAAGTGCTTCACCGAAAAACCCGGGCTGGAACTGGCGCAGACCTTCCTCCAGTGCGGCGAATTCTACTGGAACTCGGGCATCTTCGTATGGACGGCGAAGAACATAGTCGAAGCCTTCGAGCGATACCTGCCCGAACACCATGCCCTCTTCAGCGGACTGATGCGCGCGCTGGGAACCGACGCCGAACGGAACATCGTGGAGATGGTCTTCGCGGAATGCCGCGCCGTCTCGATAGACTACGGCATTCTGGAAAAGGCCGACAACGTCTATGTCCGCTGCGGCGAATTCGGCTGGAGCGACGTGGGGACCTGGGGCTCGATCTACCAACATTCGCGCAAGGACCGCTATGCCAACGCTGCGCCGGAAGAAGGCTGCTACCTCAGCGACACGCGCTCGTCGATCGTGTCGCTGCCCAAAGGCAAGATAGCCGTCATCAACGGTCTCAAGGAATACATTGTGGTAGACACCGACGACGTACTGCTGATCTGCCCCAGGGCCGAAGAACAGAACATCAAGAAATTCATCGACGAAGTGAAGTATCACAACGGCGACAAACACATCTGAGGACATGTCCGCGCTCTACGACCTTTTCTGCCGCCATCCGCACGTGTCGACCGACACGCGGCGCATCGAACCCGGCTCGCTCTTCTTTGCACTGCGGGGCGCCGCGTTCGACGGCAACCGCTTTGCGGCCGAAGCCCTGGCCAAAGGGGCCGTGTACGCCGTGGTGGACGACCCGGCGGCCGTGACGGACGAACGCACCCTGCTGGTGCCCGACACGCTCGGAGCATTGCAGGAACTGGCGCGCGAACACCGCCGGGCGCTGGGGATTCCGATTCTTGCCGTGGCGGGCAGCAACGGCAAGACGACGACCAAGGAACTGGTGAGCCGCGTGCTGGCCGAAGGATTCGAAGTCGGCGCCACGCGCGGCAATCTGAACAACCACATCGGCGTGCCGCTCACGCTGCTGTCGATGACGCGCGACACGCAGTTCGGCGTGGTGGAGATGGGAGCCAGCGCCTGCGGCGAGATAGCCCGGCTGGCCTCGATAGCCGAACCCAACTACGGCATACTGACCAACATAGGACGCTCGCACCTGGAAGGATTCGGCGGTCCGGAAGGCATCCGCCGCGGCAAGGGCGAGCTCTACGACTTCCTGGCGGCCAACGGCGGCCGCATCTTCGTGCGCGAAGAAGACCCCGTGCTGACGCAGATGGCGGCCGAACGCCCGGAGCTGGCGGCCGAACGCTACTCGGAGCACCTGGCCGACGGCGTGGAGAGCCGCCTGGCGGGCGACTACAACCGCTACAACATGGCGGCGGCGGTGGCCATCGGACGCTATTTCGACATCGACGACGAACGCATCCGCCACGCCATAGCCGGCTACATCCCCGACAACAACCGCTCGCAACGTCTCGAAACGGCGCACAACACCCTGGTGGTCGACTGCTACAACGCCAACCCGTCGAGCATGCGCGCCGCGGTGGGCGACTTTCTGGCCGAACCGCTCGGAACACGTACGCGCCGCGTACTGATTCTGGGCGACATGCTGGAACTGGGCGCATGGAGCGCCGAAGAGCATGCGGCCATCCTCGGCCTGGCCCTGCAAGACCCTGCGGCCGAGATACATCTGGTGGGCCCCCGCTTCGCCGAAGCGGCCGAAACCCTGGCGAAAGCCGATACGACGGGTGCCGCAGGCCGCATCCGCCGCTACCCTGCCCGCGACGAACTGGCCGAAACGCTCCGTTTCCGTCCGATTGCAGGCGCACTGGTGCTGCTGAAAGGCTCGCACGGCATCGGGCTGGAGCAGACGATCGGGCTACTCTGAACCCATACCGCGCACTCGTGCGACGGACCGGTTTCCGGTCCGTCGCGTTTTTATTAATACTCCTCTGCCGCTTTCGGGCGACTCTCGGAGCTGCGCGGGCCGCAGACTGCGGTCCGCCCGCCTAAAAGGCGGGAGATGGAGAAGAAAGATGGGGATGAAACAGATTCTTCGTCGCTATGCTCCTCAGAAATGACCATCTCTTTAATCTTAAATAAAATCCGCCCCGATGTCTGAGCCGTCAGCGGAGGAGGGACTAAAAGCGTGAGCGCAGGGGCCGGTTCGCTTGCGAACCCGCGAATAGGCGCCCGGAGCAGCGTTAGGCCCTCCGTAGCAGGCGAAGACAATCGGAAGGAGAGGTTTTTCCGCCGCTTTTTGCCGGTACAAAAAGCGGCAAATATTCGCAATGACGCCCCGTTAAGAACGGGGTTTTATTATTTGGCGGACAAGCATATAATTTTGAAGAGGAACGGGCCGGATGATTGCCGTTCCGAAATTATTGCGTATTTTTGCGAAGAAAGACACAATCCAACAAACCCATGACACTCAACGAATATCAGAAACACGCGCTGGAAACGGCGATCTATCCCGAAGAGAGCCGCATCGTCTACCCCACGCTGGGGCTGACGGGCGAAGCGGGCGAAGTGGCCGACAAGGTGAAGAAGGTAATCCGCGACGGAGGCCGCGAATTCACGCCGGAGAAGAAGGCCGAAATCATGAAAGAGATAGGCGACGTGCTGTGGTACTGCGCGACGCTCTCGCACGACCTGGGCTACGACCTGGAAGAGGTGGCGCAGACCAACATGGACAAACTCCGCTCGCGCATGGAACGCAACCGCATTGCGGGCAACGGCGACAACCGGTAGACGAATTCACAATTCACAATTAAAAATCGGGGAGGGCATGCAGATTTTCCCGCCTCGACACACTTGATTTTTCATTTTAATCCTGAAAATAATCATGGAAGAAAAAACACCGGTTTCGCTGCCGGAGAACGCCTACCGCGAACTGCGCGAAGGCGAAGAATACGCACCCCTGATGCCGGCCGACTCCTCGCCGCGCGAAGTGACGCCATACTCCGTGACGATGGGCGTAGTCATGGCCGTCGTCTTCTCGGCCGCCGCGGCATTCCTGGGCCTCAAGGTGGGCCAGGTGTTCGAAGCGGCCATACCCATCGCCATCCTGGCCGTGGGCATCGGCAACATCCGGGGCAAGAAGAACATGCTCGGACAGAACGTCATCATCCAGTCGATAGGCGCCTCGTCGGGCGTCATCGTCGCGGGCGCCATCTTCACCCTCCCGGCCCTCTACATCCTGGGGCTCGAAGCGGCCTTCTGGCAGGTCTTCCTCTCGTCGCTCTTCGGCGGCCTGCTGGGCATCGTGCTGCTGATTCCGTTCCGCAAGTACTTCGTCAAGGAGATGCACGGCAAATATCCCTTCCCCGAAGCGACGGCCACCACCGAAGTGCTTGTTTCGGGCGAAAAAGGAGGCGCGCAGGCCAAGCTGCTGGCCGTAGCCGGCGCCATAGGCGGCCTCTACGACTTTGCGGTGGGCACGTTCGGGCTGTGGACCGAGTCGGTCTCGACGCGCATCTGCGCATGGGGCGCCGCGGCGGCCGACAAATACAAGGTGGTGTTCAGCGTCAACACCTCGGCCGCCTTGATGGGTCTCGGGTACATCATCGGACTGAAATATGCGGTGATCATCACGGCGGGCTCGTGTCTGGTGTGGTTCGTCATCGTACCGCTGGTGGGCTTCCTGGGCGAAGCGCTCGACCCGGCCGCCATGGCGGCGCTGCTGGGCGTTGCGCGCGAAGACCTGCTGGCCGACCCGGCGAAGCTGACGACGGCCGAGAACCTCTTCCAATTCATAGGCAAACCCCTGGGCATCGGCGGCATCGCGATGGCCGGCATCATCGGCATCGTCAAACAGTCGCGCATCATCCGCCAGGCCGTGGGGCTGGCCGTGACCGAGTTCCGGAGCAGCACGCGCCAACCCGTGGCCGTCGGGCGCACGGACCGCGACCTGCCGATGAAACGCGTGCTGACCATTCTGGTCGCCACGCTGCTGTCGATATTCGTATTCTTCCACTTCGGACTTCTGGACGGCTGGGTGCAGTCGGTGACGGCCATCGCCGTGGTATTCGTCATTGCATTCCTCTTCACCACCGTGGCGGCCAACGCGATAGCCATCGTAGGCACCAACCCGGTGTCGGGCATGACGCTGATGACGCTGATTCTTTCGTCGCTCATCCTGGTGAGCGTGGGGCTCAACGGCACCACCGGCATGACGGCGGCGCTGGTCATCGGCGGCGTGGTCTGCACGGCCCTCTCGATGGCCGGCGGATTCATCACCGACCTGAAAATCGGCTACTGGCTCGGCACCACGCCCCGCAAACAGGAGACCTGGAAGTTCCTCGGCACGCTGGTTGCCGCAGCGACGGTGGCGGGCGTGATGATCGTGCTGAACAAATCCTACGGATTCGTAGGCGAAGGGGCTCTCGTGGCACCGCAGGCCAATGCCATGGCGGCCGTCATCCAACCGCTGATGACGGGCGGGCAGACGCCGTGGATGCTCTACTTCTGCGGCGCGGTGCTGGCGCTGCTGCTGACGGTGCTGGACATTCCGGCGCTGGCCTTCGCGCTGGGCATGTTCATCCCGATGGAACTGAACGCCCCGCTGGTCGTGGGCGGTCTGGCGGCGTGGTTCGTATCGACCCGCTCGAAAGATGCGGCCCTCAACAAGGCGCGCTTCGACCGCGGAACGCTCATCGCCTCGGGATTCATAGCCGGCGGTGCGCTGATGGGCGTGGTAAGCGCCATCCTGAAGTTCGGCGAAGTGGACTGGTATCTGACCCGATGGGCGGCATCGAACGCTGCGGAGTGGACCGGTCTGGCGATGTACCTGCTGCTGGCGGCCTACCTGGTATGGCACACGCTTAAAGTAAAAGGTGAAAAGTGAAAAGTTGCTGACGGAACATCTTTTGCACTCGCCCTTCACTCTCGGCCTTTAATCTCTCTTCGAGGGCTTGACCTTGCTTACGCTCGGCATAGCCTGCAAGCAGTCTCTGCCCTCGCTTAATCGCAAAGTTCACCTTTAACCTTTCACCTTTAACCTCGACAAAAAGTGGACCTGAAAGAACGTTTCCTGAAATATGTCTCCTACGACACGCAGTCGTCGGAGGAGAGCGCCTCGTTTCCCTCGACCGAGAAACAGAAGGTGCTGCTCTCGGACCTGAGCGACGAGATGAAGATGCTGGGGCTGACCGACGTGACGATGGACCGCCACGGCTATGTCATGGGCACGATTCCCGCCACGCCGGGACTCGAAAACGCCCCGGTCATCGGCTTCATAGCCCATGTCGACACCTCGCCCGACATGAGCGGCGCCAATGTCAAGCCCCGCATCATCGAAGAATACGACGGCGGCGACATCGTGCTGAACGGCCATCTGACCATGCGCGCGGCGGAGTTCCCCGAACTGGCGTTCTTCAAGGGCCACACGCTTATCCACACCGACGGCACGACGCTGCTGGGCGCCGACGACAAGGCGGGAGTGGCCGAAATCATGACGGCGGCGGAATATCTGATGACCCACCCGGAGGTGCGGCACGGCAAGATACGCATCGGCTTCACCCCCGACGAAGAAGTGGGCCGCGGCGTAGACTACTTCGATGTGGCGGCATTCGGCGCCGACTTCGCCTACACGGTAGACGGCGGCATGGAAGGCGAACTGGAATACGAAAACTTCAACGCCGCGAGCGCCAAAATAGAGATTCAGGGCCGCAACGTCCACCCGGGCTATGCCAAGGGCAAGATGATAAACGCCATCGAAGTGGCGTGCGACCTGCAAAAACTGCTGCCCGAAGCCGAGAAACCCCAATACACGGAGGGATACGAAGGATTCTACCACTGCGTGGGGCTCAACGGCACGGTGGAGAAGGCCTCGGTGAGCTACATCATCCGCGACCACGACGCCGAGCGGTTCGAACAGAAGAAAGTCTTCATGTGGTCGGCCGTCGACCTGCTGAACAAGAAATACGGCGACGGGGTGCTGAGTCTGACGCTCCGCGACCAATACTTCAACATGCGCAAGATGGTGGAACCCCATCCGCAAGTCATAGACAAGGCGCTGCGGGCCATGGAGCTGGCCGGCGTGAAACCCCTGGTGCGGCCCATCCGCGGCGGCACGGACGGAGCGCGCCTCTCGTTCATGGGACTCCCCTGCCCCAACCTGTTCACGGGCGGCATGAACTTCCACGGCAAATTCGAATACTGCTCGCTCACAACGATGCACAAGGCCCAACAGGTGATTCTGAATTTGGCGCAGCTGTGGGGCGAACAAAAGTAAAAATTGAAAAGTGAAAGGTGAAAAGCATTCGTTTCCCGAACAGAAACCTGCCTTTCACCTTCGACCTTTAACTTCAAGAAATTGGATAATTTCGGTTTTCTGAAAGTGGCGGCGGCCGTACCGCATGTGCGGGTGGCCGACTGCGCCCACAACGCGGAACGCATCGTGGCCCTGGCCGAAGAAGCGGCGCAGCGCGGCGCCGAAATCGTGGTTTTCCCCGAACTGGCCGTCACGGGCTACACGTGCGGCGACCTGCTGTTGCAGTCCGCCCTGCTCGATGCGGCTGACGAAGCGCTGGCCGAAATCGTACGCGCCACGCGCAAACTGCCGCTCACGGTCATCGCCGGCGTGCCCCTGCGCCACGGCACGACGCTCTACAACTGCGCCGCGGTCTTCACCCAGGGGCGCGTGCTGGGCGTGGTGCCCAAGACCCGTATCCCCGACTACGGGGAATTCTACGAAACCCGCTGGTTCGCCTCGGGCGCAGGCATTGCAGAGGAACACATCGCCGTAGCGGGGCAGCAGGCCGACTTCGGCGCCGACCTGACGTTCGAAGTGAACGGCACGGAATTCGGCGTGGAAATCTGCGAAGACCTCTGGACGGCCGTTCCGCCCTCGTCGCACCTGGCGCTTGCCGGAGCCAAGGTGATCTTCAACCTGTCGGCCTCGCCCGAGACGGCGGGCAAACACGCCTACCTGCGCCAGCTGGTGGCCCAACAGTCGGCCCGCACGCTGGGAGCCTACGTCTACTGCTCGGCCGGAGCGGGCGAATCCTCGACCGACCTGGTCTTCGCGGGCAACGCCCTGATTGCCGAAAACGGCACCATCCTGCGCGAAGCCGAACGCTTCTCGGTCGACGAACAACTCGTCGTGGCCGACGTGGACATCCAGCGGCTGGAGTACGAACGCCGCCGCAACACCTCGTTCCGCCACCCGGACGGAGCCGCGGAGAACACTGTCATCGAGATGGAGATACCCCAGGGACTGCGTGCCGCAGCCCTCGACCGCGACATCGACCCGCTGCCCTTCGTACCCAAAGACGAAGCGCACCGCAGCGAACGCTGCGAAGAGATTTTCAGCATCCAGGCCCACGGGCTGGCCCAGCGCCTGCGCCACACGGGCTGCCGGAAAGCCGTAATAGGCATCTCGGGCGGGCTCGACTCGACGCTGGCGCTGCTGGCGACGGTGCGCGCGTTCGACCTGCTGGGGCTGGACCGCACGGGCATCATGGGCATCACGATGCCGGGATTCGGCACCACCGACCGCACCTACCGCAATGCGCTGGAGTTGATGCGCGGACTGGGCGTGACGCAACGCGAAATCTCCATCCGCGAAGCCTGCATCCAACACATGAAAGACATAGGGATGGACCCTGCCGACCGCTCGACGGCCTACGAAAACGCCCAGGCGCGCGAACGCACGCAGATACTGATGGACGTGGCCAACATGGAAGGGGGGCTGGTCGTCGGCACGGGCGACCTGAGCGAACTGGCCCTGGGCTGGGCGACCTACAACGGCGACCAGATGTCGATGTACGGCGTCAACGCCTCGGTGCCCAAAACCCTGGTGCGCCACTTGGTGAAGTGGGCGGCCGACACCGAACCCGATGCGGCGACGCGCGCGACACTGCTCGACATCCTCGACACGCCGGTGAGCCCCGAACTGCTGCCGGCCGACGCCGACGGAGGCATCGCCCAGAAGACCGAAGACCTGGTGGGCCCCTACGAACTGCACGATTTCTTTCTCTACAACTTCCTGCGCCTGGGCTACGGCCCGGCGAAGATATTGTTCCTGGCCGAGACGGCGTTCGAAGGGAGCTACGACCGCACGACGATACACAAGTGGCTCTGCACTTTCTTCCGCCGCTTCTTCGCCCAACAATTCAAACGTTCGGCCATGCCCGACGGCCCCAAGGTGGGCTCGGTGGCGCTCTCGCCGCGCGGCGACTGGCGCATGCCCTCCGACGCCTCGGCGGCGGCCTGGCTGCGCGAACTGGAAACCCTCTGACCCCCCCGACCCATGCTGAAAAGAAACCTTGCACTGCTCCTGCTCCTTCTGCTTGCACCGACCGTCGGCGCGACGGCCCAGGACTGGAAAGAATGGCTGAAAAATGCGGCCACGGAAGTGGCGGACAAACTGACCGACGGCCTCCTGAACCGCAACGGCATTGTCGGGACATGGAACTACACGGCGCCGGGCGTACGCTTCGAGAGCGACGACTGGCTCAACCGCCTGGGCAGCGGGGCGCTCGAAGCGGCCGTGGCGGGAAAACTGGAAAAAGCCTACGCCCTGGTGGGCATCGAACCGGGAGTCTGCTGTTTCGCTTTCGACGACGAAGAGGGCATGACGATAACGGCCGGAACCCGCACGATCGACGGGTACTACGAATTCGACGCCGAGACGGAGACCCTCACGTTCCGCTTTGCCCAGGGAGGATGCGAACTCTACACGCTCAAGAGCCATGCGTATCTGGACGGCAAGAAGCTGCAAGTGGTTTTCCCGGTGACGGAACTCGTAGGCATGGCGGCCACCATAGGCGAACACTTCGAATCGCTGTCGGCCATCGCCGACCTGCTGGACAACTACGACAAAGTCTATGCGGGATTCGAATTCGAGCGCGTTCAATAAGCCGGGTTTCAGACCCGGCCTGCGTTCTGCCGAGGCAAGAAAACCTGCCTGAAAGGCACACAGCGATGAAACAGCTTGCCGGCCCGGAGTGGCACGGACCAAGGTTCGTGTCAGTGCGGCCGAGTAGATTCAGCGATCCGCTATTCTTCGTTTGCCGCTTTTTGTTCCGGCAAAAAGCGGCGGAAAAACCGACGCTCGCAGCATGGGCAGAGCCACCGTAGGTGAGCTTTGCCATGCAAGGAGGAGGAAAACAAGCGAAGCGTCGTTAGCCTCTCCTTCCGACTGTCTTCGCCTGCTACGGAGGTCCTAACGCTGCTTCGGGCGCCTATTCGCGGGTTCGCAAGCGAACCGGCCCCTGCGCTGACGCTTTTAGCCCCTCCTCCGCTAACGGCTCAGACATCGGGGCGGATTTTACAATTTCGACAAGAGAGAAAGAGTAGCTATATATCCCAGTCTGCCGCAGAGCCGGTTCATCAATGCAAAATTCAGAATTAGAAATTGATAATTACTTTTCTGTTGAGACATTCGCTCAAGGCTGATTGAAAGGGGCGCAGCCTGCGGGGCACGCTTGCGGGCCTCCGCCGGGGGAGGCTGCGGCCCGCACGATTCTTCGAATCGCGGAGAGAACACAAAACTATGCGATTCCGATTTCTAATTGTGAATTGTTTGTTCCCTCTCTGCGGCATTCAATCCAGCGATCGCCCCGTATGCCTGCTACGGGCTACCGCAATCGCGACACGGGAATCTTGGCGAGCGTCGGCACGCACATCGGCTTCTGGTCCTCTTCTACGGACGCTTCCGCCAGTGCTTTCGCCACCTACCTGCGCTACTGGTCGGGAGCGTTGGGACCGATTTTCGGCCATAGCCGCGCCAACGGTTTCTCCGTGCGCTGCGTCCAGCATCTGCAAGCTGAATTTTTCGCCCCGCGCCGCTCGGACGAGTCCTGCAACTGCGGCCGGCGACATCGGATTTGCGAAAACGTCGAAAACTTTTTGATAAATGTCGGATTTATGGAGAATCCGGCATTTTCGTTACTGTCTCTAAGGCCCGGAGCTGCGGAACCGCGCGAACGGAAAGCAAAAACCGCCCGCGGGTAGAACCAAACGGAAGAACGGGGAAGCTCCCGTTATTAAAGAATTTGCAAAACCCGCCGATTCCGCCTACTTTTGGGAAAAACACCCAAAAACAGCCCACTATGGAGACGAATCCCGACCGCTATGTAGAAGCCTTCATGGCACAACTCATCGCCCGCAACCCCGGCGAACCCGAATTCCACCAGGCCGTACGCGAAGTAGCCGAGTCGCTGGCGCCCCATATTGCGGCGAGCCCCGTACTGCAAAAAATGAAGATACTGGAACGCATGACCGAACCCGAACGCGTGGTGATATTCCGGGTGCCGTGGCTCAACGACCGGGGCGAAATCGAAATCAACCGCGGCTACCGCGTGCAGATGAACAGCGCCATCGGCCCCTACAAGGGCGGCATCCGCTTCCATGCGTCGGTGAACCTTTCGATTCTGAAGTTCCTGGCATTCGAACAGACCTTCAAGAACAGCCTGACGACCCTGCCCATGGGCGGCGGCAAAGGCGGCGCGGACTTCAACCCCAAGGGCAAGTCGGACAACGAAGTGATGAAGTTCTGCCAGTCGTACATGACCGAACTTGCGCGCCACATCGGTCGGGACACCGACGTACCGGCGGGCGACATCGGCGTGGGCGGACGCGAAATAGGCTATCTGTTCGGCCAATACAAACGCCTGCGCGACGAATTCACCGGCACCCTCACGGGCAAGGGCCGCGACTGGGGCGGCAGTCCGCTGCGGCCGGAAGCGACGGGATACGGAGTATGCTATTTTACGGAAGAGATGCTTGCGACGCGCGGCGACAGCCTGGCGGGCAAGACGGTCTGCATCTCGGGCTCGGGCAACGTGGCCCAATACGCCTGCGAAAAGGCGACGCAGTTAGGCGCCAAGGTGGTGACGCTCTCCGACTCGTCGGGCTATGTCCACGACCCGGAAGGCATCGACGCGGCGAAGCTGGAATATGTGATGGAACTGAAGAACGTGTTCCGCGGCCGCATCAAGGAGTATGCCGACCGCTATCCGCAGGCGACCTACCATCCGGGCGAACGTCCGTGGGGCGTGGCGTGCGACGTGGCGATGCCCTGCGCGACGCAGAACGAACTCGACGGCAACAATGCGCAGGCACTGGTCGACAACGGCTGCATCTGCGTGGTCGAGGGAGCCAACATGCCCTCGACGCCCGAAGCGATACGCATCTTCCAACGGCACCGCCTGCTCTACGCCCCGGGCAAGGCGGCCAATGCGGGCGGCGTGGCGACCTCGGGGCTGGAGATGTGCCAGAATTCGATGCGTCTGTCGTGGACGCCCGAAGAAGTGGACGCCCGGCTGCACGGAATCATGCGCGACATCCATACGATGTGCGTACGCTACGGCACGCAGGCGGACGGCTATGTGAACTATGCGGCGGGCGCCAACATCGGCGGATTCATGAAAGTGGCCAACGCGATGCTGGCCCAAGGGTGCGTCTGAGACACCGCGGCGCCGCAAACGAAGTACCCCGGTGCTGCGGCATCGGGGTACTCGGCGTGATGGAAGCGGTCAGAAGAACAACATGGTCAGAGCGGTGAGGGCGAAGCCGCCACAGAAACCTGCCGCGACCTGGGCCCCGCTGTGGCAGCCGAGGCCGAGCCGTGCGGAAGCGAGGGCCCCGGCGGCGAAGACGGCGACGGCCAACGGCACGAGCGACCGCCCGGGGTCGGCGATGCTCATGATGACCAGCAGAGCCACGGCGGCGCCCATGGCGGTGAGGTGGAGGCTGATTTTCCACCTCAACGAAACCACGAGACACATAAGCTCGCAACAAGCGGCAGCGACCATGAACTTGCGCAGGAAGACGAGCGACGGCACCTTGGCCAGCGTGACGGCGCAAAGCAAGTAACAGAGGGCCCCGACGGCCAAAGGCCACACCCGCTCGCGCCGGCTGTCGAGCCGCCAGTCGGAGATGCGCCCCAACGACCGGAGCACGCCCAACGCGAGGAGGGGAACGACGCCGCCGTAGAGCGCGACGACCCACGCGATGTAGAACTTCACGCCGCCCGAACAGAAAGCGAACGGGGTGGCGGTCAGCAGAAAGGCGACGAGGTAGACCGGCAACACCAACGGATGGAGGAGCCAGGAAAGGGCGCGGGCGAGATTTGTCATTCGAGAAAATTCAAGATTCGAGATTCACAATTCAAAATTAAGCCAAGAATCCGAAATTCGCACGATTCCCGGGACAAATTATGAATGAGGATGGCATTTCTTGCCGAAGCGAACCCGTATGCCGGCATTGACGCACCCGGAACTTCCGCTGCATCGCCGCCCCGGGATGAGAAAGCAGAGAAAGAAGATTCTTCGTCGGCCTGCGGCATTCCTCAGCTAAAAGCCGGGGGGGGGATATTGCAAGTCGCGGATTTTGCGTTGCCCGGCTCGCGCTCCGCGCGACCGCCCCCAGCCGGGCAACGAGGAAAGGCGAATGCGGTGAGGGTGAGTAAAGTTGGGGCGGGCGGAGCTGCCGGAAATGGCGGGATGGGAATAGATTCTTCGTCGGCCTGCGGCATTCCTCAGAATGACGCCCGGCTAAGAGCCGGGGTTTGCGATTGGTCCGGGATACTGTTTGCGCGGAATGCAAAATAATAAAGCCCCGTTCTTAACGGGGCGGGTCGGAGCCTGCGGGGCACGCCCGGCGCCAGCCGGATGTTTGCGGACCTTCGCCGGGGGAGGCTCCGGCCTGCCCGCCTGGAAGGCGGGATATGATAATGCTACGTTACAACAATTATTCAGATTGCCACGTCGCTGCGCTCCTCGCAATGACGCTCTGTTAAGAATAGTATTGAGGGAAAGGAACGATGCGGCGGCGGGCAGAAAGACTCTTCGGGGGCGGCTGCGGGGGTCGCACCTACGGTGCGAGCCGCCCCCGAGGAGAAACAGAGATTCGGGAACGTCAGCGAAAGTGACAAGATGAATTCTTTGGGACGATGGTTCTTGACGGTGCAGTCGGGATGACGGGGCGAGATTCTTCGTCGCTGCGCTCCTCAGAATGACGGGGCAACCGCTTGGAATGCAAAGTACCCTCACAATGACGAGGCAACCGCCCGAAAAGACTTTTCACCCCTCACTTTTCACCTCTCACCTTTCACCTTGCCTAAATTTGTTTCCGCAGCCGGGCGACAGGGATATTGAGCATCTCGCGGTATTTGGCCACCGTACGCCGGGCAATGCGGTAACCCTTGGCATTGAGGATGTCCATCAGGGTCTCGTCGGTGAGAGGATGGCGCTTGTCCTCGTCGTCAATGCACTGTTGGAGGATATTCTTGATTTCGTAGCTGGACACCTCCTCGCCCGATTCGGTCTGCATGGCCTCGGAAAAGAGCGACTTCAAGAGAATGATGCCGAACTGCGTCTGCACATACTTGCTGTTGACCACGCGCGAGATGGTGGAGACGTCGAGCGCCGTGCGGTCGGCGATGTCTTTGAGAATCATGGGCCGCAGCTTCGACTGGTCGCCGTCCTTGAAATACTCCTGCTGGTAGTCGAGGATGGTCTGCATGGTGCGCATGAGCGTGTCGTGGCGCTGCTTGATGGCCGAGATGAACCATTTGGCCGAGTCGATCTTGCTCTTGACGAACTGGATGGCCTCCTTGTCCTTGTCGCGGACGCGGCCGTCGGACGAGACCATGTCGCGGATCATCTCGACATAGCGCCGGTTGATGCGCACCTCGGGCACGTTGTAGGAGTTGAGCGAGAGCTGGAACCGGCCGTCCTGGCAGTCGAGGATGAAATCGGGGATGATGTAGGGCGTGGTGTCGGTGCCCCCCTCGGCGTAGAGGTTGCCGGGCTTGGGCGACAGCCGCCGGATTTCGGCGATGGCCTCGCGGAAATCCTCCTCGGAGACCTGCAAGCGGGCGATGAGCTTCTCGTAGTGCTTCTTGACGAACTCGTCGAAGTAGGAAGTCAGCATCTTGCGGGCCAGGCGCCGCGCCCGCGAATTCATGGGCGTCTGCTCCATCTGCAACAAGAGGCACTCGCGCAGGTTGCGGGCCCCGACGCCGGCGGGCTCCAGCTCGTGGATGATGCCCAGCAGGCGCTCCAGCTCGTCGGCCGTGGTCTCGATACCGACCGAAAAGGCGATGTCGTCGGCCACGGATTCGAGGTCGCGGCGCAGGTAACCGTCCTCGTCGATGCTGCCGACGAGGTAGACGGCCAGCCTCATGTCGCGCTCGGAGAGGCTGCGGTACTGCAACTGCTCGACCAGATACTCCTGCAACGACCGTCCGCCCGTCAGAAAGACGGGGCGCTGCTTGTCGTCCTTGGAGTAGTTGTTGATGCGGCTTTTGTAGGCCGGCGTATCGTCCTCGCGCAGGTACTCCTCGACCGAAATCTGCTGGGGCTCGGTCTCCTCCTCGGGCGACCGCTCCTCCTCTTCGAGCACGATGTTGTCCTCGATCTCCTGCTTGATGCGCTGTTCGAGCTGCACGGTGGGCAGCTCCAACAACTTGATCATCTGAATCTGCTGCGGAGAGAGTTTCTGTTGGAGAGAAATGATCTGTCGCTGATTGATGGCCATACTGCTGCCGGATGTAAAATTAAAAATGAAAAATTAAAAATTACCTTGCGCACCGGAGTCGGGGAAGCGGAGACCTCAGAGCCCCGCTTCCGGACGGACGACACGCCGATTCTTAATCTTTAATTCTCAACTTTTAATTTTAGAAATCGGCGTGCTGCGGCGTGCGCGGGAAAGGCTGCACGTCGCGGATGTTCGTCAGACCCGTGACGAAAATCAACAGCCGGTCGAAGCCCAGACCGAATCCGGAGTGCGGAGCCGAACCCCAGCGGCGCGTGTCGAGGTACCACCAGAGCTCCCGCTCGCTCATGCCGAGCTCCCGGACTCTTGCACAGAGTTTGCCATAATCGGCCTCGCGCTCGGAACCGCCGATAATCTCGCCTATTCCGGGGAACAAGACGTCCATACCGCGTACGGTTTTGCCGTCGTCGTTCTGCTTCATGTAGAAAGCCTTGATCTCCTTGGGGTAGTTGATCAGAATGACCGGACGCTTGAAATGCTCCTCCACGAGATAGCGCTCATGCTCGGATTGGAGGTCGCAGCCCCAGTCGCACGGGAACTCGAACTTGCGGCCCGAAGCTTTGAGGATGTCGACGGCCTCGGTGTAGGTGAGCCGCTTGAAATCGTTGGCCAGCACGAATTCGAGCCGCTCGATCAACCCCTGGTCCCACATCTTGTTCATGAATTCGAGGTCCTCGCGGCAGTTGTCCAACGCATAGCGGATCAGGTATTTGAGGAAGTCCTCGGCCAGCTCCATGTTGTCCTCCAGCTCGAAGAAGGCGGCCTCGGGCTCGATCATCCAGAACTCCGAAGCGTGGCGCGGCGTATTGGAATTCTCGGCGCGGAACGTAGGACCGAAGGTGTAGATGCGGCCCAGCGCCAGAGCCCCGAGCTCGCCCTCCAACTGCCCCGAGACGGTGAGGTTGCAGGCGCGGCCGAAGAAGTCCTGCGAGAAGTCGACCTTGCCCTCCTCGGTGCGGGGCGGATTGGCCATGTCGAGCGTGGTGACCTGGAACATGGCCCCGGCACCCTCGCAGTCGGAAGCGGTGATGATGGGGGTATGGAAGTAGTAGAAGCCGTGCTTGTTGAAGTACTCGTGGATGGCGTAGGCCATGGCGTGGCGGATGCGCAGCACGGCGCCGAACGTATTGGTGCGCGGACGCAGGTAGGCGATGTCGCGCAGGAATTCGAGCGAATGGCCCTTCTTCTGCAAGGGATAGGTCTCGGGGTCGGCCGTGCCGTAGACTTCGATGCGGTCGGCCTGCACCTCCACGCCCTGGCCCGAACCGGGCGAAGCGACCAGCCGGCCGTCGACCCTCAGGCAGGCGCCCGTGGTGACGGGCTTCAGCTCCTCCTCGGCAATCTTCTGCAAGTCGACGACCACCTGGATGTTGCCAACGCACGACCCGTCGTTCAAGGCGATGAACGCCACGTTCTTGTTGCCGCGCTTGGTGCGCACCCAGCCTTTGACGACGACGTCGGTGTCGACGGCGCCCGACTTCAGAATCTCTGCAATTCTCTGCGTTTTCATGACGAATAGTTAAGCTTTTCCGAATTCACAAAGATAGTCGTAATTTGCGATTCGGCAAAAAAAAAGTACCTTTGTCGAGCCATACCGAGTAGATGATGAAACATTGCATACTGTTCTGCACGGCGCTTCTCGCCCTGTCGGGCGCAGCGGCCCAGGAGGGCGGCCGCATCGGCCGCACGGAAGCGCTCCCCTACGACACGCGCCACGACGCCGAAGCCCGCAACCGCGCGGCCTCGGGCCATCTGATCGACTTCCGGCCCGAAACGGCCGCGACGGCCGAAGGTCCGCTCCGGGCCATCATGAAGCTGGAGACGGAGATCCCCTATGCCTGGACCGACGGCTGCGTCTATCTTCATGCGGAAAACGCCCCGGCGGCCTACTCGCTGTGGATAAACGACCATCATGTAGCTGAAGTCGACGACCCGCTGACGCCGGCCGAATTCGACATCACGCCCTACGTCCGGCAAGGAGCGAACGACTTCCGACTGCTGCTGCGCAACGACCGCAACGGACTGGGATTCAAGACGCCGGTGCGCCGCGAAGCGTTTGCGGGCAGCTATCTTTACTACCAGAACAAACGCTCGATACGCGACTTCGAAATCGCACTGGTGCCCGACACCCTGGGCCGCAACTTCGCGATGCTCGACCTGAAAATCGTGGCGCAGAACATGTTCAACTACGACGAGAAGGTCGAAGTGGGCTACGACATCTACTCGCCGCAGGGCAAGCTGCTGGAGTTCGACATCCGCGAGATGACGATTCCGGGCCGTTCGACCGACACGGTGCGCTTCATGCCTTTCATCTACCATGCCTACGAAAACAAGTGGGAGCCCTCGGCCAAGAACCCGCCGCTCTACAAGGTGATGCTTTTCACGCGCCGCAACGGCACCTACAAGGAATACATGCCGCTGAAAATCGGATTCGGCAAGACCGAACTCCTCGACGGACAAATCACGCGCTTCGGCAAACCCATCAGGCTCAACGCCTACCGCTACAACGCCGACGCCGACGCCAAGACGACCTCGGCGCGGCTGCTTGCGCTGCGCAAGGAAGGCTATAACGCTGTGGCGCCCGACTATCCCCAGCCCGACTGGTTCTACGGACTCTGCGACGAACTGGGGCTCTACGTACTCGACCGGGCCAACATCCATGCCCCCGAACGCCGCACCGACCGCCGGGTGGGCGGCACGCCGTCGAACGACCCGGCGCAAGCCGACGAATACCTCGAACGTGTCAAGGCGATGTACTATCGTTCGCGCAACCACACCTGCGTGGCGGCCTACGTCCTGGGCGGCGAGACGGGCAACGGCTACTGCATGTACAAGGCCTACGAGTGGCTCAAGTCGGTGGAACACGACCGCCCGGTGCTCTGCGCCGATGCCGACGGCGAGTGGAACAGCGACCTATAAACCCAAAGTGAAAGGAGAAAAGTCCGCATCGGAAATCAAACCGGAACCTTTCACCTCGGAAAAGATGCAACTCGAACTGATCGTCATAGGCAAAACCGACTCGAAAGAGGTGGCCGCGCTGGTGGAGACCTACGCCAAACGCGTGAGCCGTTATTGCCGCTTCTCCATCACGGTGCTGCCCGACGTGCGCGACACCCGGAAGCTGACGACCCGCCAGCAAGCCACGGCCGAAGGCGCCGCCATCCTGCGCCAGCTCGGCGAAGGCGACTATGTGGCGCTGCTGGACGAACGCGGCGAAGAGATGCGCTCGGTGGAATTCGCCTACTGGATGCAGAAACGCATGAACAGCGGCATCCGGCGTCTGGTGCTGGTCATCGGCGGACCCTACGGTTTCTCCGACGCGGTGTACGCGCGGGCTGACGCGCGGCTGTCGCTCTCGCGCATGACCTTCTCGCATCAGATTGTGCGGGCGCTCTTCGCCGAACAACTCTACCGCGCCTTCACCATCCTCAACCACGAACCCTACCACCACGAATAAGATGCGCCTCCTGCTCCTGCTGCTCTGTCTGCTTCTTGCCGCACCCCTTGCCGCCCGCCCGGCCGGGGGCCGCATCGTTGCAGCGGGAACCCTTGCCGACGAAGAAAACCGCCCGGGCGCACGCTGCGAAGCTGCCGGAACGAAAACCGAAACGGCCGCAGGAACGGAGCGCGACGCCGACACGACCATCGCAGTCGACCGAGTGCAGGTCACGGCCATCAAACAAGGGCCGGTGCTGCGCTCGCAACCCGTAGCCTCCACCGTCCTGGGCCGCCGGGCCGTGCAGCAGGAACACATCGACGCGGTGAAGCACCTTTCGCAGCGCGTGCCCAACCTCCACATCCCCGACTACGGCTCGCGCATGACCTCGTCGATCTACGTACGCGGACTGGGCGCCCGCATCGACCAACCGGTCATGGGGATGAACGTGGACAACGTACCGGTGCTGAACAAGGACTGCTACGACACCGAACTGGCCGACATCGAACGCATCGAAATCCTGCGCGGCCCGCAGTCGACCCTCTACGGACGCAACACCATGGGCGGCGTAATGAACATCCGCACCCTCTCGCCCCTCGCCTACCGGGGCACGCGCCTGCTGGCCGAATACGGCAGCGGCAACACATGGCGCCTGCGCGCCTCGACCTACCGGCGCCTGGGCGACGAAGCGGGCCTGGCCCTCTCGGGCTACTACACGCAGACGGACGGATTTTTCGAGAACCTTGCCACCGGGCGCAAGTGCGACGACGAGAAGCTGGGCGGCGGACGTCTCCGGTTCCAGTGGCGCGGCAAACAAGGACTGCACATAGACAACACGCTCTCGTTCTCGCTGCTCGACCAGGGCGGCTATCCCTACGCCTATGCGGGCCCGGAAATCGTCCGCAACGGCGAGACGGTCATCCGTCCGGGCGAAATACGCTGTAACGACCCCTCGGGCTACCGCCGCACCGCCGTCAGCGACGGATTCACGGTGCGCTGCGATGCCGGCAGCTGCTCCGTCTCGTCGATCACAGCCTACGCCTACTCCGACGACGCCATGACCCTCGACCAGGATTTCCTGCCCCTCTCCTACTTCACGCTGCGGCAGGCCCGCACCGAACACACGCTGTCGCAGGAACTGGTGGTCCGCTCGCACGACCGCGGGCGCTACCGCTGGCTCGCAGGAGCCTTCGGCTTCTACCGCCGCTCGACGATGGAGGCCCCCGTGAACTTCAAACGCACGGGCATCGAAGAACTGATTCTAAAAAACGCCAACATCAGCCCGGCGCTGCGCTACGAAAGCGATGCCCAAGAACTGCTGCTGTCCACCGACTTCCGCAATCCGACGGCAGGGGCGGCGCTCTATCACGAATCGACCTTCGTCGTCGGCCGCTGGCGCTTCGCCGCCGGACTGCGCCTCGACTTCGAACATACGCGGCTGCGCTACCATAGCCGCACCGACTTCGACTACCGTCTCGGCATCGGGGAAGCCGCGACGCGCCCCGTGCGGGCCACGATCGACGACCGCGACGCCCTGACACGCTCGTGGTTCGAGGTGCTGCCCCGGTTCTCGATCCTCTACGCGTTCGACGAAGGGCGCAACCTTTACATCTCCGCGGCCAAAGGCTACAAGGCCGGCGGATTCAACACCCAGCTCTTCTCCGACATTCTCCAAGAGAAGCTCAAAGCCCGCATGCTCTCGGGCGTCGACACGGTCGATCCGGCAAGCATGTCCTACAAGCCCGAATATGGCTGGACCTACGAGATAGGAGGTCACTTCTCCTGCGCCGAGGGCGTAGTCCGGGGCGACTTCGCGCTCTTCTTCATCGACTGCCGCGACCAGCAGCTGACGGTCTTTCCGGCCGGCACCTCGACGGGCCGCATGATGACCAACGCCGGGCGTTCGCGCTCGCTGGGCGGCGAACTGGCCCTGCGCATCGCACCCCGCAACAACCTTGTCTTCGACGCCGCCTACGGCTATGCCGACGCCCGCTTCGTACGCTACGACGACGGCCAGGCCGACTATGCCGGCAAACGCATCCCCTACGCACCGGAACACACCCTTTCGCTGGGCGCCGAATGGAGCATCCCCACGGGCGCCGAGTGGCTGGGCGACATCGTCCTGCGCGCCGGAGCCCGCGGTGCCGGCCGCATCCGGTGGAACGAGGCGAACACCCTCTCGCAACCGTTCTGCCTGCTGGCCGACGCCTCGGTGCGCATCGAGCAGCAGCACTACGCCCTCGACTTCTGGGGCCGCAACCTGGGCGGAGCGGAGTACGACGTCTTCTACTTCAAGTCCATGGGCAACGAATTCGTCCAGCGCGGACGCCCCCGCACCTTCGGCATCACCTTATCCGTAAATATCGACTAAGATGAAAAAACTGTTTCTCTTCGCATTTGCAGCCATCGCACTGGCCGCCTGCAACGACAACGACGACACACTCCGCTTCGCCGCCGAGAACACCCTCATCGAGAACGGCTCGCTGACGGGCACCAACATGCACTTCCTGGGCACCTCGACCGTCACTTCGGCCGACGGCGACATCTATGTCGGCAAGGAAGCCTGCTTCGAATTCGCCGGACTGGACGATTTCACGCTCTACATGCACAACACGCGCTTCGCCGCGGCCATGCCCGCCCTGAAAATGCGGCTCTGCTCCCATCCTTACACCCCTGGCGAAGGGGCCTCGCTCTCGTTTGCCCTTGAATCGGCCGTCCCCGACGTCTACCTTCCCAACGACGTCGGAGGGGGATACAGCTACCAGCCCATGCCCGCCTACACGCTCACCGACGTCGAGGGCTCCATCGACAACACCCTCTGCCGCGTGAGCTTCTCGTGCGACGTTCCGAGGCTGGGCTCCTACCGTGTGGAGTTCGAAGGCCGACTGCTCGAATAAACCAAACATCAAGATATGAAACCCGAATACGAACCCTTTGTCGACGAGCTCATCGAGCTCTGCATCAAGGAAGACATCGGCGACGGCGACCACACGTCGCTCTGCTGCATCCCGGCCGGCGAACACGGCCGCATGCGCCTGCTGTGCAAGGAAGAAGGCATCATCGCCGGCATCGAGATAGCCGAACGGGTACTGCGCCGCCTCGACCCCGACGTGAAATTCGAACAACTGCTCCGCGACGGCGACCGCGTGAAACCGGGCGACGTGGCATTCTACGTCTCGGGGCGTCTGCGCTCGCTGTTGCAGGCCGAACGCATCCTGCTGAACATCATGCAGCGCATGAGCGGCGTGGCGACGCAGACGGCCGTCTATGCGGCCCGCCTCGACGGCCTGCACACCAAGGTGCTCGACACCCGCAAGACCACGCCGGGCATGCGCGTACTGGACAAGATGGCCGTGAAGATCGGCGGCGGCGAGAACCACCGCATGGGACTCTTCGACATGATTCTGCTGAAAGACAACCACATCGACTTCGCCGGCGGCATCGGCAAAGCCATCCGCGGCGCCCGCGAATACCTGGCGGCCAAAGGCAAGACGATACCCATCGAATGCGAAGTGCGCACGCTGGAAGACATCGACGAAGTATTCGCCGCCGGAGGCGCCGACCGCATCATGTTCGACAACTTCACGCCCGAACTTACGCGCGAAGCCGTGCGCAAGGTAGCCGGACGCTGCGAAACCGAATCGAGCGGCGGCATCACGCTCGACAACCTGCGCGACTACGCCGAATGCGGCGTCGACTTCATCTCCGTGGGGGCGCTGACCCACCGGATCAAGTCGCTCGACATGTCGCTCAAAGCCTGCGAGTGATGCAACGCCTGCTCCACACTCCGCTGGCGCTGCTGGTGCGGCGCATACTGGTGCTCTACGGCATCCTGCAACTCTGCCGGATACTCTTCTACACCTGCAACCATCTGGCGATAGGACCCATCGGGTGGTCCGAAGCCGGGACGCTGATCGGCGGCTCGCTGCGCTTCGACACCCGGTCGATACTCTATGCCGACGCGCTCTTCGTGCTGCTGTCGCTGCTGCCGTTCGAGTTCTGTTGCAGCCGGTGGTATCAACGCCTGCTGCTCTGGTACTACGCGGTCGTCAACTTCGTGCTGCTCATTGCGGTCAACCTTGCCGACGCCGTGCGGTTCCACCACACGCAGCAACGCTTCACGGCCGACAGTCTTTTCGACATCGAATTCGCCGAGCTGCCCGAACTCTTCCGGACCATGGGCGAGAACTGGCCGCTGCTGCTGGCCGCCGCGGCGCTGCTGGTGCTGCTGACCGGCAGCTTCGGACGCTGCGACCGCTGCGAATCGATTCTCAACCCGGGGTGGAGCTACTACACCCTCAGCACCGTGCTCTTCCTCGGAGCGGCCGCGCTCTGCGCCGCCGGCATCCGGGGCGGGTTCTCCCGCGACGCAAAACCCCTCGCTCCGGCCGATGCGGCCTGCTACACCGCCTATGCAGGCAAGGCCCAACTCATTATGAGCAACCCGTTCTGCCTCGTGGGCGAAATCCGCTGGGAATTCCCCGCAAAACCGGCCGGCGAAGAACCGGCGGCGGAGACACCGGCCGCCGCACCGGAACCGGCCGCAGAGGCATCGGATTTGCAGGAAGAGGCGCTGCCGAGACTCGAACGCGAAGAGGGCCTGCAACGCATGCGCCGGCTCGAACCGTTCCTACAACCGCAACAGCAATGATCGAGTTCCGCCCCGTGCGGCTCGCCGACCGGGCCGCCATCGAACGACTGACCAAACCTTCGGGCACCCGCAACTGCGACCTGGCTTTCGCCAACATGTTCTGCTGGCAGCCGCTCTACCGCAGTGCGTGGGCCGAAGTCGACGGCTTCCTGGTCATCCGGTTCCACGTCGACGGCGGCACCCGCATCGGCTACATGCAGCCTGTGGGCGCGGGCGACTTCACGCACCTCCTGCCGGAGCTGGAAGAGGATGCCCGCCGCCTGGGCCAGCGCCTGCGGCTCTACGGACTGACCGACGAGGGGTGCGAACGAATCCGCCGCGCCTGCCCCGGCGCTTTCGCTTTCGCCTCCGACCGGGCGCTGGAAGACTACATCTACCGCGCCGACGACCTGCGCACGCTCGCCGGACGCCACTACCAGCCCAAGCGCAACCACATCAACCGCTTCAAGGCAGAATATCCCGACCACCGCTACGAAGAACTGACACCCGACCGTTTCGACGAATGCATGGCGCTCGAACGCGAATGGCGCCGGGTCCACGAAGGCCACACCTCCGAACTCTGCGCCGAGCAGCGGGCCATGCAGCGGGCGTTCGCCCACTTCGACGAGCTGGGGCTCCGCGGCGGATGCATCTACGTGGGCGACCGGCTTGCGGCATTCACCTACGGCTCGGCCGTGAGCGACGACACTTTCGTGACCCACGTCGAAAAGGCCGACACGGCGTACGAAGGCGCCTTCACCATCATCAACAAGAGTTTCGCCGAGCACCTGCCCGGGCAGTTCGCGTTCATCAACCGCGAGGAGGACCTGGGGCTCGACGGACTGCGGCACGCCAAACTCTCCTACCACCCTGCCGAACTGCTGCACAAGTTCGCCGCCATCCGGCTGCAACCCGACGAGGCGGCGTGCAAGGAGCTGTGGCAGCGGGTTTTCGGCGACGATGACGCATTCGTCGACGCCTTTCTGCTCCGCCATTACGACCGCAGCCGCATGCTCGCCGTCGAACAGGAGGGCCGGCTGGCCGCCATGCTCCATCTCCTGCCGTTCGACACCGCGCTGGGCCGCGCGAGCTACATCTACGGCGTCGCCACCGACCCGGCATACCGCGGCCGCGGACTTGCGTCGCAACTGATGCGCGAAGCACTGCGGCAGTGCGACGAACGGGGCGACGAAGCCGTCTTTCTCATCCCGACACCCGGCCAGCCGCGGCTGCGCGACTTCTACGGCCGCTTCGGCTTCTCCGGTGCCGTACCGACACAGTTCCGCTCGTCCGACGGCTTCGACTTCGGCACGGGCGACCCGGCGGCCGACCTCGCCATGGTGCGGCTGCGCAATCCGGCCGCACCCCTGCCCGAACGGCTGACGTGCGAACCCGCCGCCCGATAAGCCGGCATCGTCCGGGGCGAAAGAACCTCCCGACAAAAAAAGACCCGGATTGCTCCGGGTCTCTTCGTTTCCTAAGCAGGACAACGCTACTTCCGCGTGCGCAGGAAGCACTCGATGGTGTTCTCCATCAGGCAGCAGATCGTCATGGGGCCCACGCCGCCGGGCACGGGCGTGATGACCGAAGCCTTGGGCTCGATGGCAGCGTAGTCGACATCGCCGCACAACTTGCCCGTCTCCGGGTCGCGGTTGACCCCCACGTCGATGACCACGGCACCCTCGGCCACCATGTCGGCCGTGACGAATTTGGGACGACCGATCGCCACCACCAGGATTTCGGCCCGGCGCGTCACCTCGGCCAGGTCGCGCGTGCGGCTGTGGGCGACGGTGACGGTGGCGTTCTCGTCCAGCAGGAGTTTGGCGACGGGCAGTCCCACGATGTTGCTGCGGCCGACGACCACCGCTTCGCGGCCCGCCAACTCCACGCCCGCCGCTTTGAGCATCTTGATGATGCCCTTGGGCGTGCAAGGCAGCGTGCAGGGCTGTTTCTGCCACAGCGCCGCCACGTTGAGCGGGTGGAATCCGTCGACGTCCTTGGCCTTGTCGATGGCCGCGATGACGCGCTCCTCGCTGATATGCCGGGGCAGGGGCAGCTGCACCAGAATGCCGTCGACCCCGGCGTCGGCGTTGAGCTCGGCCACGATGCCGAGCAACTCCTCCTCCGAGATGGTGTCGGGACGCCGGATGGTGGTGTTGCGGATGCCCACCTCGGCCGAAGCCTTGGCTTTGCCCGTCACGTAGCTTACGCTGCCGGGGTCCTCGCCCACCAGAATCACCGCCAGATGGGGCACGCGTCCGTATCGGGCCGGGAAGGTCGCCACCTCCGCCGCCATGTCGGCCTTAAGCCGGGCCGACAGTTCTTTTCCGCTGATAATCATAAGCAATTATTAAGACAACATATTTCGGACACAGCCTGCGGGGCACGCTTGAGGGCCTCCGCCGGGGAAGGCTGCGCTGCATTCGCCCGGGCCGGCTGCGGGGTCATACTGAAAGTGCGAGCCGGCCCCGGGCGCAAGGTCTGCAACCCCTGCGGTCCACGAATGCGGCCCCCCGGTTTTACTTATGACCTGCGAAATCGTCCAGCGCCCAATGACCGATGTCGGTGCGGTGGAAGAGGTTGTCGCAGTCGATGCGGGCCACGTCGGCCAGGGCCTTTTCGCGCGCCTCGGCCAGCGTGGCACCCCGGCCCACCACGAAGAGGACACGGCCCCCGGCGGTCAGCACGCGGCCGCCGTCGGCCTTGGTACCCATGTGGTAGACGCTTCCGCTGACGGCATCCAACCCTTTGATTTCGTGCCCCTTTTCATAAGCGCCAGGATAGCCTTCCGATGCCAGCACGATACCCAGCGTAGCGAAATCATGCCATTCCAACCGGGCGTCGCGCCCCTCGGCCACGGCGCAGAAGATGTCGACGATGTCGCTCTTCAGGCGCGGCAGCACGACCTCGGTCTCGGGGTCGCCGAAGCGGGCGTTGAACTCGATGACCTTGATGCCCTGCGCCGTCTTCATCAGTCCGCCGTAGAGCACGCCCCGGAACGGGCATCCCTCGGCGGCCAAGGCGTCGGCCACGGGCTGCAAGATGTGCTCCAAGGCGAATTTTTCGTCCTCGGGCGTGATGAACGGCAGCGGCGAATAGGCGCCCATGCCGCCCGTATTGGGGCCGCGGTCGCCGTCGTAGGCCCGCTTGTGGTCCTGCGCCAGCACCATGGGCCACACCCGGCGGTCGGAGACGAAACACATGAACGAGAACTCGGGACCCTCCAGAAAATCCTCCACGACCACCTTGCCCGCGCCGAAGCGGTCGTCGAGCAACATGTCGCGCAGGGCGGCATCGGCCTCCTCCATGGTCTGCGCGATGACCACGCCCTTGCCGGCGGCGAGGCCGTCGTACTTCAACACGGCGGGAAAGGGCCGTCCGGCCACGTAGTCGCGGGCGGCGGCGTAGTCGGTGAAGGCGCGGAACCCGGCCGTAGGAACGGCATACTTGGCCATCAGCTCCTTGGCAAACTCCTTGGACGACTCGATGCGTGCGGCGGCTTTCGTAGGACCGAAGATGCGCAGCCCGGCGGCCCGGAACGTGTCGACGACCCCGGCGGCCAACGCCACCTCGGGCCCCACGACCGTGAGACCGATGCCCTGCTCCAAGGCGAAGTCGCGCAGACGCTCCGTGTCGGTCTCCCCGATGGCCACGCACTCGGCCTGCCGGGCGATGCCGGCATTGCCGGGAGCGCAAAATATCTTCCCTACCTGCGGCGAACGCGTCAATGCATCGACGATGGCATGCTCGCGGCCGCCCGAACCGATTACAAGAACTTTCATAAAAGCGAAAGGTTAAAAGTTAAAGGTGAAAGGCTGAATCGCAGGCCGTTTCTGTCAGAAACCGCCGGAATCAAGCCGTCGCAAAAAGATCGAAGATGAATTCCCGGAAACATTCCACCTTTAACTTTTCACGTTCCACCTTGACTGAAAATCAGTGTTTGAAGTGGCGTTCGCCGACGAAGCACATGGCGATTCCGGTCTCGTCGGCCTTGCGCACCGAATCCTCGTCGCGCACCGAACCGCCGGGCTGGGCGATGGCCTCCACGCCGTACTCGGCGGCGAGGGTCACGCAGTCGTCGAACGGGAAAAAACCGTCGGAAGCGAGCACCAGACCCTCGGTGAAACCGGCGGCCCGGGCCTGCTTCAAGGCGATTTCGGCCGAACCGATGCGGTTCATCTGTCCGGCGCCGACGCCGAGCGTACGGCCGTCGCGAACCACGACGATGGCGTTGGACTTGACGTGCTTGACAATGCGCCAGCCGAAATCGAGGTCGGCCAGCTGCGCCGCCGTGGGCTTGCACTTCGTGACGCACATGCCGGCCGCCACGGAGCGCGTCTGCGTGTCGAGCTGCTGCACCAGCAGACCGCCGTTGACGCTCACGT
Source organism: Alistipes sp. (assembly GCA_029059935.1). Lineage (GTDB taxonomy): Bacteria > Bacteroidota > Bacteroidia > Bacteroidales > Rikenellaceae > Alistipes. The sequence continues at coordinate 32,112 of JAIDUZ010000066.1, forward strand.
ACTGCGTCTGTCCGCCCTCGCCGCGCGACATGTCGACCTCCAACAGACGCAGGTTCTTCTTGGTGCGGAGCACTTCGAGCGCCTCGTCGTCGAACTTCGGCGCCATGATGATTTCGAGGAAGACAGGCTTCATCAACTCGGCCATCTCGCGCGTGACGGTGCAGTTGGTGGCCACGATGCCACCGAAAATCGACACCTTGTCGGCCTCGTAAGCCTTGGTCCAGGCATCGGCTCCGTCGGCACCCACGGCCGCGCCGCAAGGATTCATGTGCTTGAGCCCCACGCAAAACGGAGCGTCGAACTCGCGCACGATGCACAAGGCGGCATTGGCATCCTGGATGTTGTTGTAGGACAACTCCTTGCCGCCCAGCTGCCGGGCGAAAGCCAGCGAATAGGGCGCGGCGCTCCCCTCGCGGTAGAACTTGGCCGACTGGTGGGGGTTCTCGCCGTAGCGCAGCGGCTGCACGAGGTCGAATTCGAGGAACAGCTTCTCGTTCAACCCCGCCTGCGCCCGCATGTAGGCGGCAATCATGGCGTCGTACTGCGCCGTGTGGGTGTAGGCCTTGGCCGAAAGGCGCAGCCGCGTAGCCTTGGCGGTGTTGCCGTCGGCACGTATCTCACTGAGAATCTGCGCATAGTCGTCGGGGTCGCACACCACCGTCACGTCGGCCCAGTTCTTGGCCGCCGAACGCAGCATCGAAGGACCGCCGATGTCGATGTTCTCGATGGCATCCTCCATCTTCACGTCGGGCTTGGCAATCGTCTCGCGGAACGGGTAGAGGTTGACGCACACCAGGTCGATGAATTCGATGCCGTTCTCTTTCAACGCCCGGACATGCTCCGCATCGTCGCGGCGCGCCAGCAGGCCGCCGTGGACCTTGGGATGGAGGGTCTTGACCCGTCCGTCGCAGATTTCGGGGAATCCCGTCACATCGCTGATATTCAACACTTCCACACCGCTGTCGCGCAGCAGTTTCATGGTGCCGCCCGTGGCGATCACCTCCCAGCCCTGTTCGCGCAAGCCCCGGGCGAACTCCACGACGCCCCGCTTGTCGCTCACACTGATTAAAGCACGCATATTATTCTGTTTCAAAGTTTTCCGAATGATAATCCGAGTATGTGCGGCCCGTTTCAGCCGTAAAACGCAGTACGCAGTAGTCGGGGTCGTCGACCCCGAGCGGATAGTATTCCGTATCGCCCTCGCGCCAGATGAATCGCCGCGATGCGGCATCTTCCAGCACCTCCATCGTTCCGCGCAGCTGCACGCCGAGGAAGCGTTCCGCATCGCAGAAGTAGAGCGCCGCGCGGGGATTGCGCCGGAACTGCGCCACGCGCATCGACGACGTGTTGGTCGTCAGCCAGAACGTCCGAAGCCCCTCGCGCACGCGCGGCGCCAGCATGGCCTTGACGTTGGGGAATCCCTCCCCGTCGACCGAACCGACGAAAACCGTCGGCTGCGAATCCACGAGCCGTTCGATCTCTTCCCTATTCATCTTCAAGCAGTTTGCCTATCGTTTCAACATAGAGCGGATATTCCGTTTCGTGTACCAGCCGTTCCAGCTCGCCGAGGTCGCGGCCCTCATAGGCGAAAGCCCGCTGGGCGAGGATGGGTCCGCCGTCGAGCGTGGCGTCGACCCGATGGATGGTCACGCCGAAGACCTTGACGCCGTAATCGAGCGCCTGCTCGATGGCGTGCGCCCCGCGGAACGCCGGAAGCAGCGACGGATGCACGTTGACGATCCGCCCGCCGTAGGCCTCCAGCAAGGTGTCGCCCACGATGCGCATGTAACCGGCCAGGCAGACCAGCTCCACGCCTGCGGCATCGAGCCGCGCCACGATTTCGCGCTCGAAATCGGCCTTGGAGGAGTATGCCTTGGGCGAGAAGACGAACGTTTCGACCCCGTGCGCCGCGGCCCGGCCGACCACGCGGGCCCCGGGCCTGTCGCAGACGGCGAGCACCACGCGCGCATCCAGCACACCCTGCTCGCAAGCCCCGGCGATGGCCTCGAAATTGGTCCCCTCGCCGCTGGCGAAAACCGCTATCCGGTGCATCGCGGCTATCGGATGACGACACCCTCGGTGCCGGTGACGCGTCCGATGACCGAAGCCCGTTCGCCCTGAGCGGCGAGGATGTCGATGGCCCGCTGCGCCTCGGAAGCGTCGAGCGCCACGACCATGCCGATGCCCATGTTGAAGATGTTGAACATCTCGCGGTGGGGCACCTTGCCGTACTTTTCGAGGAAGCGGAACACGGGCAGAATCTCCCACGAACCCTCCTCGATCTCGATGCCCTGCCCCTCGCGGAGAATGCGCGGGATGTTCTCGTCGAAGCCGCCGCCCGTGATGTGGCTGATGCCGTGGACGTCGCAGCCGCGGATGACCTCCAACATCTGCTTCACGTAGATTCTGGTCGGGGTCAGCAACACCTCGCCCAGCAGGCGGTCGGAGAGCTCGGGATAACTTTCGTGCAGGTCCAGCCCGTTGTCGGCCACGATCTTGCGCACCAGGCTGAAACCGTTGGAATGGACGCCGCTCGACGCCACGCCCACCAGCACATCGCCCACGCGGACCTTCGAACCGTCGATGAGCCGCTTCTTCTCGACCACGCCTACCGTGAAGCCGGCGATGTCGTACTCTCCGTCGGCGTACATGCCCGGCATCTCGGCCGTCTCGCCGCCCACCAGGGCGCAGCCGGCCTGGCGGCAGCCCTCGGCCACGCCGGCGACGATAGCCTCGATTTTCCGGGGCTCGTTGCACCCCACGGCCACATAGTCGAGGAACAGCAGCGGTTCGGCACCCTGCGCCAGCACGTCGTTGACGCACATGGCCACGGCGTCGATGCCGATGGTGTCGTGCTTGTCCATGGCGAACGCCAGCTTGAGTTTGGTGCCCACACCGTCGGTGCCGCTCACCAGCACGGGTTCCTCGACCCGCAGCGCCGAGAGGTCGAACATGCCGCCGAAGGCGCCGATGTTGCCCATCACGCCCAAGCGCGAAGTCGACGCCACGTGCTTTTTGATGCGCCGCACCACCTCGTATCCGGCTTCGAGGTTCACGCCGGCCTTTTCATAACTTTCTGCCATTATGTCAATCAAAAATTAAGAATTAAAACCCATCTATATACTTTGATGTACCAGTGTCTAAGGAATGACTTTTAAAATCCGAACGTCGGGGCTCGCCGCCACAGGCGGCGTATCCAGTTTTGGACCCCACCCCAAACTGCGGCAGCAGGCGAGAGCAATCGCCCCGGCGAATTGCCGAGCCGCCACAGCAGAAGCGGAACCTGTTCCGCAACCCCTCCCTTGGGAGGGGCTTCGGTCGGAGTGCCCGAACAAATCCGAATTGCGTATCCTTGGTATTTCAATGTATATAATAGTCAATGAAAAACAGAGAGCTTCCGGTCAAAGTTCCGCTTCAATCTCATCTTTCGGAAGCAGACGCCGCGTCTTCCCGAGACCTTTCGCTTTTCACCTTTCAGCTTTCACTTTGTCTAAAATTTTCCGTCCTTGTTGGCCTGCTCGCGCGCGGTGTAGAGCGCCGTGGGATAGTGCCCCGTGAAGCAGGCCGTGCAGAGCTCGCTGCGCCCGCCGGCCGCATAGAGCGCCTTCTCGGAGAGGAACGCCAGGGTGTCGCATCCGATTTCGCGGCGCACGCCCTCCACGTCGAGCCGGGCCGAGATGAGCTCGTCGTAGGTGGAGATGTCGACGCCGTAGAAACACGGATTGGCGATGGGCGGCGAAGCGATGCGCACGTGCACCTCGGCGGCACCCGCCTCGCGCAGCATGCTGACGATGCGTCGCGACGTAGTACCCCGCACGATGGAATCGTCGATCAACACCACGCGCCGGCCCCGCACGATGGAACGCACGGCCGAGAGCTTCATCCTCACGCCCTTCTCGCGCAACTCCTGCGAAGGCTGGATGAACGTACGGCCGATGTACTTGTTCTTGATAAGGCCCATTTCGTAGGGCAGGCCGCTCGCCTCGGCATAACCCATCGCGGCGCTGAGGCTCGAATCGGGCACGCCGACCACGATGTCGGCCGGCACCGGGGATTCGGCGAACAGGAGACGCCCCGACTCCTTGCGGAAAGCATGGACGTTGCACCCCTCGATGTCGCTGTCGGGCCGCGCGAAGTAGATGTACTCCATGGCGCACATCTGCCGCCGCTTGTACTGCGAATAGTCGGTCGAACGCAGGCCGTGGCCGTCGATGGTGACGATTTCGCCCGGCTCGACGTCGCGCACGAACTCGGCGCCCAGGACGTCGAACGCACAGGTCTCGCTCGATATGACGTAGCCGTCGCCCAGGCGCCCGATGGAGAGGGGCCGCAGGCCGTATTTGTCGCGGCAGGCGTAGATGCGGTTGGCCGTCATGATAAGGAAGGCGAAGGCACCCTCCAACATGTTGAGCGCATCGATGATCGAATAGATGCGCGGCCGGTCGTGGTACTTGGTCTCCTTCTTGACCAGATGGGCCAGCACCTCGCTGTCGGACGAAGAGTGGAAGAGGCTGCCGCGGTTTTCGAGGTACTCCCGCAGTGCGGACGAATTGACGATGTTGCCGTTGTGCGCCAGGGCGAAGTCGCCCGTATTGTGACGGAACATGAAAGGCTGGACGTTCTCGATGCCCCCGCCGCCGGCCGTCGAATAACGCACGTGGCCGATGGCCATGGCGCCCGCGAGGGCCGCGAGGTCGGGCTCCTTGAAGACCTCGGTCACCAGCCCCTCGCCCTTCGTGCGGCGGAAACGCCCCCCGTCGTCGACACTCACGATGCCGCACCCCTCCTGACCGCGATGCTGCAAGGCATGCAGCCCGTAGTAGGCGAGCGTCGAAGCATCGGGCACGCCGAAGACGCCGAAGACGCCGCACTCCTCGTGCAACTCCCTGTCGATCATCGGATTCTCCATCCCTATGCCGTAATTTTACGCAGACGGGCCAGAATCTCCTCGTAGGCCTCGCGCACCTTGCCCAGGTCGCGGCGGAAGCGGTCCTTGTCGAGCTTCTCGTTGGTCGTGGCGTCCCACAGACGGCAGGTGTCGGGCGACACCTCGTCGGCGAGGACGATTTCGCCGTCGGAGGTCTTGCCGAACTCGATTTTGAAGTCGATGAGGCGGATGTTCATCTGCGCGAAGAGCCCCTTGAGCACCTCGTTGATTTTGGCCGTCATCTTGTAAATCGTGTCGAGCTCCGCGTAGGTGGCGGCGCCGAGCGCCACGGCGTGGTGGTCGTTGATCAGCGGGTCGCCCAGCTCGTCCTTCTTGTAGCAGATGTCGAAGATGACGTTCGAGGGCTCGGTGCCCTCCTCGATGCCCAGGCGCTGGGCCATGGAGCCGGCGATGACGTTGCGCACGATCACTTCCAGCGGGATGATGGTCACCTTGCGGCAGAGCTGGTCGCGGTCGTTGAGCGTCTCGATGTAGTGGGTCTTGACGCCGGCCTTGTGCAGCTGCTCGAAAATCAGCGTCGAGATGGCGTTGTTCAGCACGCCCTTGTTCTCGATGGTGGCCTTCTTGACGTTGTTGAACGCCGTGGCGGCATCCTTGTAATGGATGATGATTTTGTCGGGATCATCGGTCAGGAAGACCTGCTTGGCCTTGCCCTCGTAGAGCATTTCGAGTTGCTTCATGGTTTCTTTATTTTTTGGTTTCTATCGTTTGCAAATCCGGAAAGCGGAAAACACCTTTCACTTTTCACCTTTCACCTTTCACCTTCCGAAAGTAGGCTACCGCATTGCCGAAGAGGTCCTGCCGCTTGTTGCCGGCAATGTTGCGATAGAGGTTCTCCTCCCAGCGCTCGGTGTGGCCCATCTTGCCGAGGATGCGGCCGTCGGGCGAGACGATGCCCTCGATGGCGTAGGACGAACCGTTGGGGTTCCACGGCGCCTCGGCGGTGGGCAGGCCGTCGGGGCCCGCATACTGGAAAGCCACCTGCCCCGCCTCGAAAAGACGGCGCGCCAGCTTCTCGCTCACCACGAACTTGCCCTCGCCGTGGCTCACGGCGATGCTGTGCAACTCGCCCGGCTCGAACCCTGCCAGCCAGGGCGAAGCCGTGGAGGCCACGCGCGTGGTCACCACCTGCGAAATGTGGCGGTTGATGTCGTTGCGGAAGAGCGTGGGCGATTCCTCGGTCACCATGCCCAGGCGGCCGTAAGGCAGCAGGCCCGATTTGACCAGGGCCTGGAAGCCGTTGCAGATGCCGAGAATCAGGCCTCCGCGGTCGAGCAGGGCATGGATCGCATCCCGTATCTTATCGTTGTTCAGCACGTTGACAATGAACTTGGCGCTGCCGTCGGGTTCGTCGCCCGCCGAGAAACCGCCGCTCAGCACGAAGATGTGGCAGCGGTCGATATGGGCCCGCATCGTGTCGATGGAGCGCAGGATGTCGTCGCCCCCGAGGTTGCACAGCACGCTCGTCTCCACCTCGGCGCCCGCCCGGCGGAACGCCTTGGCCGTGTCATAATCGCAGTTGGTGCCGGGGAAGACCGGCAGGTAGGCCACCGGATGCTCCACCGCCGGACCCGGATAGGCAGCGGCACCCGTGCGGGGCTCGCCCGTCATGACCTCGGCCCGGTTGTCGCCCTTGTCGGGATAGACCGCAGCGAAACGCTCGGTGTTGGCGCGGTAGAGCTCGTCGAGCGGCATCCGCACGCCGTTGACCGTCAGCGCCTTGTCTTCCACGGTCTCGCCCAGGAGCTCGGCCGCGGGGAAGTCCAGCGCCTCCGCCGCCTCGACGACGATGGAACCGTAAGCATAGTCGTAGAGCCGCTCTTCGGCCGTCTCGACACGGGCGCCGACTTCGTTGCCGAACGCCATCTTGGCCAGCGCCTCGCCGATGCCGCCGAAGCCTGCCGACCAGGCCGCGACGACCCGCCCGGCCCCGATCGCATCGCTCACGAAGCCGAAATTGCGTTTGAGCGCCGCGGTGTCGGGCATGCCGTTTTCGCGCGGCGTATGACGGACGACGTATATCTTGTGGCCCGGAGCCTTGAACTCGGGCGAAATGACGCTGCGGGCATCGACCGTCGTGATGCCGAAAGCCATGAGCATGGGCGGCACGTTGATCTCCTGAAACGTGCCCGACATCGAATCCTTGCCGCCGATGGAGGGGAGCCCCAGCTCGGCCTGCATGCGCAGCGCCCCGAGGAGCGCCGCCAGCGGCTTGCCCCACGAACGGGCGTCGCGCGTCATGCGCTCGAAATACTCTTGATAAGAGTAGCGCATCCGGTCGTAGCGCGCACCGGCGGCCACGACCTTGGCGGCCGCCTCGACCACGGCATAGGCCGCACCGTGGTAGGGACTCCACGACGCAATGAAGGGGTTGTAGCCGTGGGCCATGATGCTGGAGGTGTCGGTATGCCCGTCGACCGGCAGCTTCTGCACCGACACCTGCGTCTCGGTGCGCTGGGTCCGGCCGCCGAAAGGCAGCAGCACCGTCGACCGGCCGATGGTCGAATCGAACATCTCGACGAGTCCGCGCTGCGAGAGCACGTTGTCGTCCTTCAGATTGTTGGCGAAGCGCTCGGCCAGGCTGGCGCCGGCCACCGCACGCGCAAAGGGATTGCGCTCCTCCACGGCTCCGATGCACGCCTCGGCGTAGTGCCGGGCACCGGCCGAATCGATGAATTCGCGGCTGAGGTCGACCACCAGCCGGTCGCGGCAGAACATGCGCATGCGGCCTGTGGCGGTGACGTCGGCCACCTCGACGGCTTCGATGTTCTCCTCGCGGCAGTAACGCATGAACACCTCCGTATCCTTGGCTTCGACGACCACGGCCATGCGCTCCTGCGACTCGCTGATAGCCAGCTCGGTGGCATTCAGCCCGCTGTATTTGGTCTTCACGCGGTCGAGGTAGATGTCGAGTCCGTCGGCCAGCTCGCCGATGGCCACGCTCACGCCTCCGGCGCCGAAGTCGTTCGATTTCTTGATAAGGCGCGTCACCTCCGGACGCCGGAACAGCCGCTCCAGCTTGCGCTCCTCGGGGGCGTTGCCTTTCTGCACCTCGCTGCCGCAGGTTTCGAGCGAGTGCGAGTCGTGCTCCTTGGACGAACCCGTGGCGCCGCCGATGCCGTCGCGGCCCGTGCGGCCGCCCAGCATGATGATGCGGTCGCCCGGCTCGGGGCGCTCGCGGCGCACGTTCTCCGCCTTGACGGCACCCGCCACGGCGCCCACTTCGAGACGCTTGGCGACATAGCCCTCGTGATAGACTTCGCGCACGTGGGTCGTGGCCAGACCTATCTGGTTGCCGTAGCTCGAATAGCCGGCCGCGGCCTTCTTCGAAATGACGCTCTGCGGCAGCTTGCCCGGCAGCGTCTCGCTCACCTTGCGGTAGATGTCGCCCGCACCCGTCACGCGCATGGCCTGGTAGACGTAGCTGCGGCCCGACAGCGGGTCGCGGATGGCGCCGCCCAGGCAGGTCGAAGCACCGCCGAACGGTTCGATCTCGGTGGGATGGTTGTGGGTCTCGTTCTTGAACTGCAAGAGCCAGCGCTCGGGGGCGCCGTCGACCTCCACGTCGACGTAGACCGAGCAGGCGTTGTTCTCGTCGCTGGCTTCGAGGTCGTCCAACAGCCCTTCCTTGCGCAGCCAGCGCGCACCGATGGTGGCCAGGTCCATCAGGCAGAGGCTCTTGTGTTCGCGGCCCAGCTCGCGGCGGATGCGCAGATAGAGGGCCAGCGAATCTTCCAGTTCGTCTTTCAGAAACGACTCCTCCACCGTGACGCCCGTGAGCTCGGTGGTGAAGGTCGTATGGCGGCAATGGTCGCTCCAATAGGTGTCGAGGATGCGCAGCTCCGTTTCATAGGGGTCGCGGCCCTCCTCGCGGAAGTAGCGCACCACCTCGCGCAGGTCGTCGGCATTCATGGCCAGTCCCCAGCGCTTGCAGGAGGCTTCCAGCTCGTCGTCGGCCAGATCGCGGAATCCCGACAGCACCTCCACGGGCCGGACCTCGGGCTGTTCGGTCTCGCTGAGCACGTCGAGATTCTTCTCGCGCGACTCCACGGCATTGACGTAGTAGTGCCGGATGCGGGCCAGCTCCTCGTCGCTCACCGAGCCGTCGAAGAGCAGCAGTTTCGACGAACGGATGCGCACGTCGGCCGCCGGGTCGATGAGCCGCACGCAGTCGACGGCCGAGGCCGCACGCTGGTCGAACTGCCCGGGCAGGAACTCCACGGCCAGGTATTTATGGCCGCTCAGGTCGCACGCATCGGTCACCGTGTCGGTCACCGTCTCGCCGAAGACCGTGTAGCGGCTCTTTTCGAGCAGTTCTTCGCCGAAGCCGAAAAGGTCGTAGACGTTGAGCAGGCGCAGGCTCTGCAAATCCAGCCCCAGGTTGGCGTTGAGTTCGCGGCGCAGGCTCTCGGCCTCCACCCGGAACCGGGGCCGTTTTTCGACAAAAATACGGTAGTTTTTCATATCTTGGTTTCTTCTGTTTCGTTGTCTCTTCCGCTGCAAGGTCCGGCCTTCCGGCAGAGACCCGCAGGCTCCGCAGTGCTCCTCCCGCAGGTCCCGGCCCGGGGGACGGACGCCGACCCTAACGGTCGAACCGGCCGGCCCAGCGGGCGGCATACTCTTCGGCCGTCAGCCCCGTGAAGGTGATGTGGCCCATCTTGCGCAGGGGGCGGCTCTCGCTCTTGCCGTAGAGGTGGACATGCACCCCCTCGGCGCCCTCGGCCGCAATCGCGCGCGCCGCATCGAGGTCGCGGCCCAGGATGTTCTTCATCACGGCGGGTGCCTCCTGCCGCGGTTCTTCGAGCGGCTCGCCCACCAGGAAGCGCACCAGCTCGCGGTACTGGTTGGTCGTGGCGCCCTCGATGGTCCAGTGACCCGAGTTGTGGGGGCGCGGCGCCATCTCGTTGAACCAGAAGCGGTCGCCCCTGACGAAGAGCTCCACGGCCAGGATGCCCCGGTAGCCGCACTCCCGCATGAACCGCTCGCCCGTGGCGCGCATGCGTGCCGCCAGCTCCGGCGAAAGACCCTCGGCCGGCACGAAGCAAAGGTCGAGGATGCCGTCGCGGTGGACGTTGCGGCCGATGGGGAACGTGACGACCTTTTCGCCGTCGGCCACCATCACCAGGCTGGCTTCATAGTCGAAATCCACGAACGCTTCCAGGATGCAGGGCACCGCCAGCAGCGGCAGCGCCTTTTCTACGTCGGTCTCCGTGCGGAGCACCGCCTGCCCGTGGCCGTCGTAGCCCAGCGTGCGGGTCTTCAACACGCACGGAAAGCCTATCTCGCGCAGCGCCCGCCGCAGTCCCGCCTCGTCGTCGACCGCCGCATAGGCCGGGGTCTCGAAGCCGTGGGCCCGGGCGTTCTCTTTCTCGCGCAGGCGGTCCTGCGAGTCGTAGAGCGGCCGGAAACCCTGAGGAATATTGTATTTTTCGGCCAGCGGAACCAGCACCCCGCCCGGCACGTTCTCGAATTCGTAGGTCACCGCGTCGCTCCGGCGGCACAGCTCTTCGAGCGCCGCCGCATCGTCGTAGGGCGCCACGATGCGGTCGTCGCACACGGCAAAGGCCGGAGCGTCGGGCGCCGGGTCGAGCGCCACGGTGTGCACGCCCAGCCGGCGCGCCTCCTCCGCAATCATCAGCCCCAGCTGACCGCCCCCTATAATGCCGATGGTCTTCATGCTATATCTCGGCTTTCAGTACGTCGGAGGTCTGTTTCGCACGGAAAGCGTCGAGCTTGCCGGCCAGCGCCCCGTCTTGCAGGGCAAGTATCGAAATCGCTATCAGCGCAGCATTCCGGGCTCCGTTGATGGCCGTCGTGGCCACAGGCACCCCGGCAGGCATCTGCACGATGGAGAGCAGCGAGTCGAGACCGTTGAGCGCCCGCGACTTCACGGGGACTCCCACCACCGGCAGCGGGGTCATCGAGGCCACCATGCCCGGCAGGTGGGCCGCACCGCCGGCTCCGGCGATGATGACGCCCAGGCCGCGGCCGCGCGCCGTCTTGGCATATTCGCACAGCAGGTCGGGCGTGCGGTGGGCGCTCACCACGCGTTTTTCGAATTCGACACCGAATTCTTCGAGCGTCCGCACGGCATCGGCCATCACTTCGTAGTCGCTCGTCGAGCCCATGATCACACCTACTTTCATATCGTGTTCCTTTTGTTTTTCAGTCTCTTCCGATCTTCTGTCGTCCCGACGCTCCGGCACGTTCCTTTCCGGCATTCCGCCCCGGCATTCTCCGGCGGCCTCCGGCCGTCGTCTGCGGACCGGTCCGACCATTTCAGCCGTCCCGCGCCGGCGGTTCCGGAATCGTTCCGCTGTCAGAGCTCCGACCCCCGAAAAGCCGAACCGCCGCGACATGCGCATGTCGTGGCGGTCCGTATCTGTCCGACGATTCCGCAGGCGGGCATCCGCCGCCCCCGGCAAACCGCACCGAAGCCCTGCTGCCGGCCCGGCACCGCTTGTCCGGCAGCCTGTTCCGACTGCCGCCGCCTGCGTCTCGACCGACCCGTATGAACTCCGGCTGCCATCGTCTGTTTCCAGTAAACGTCGTCGTTGTGAAATCGACGTTGCAAAGGTAGCCCATTCCGGCCTACTTTCAAAATCCACGGTCGGATTCTATCGACAATTTATCGACAATTCAAAAGCCGGCTTCCGTCCACCTTTCACTTTTCGCCTTTCGCTTCGAACGATCGGGCTTTCGCCTCGCAGTAGGCGCAGCGGCAGATGCCGTCGGCCGTGCGGCGGAAAAGCGGGTCGACATCTTCGGTGGCGGAGATGCAGCGCTTGTTGGTGCATTCGTGCCCCCCCACGACGTAAGGTTCGGCGAAGACAGGCGTCCGTTCGAACGGCTTGTTCTCGCCGGCCCACTGGAGCAGCGTGTAAATCAGCGCCATGCGCACGAATTTGCCGTTCTCGACCTGCCGGAAGTAGGCCGCCCGGGGGTCGTTGTCGACCGCCCGGGTTATCTCGTTGACACGGGGCAGCGGGTGGAGGATAATCATATCCTCGCGCGCGGTCTTCAGCTTCTCGGGGTCGAGCACGAAGCTGTCCTTCACGCGGTCGAACTCCTCCTCGTCGAGGAAACGCTCTTTCTGCACGCGCGTCATGTAGAGGATGTCCAGCTCGGGCATCACCTCCTCCATGGTGCGGACCTCGCGGAATTCCAGGGCGGAGTTGGCACGCATCTCCTGCAACATGTAGTCGGGCAGGCGCAGCTCCTCGGGCGAAATGAGAATCACCTTCACCCCCTCGTAGCGCGACAGCGCCTTGATGAGCGAATGGACCGTGCGGCCGAATTTGAGGTCGCCGCAGAAGCCGATCGTGAGGTGGTCGAAGCGGCCCTTCTCGCGCTTGATGGTGAGCAGGTCGGTGAGGGTCTGCGTGGGGTGGGAGTGGCTGCCGTCGCCGGCATTGATGACCGGGATGCCGGCATACTGCGACGCCACGAGCGGCGCACCCTCCTTGAAGTGGCGCATGGCGATGATGTCGGCGAAGCAACGGATGACGCGCACGGTGTCGGCCACGGTCTCGCCCTTGGAGACCGACGACGACGCAGCGTCGGAGAAGCCGATGACCTCGCCGCCCAGCTCCAGCATGGCTGCCGTGAAGCTCAGCCGCGTGCGGGTCGAAGGTTCGTAGAAGAGCGTGGCGAGCTTCTTGCCCTTGCACGCAGTGCTGTACTTGGCCCGGTCGGCGATGATCTCCTCGGCCAGGGCGATGATCCGCCCGGTCTCCTCGACCGAGAGGTCCATGGGGTCTGTCAGGTGACGCATGATTTCCATGAGGTTAAAGGCGAAAGGTCGAAAGTGAAAGGTGCCCGACGAACGCTTTTCACTTTTCACCTCTCAATTTTCACTCGTTACTTCATCCACCCTTCGTCGGCGGGGTTGTCGCGGAAGGCTATCAGACGCGCCTTGTCCTCGGGGCGGATGTAGCCCTTGTCGGCGGCGACCTCGACCAGCGCGTCGAGGTTCGAGAGGCTGTGGTTCACCACCCCGGCCTCGCGCAGCCGCTCGATGCCCTTGCGCATGCCGTAGGTGAAGATCGACGCCACGCCCAGCACCTCGGCGCCCGCCTCGCGCAGCGCCTCGACCACCTCGATGCACGAACCGGCGGTCGAGATGAGGTCCTCGATGACGACCACCTTCTGTCCCTTGTCGAGTTTGCCTTCGATGCGGTTGCCGCGACCGTGGTCCTTGGCCCCCGAACGGACGTAGCCCATCGGCAGGTCGAGCAGCGTGGCCGTGATGGCGGCATGGGCGATGCCGGCCGTGGAGGTGCCCATCAGCACTTCAGCCTCGGAAAACTTGGCGCGTACGGTCTCGGCCAGCCCGGCCTCGACGTGCTTGCGCACTTCGACCGCCGTCAGCGTCAGGCGGTTGTCGCAATAAATCGGGCTCTTGATGCCGCTGGCCCATGTGAACGGCTCTTCGGGGCGCAGGAACACCGCGCCTATCGAAAGCAGGTCTTCAGCAATACGTTTTTCCATTGTTATCATCGGTTTTCGGTTTCTTCCTGGTCATCTTCGCCGGAATCTTCGTCATCTTCATACTCCTCCGCGTCCTCGGACCCGTCGTCCTCGCCGCAGCAGTCGCCGGACCCGTCCGATTCGAGCAGACCGTACACCTCCGACGAATGGCCCCCGGTAAAGGACGCGGCGAGCAGAATGAGGGTCCACGGCAGAATCAGCATGAGCCACAGCAGGTTGGCCAACACGATATTGTACGTGAACCCGCTGACGAGCAGGTGCTTCCGCATGCACCGCGGACAACAGACATACTTTTTGCGGCGATGGTAGACGAAAGCGAGGATGAAGACGAGCAGGTCCATCATCCAATAGCTCTTGATCGAATCGCTCGGCCGCCCGCACTCGGGACAGGCGACCATCAGCGGCGCTGCGGATTCGGTACGGTTTCTCATGGGACGTTCGGGTTCGTTAACTTGGCGTCAGTCCAGCGCCCGGCGCAACAGCGCCTCCACCTCGTCGGCGGAGATGCCGCCCTCGTGGACCTTGACGCCGTCGACGTAGAACGTGGGGACATAATAGTAATCGTAGCGGTCGGCCACCTCGGGCTGCTCCGACTCCTCGACCGTCTCGATTTCGACGGCCGCCAGCTCGGGATGCGCCGCACGGGCGTCGGCGATGTATTGCAGCGCCCGCTTGCAGTAGGGGCAATTGCGCAGGTAGAAAAGCTTTACGGACTTCATAACAAGTGAAAGGTGAAAAGTGAAATTTTACCGGAAGCCTTTCAATTTTCACTCCACTCCCATGAATTCCTCCACGCAGCGGCGGTAGGCGGCCACGGGGTCGGGCGCGGCGGTGACGGGGCGTCCCACGACGATGAAGTCGGAGCCGATTTCGCGGGCACGGGCGGGCGTGGTGACGCGCACCTGGTCGGCGACATCGCCGTCGGCGAAGCGGATGCCGGGCGTGACGGTCAGGAAACCGGCGCCGCACGCCTCGTGGACCATGCCGGCCTCCAGGGGCGAGCAGACCACGCCGTCGAGCCCCGCCTCGCGGGTGTTGCGGGCGTAGCGGACGATGGTGTCGTTGATGGAGGCGCCTATCAGCAGCTCCTGCTGCATGCGCTCCTCGCTGGTGGAGGTGAGCTGCGTCACGGCGATGAGCAGGGGCCGCGTGCCGTCCTCGCGCGTGAGACCCTCACGGGCGGCGCGCATCATCTCGATGGTGCCGGCGGCGTGGACGTTGCACATGTCGACATCGAGCCGCGACAGCACGGCCATGGCCTTGCGGACGGTGTTGGGAATGTCGTGGAGCTTCAGGTCGAGGAAGATGCGGTGGCCCCGGCGCTTGATTTCGCGCACGATGGCCGGGCCCTCGGCGTAGAAGAGCTCCATGCCGATTTTCAGAAAGGGTTTGCGCGCCTCGTCCTTGAAAAGGTCGAGGAAGCGGAAAGTATCCTCTGCCGACTTGAAGTCGCAGGCGATGATTACGTCTTTGTTATCCATTTCAAAAAAGTTAAAGGCGAAAGGTCGAAAGTGAAAGGTATTTGCCGAACACTTCACACATTCCACGCTCAGTTCTCACACTGCACGATTCCTATGATGTCGCTCAGTTTTTCGATGCCCAGGCGCTCCATTTCGGCGGGCAGGGCCTCGACGATCTCCTTGCAGGCATAGGGATTGACCAGATTGGCGGCGCCGACCTCCACGGCCGTGGCGCCGGCCATCATCATCTCGATGACGTCGCGGGCCGTAGAGACGCCGCCGCACCCGATGACGGGCACACGGCACGCCCGGGCCACCTGGAAGACCATCCGCACGGCCACGGGGAAGATCGCCGGGCCGGAGAAGCCGCCCATCGTATTGGCGATGACGGGCTTGCGGCGCGCGACATCGATACGCATGCCCAACAAAGTATTTATCAAGCACAAACCGTCGGCCCCGGCCTCCTCGCACGCCTTGGCGATGGCCACGATGTCCGTGACGTTGGGGCTCAGCTTGATGTAGACCGGCTTGGTCGTCACGGCCTTGACGGCGCGCGTGACCTCGGCGGCGGCTTCGGGCGAGGTGCCGAACGACATGCCGCCGTGCCGCACGTTGGGACACGAGACGTTGACCTCGATGAGCCCCACCTGCTCCTCCTTGTCGATGCGCTCGCAACAACAGGCGTACTCCTCGACGGAGAAGCCCGAGATGTTGGCGATGACGGGCTTGTGGAAGAATTCGCGCAGGCGCGGCAGCTCCTCGGCGATGACATGGTCGATGCCGGGATTCTGCAACCCCACGGCGTTGATCATCCCCTCGCGGCACTCGGCGATGCGGGGCGTCGGGTTGCCGAAGCGCGGCTCGCGCGTGGTCCCCTTGAACGAAAAGGAGCCCAGGATGTCGAGGTCGTAGAAGTCGCTGAACTCCCGGCCGTAGCCGAACGTGCCGCTGGCCGGGATGACGGGGTTGTCCAGCCTCAACCCGGAAAGTATGACGGAAGTGTCTATCATATCAATTCTGTTCGGGAGATACGGCCGCTGCCTGCGGAGCACGCTTGCGGGCCTCCGCACCGGGAGGCTGCGGCCCGCACGGCCCAAAGGGCCGCATCGTCCACTTTATCCATTCACCAAAGTATCTCGCCCTTGTTCATCACCGGCCCCTCCTTGCAGATGCGCTTGCTGCCCGTGAGGGTCTTGCACGAACAGCCCATGCAGGCGCCGAAGCCGCACCCCATGCGTTCCTCGAACGACAACTGGCCGTCGCAGGCCGTGGCTTGCGACAAGGCCCGGAGCATCGGCAGCGGACCGCAAGCATAAAAGTAGTCGAAATCGAGCCCCGCAAGAGCGTCGGTGACAAAACCCTTCACCCCCTCGGAGCCGTCGGCCGTAGCGACCGTGACGGAGCACCCCAGGGCGCGGAACTCCTCGGCATAGAAGACCTCGGCCGCCGTGTTGAAGCCCAGCACGACCTGCACCGGCCTGCCGGACGCAAGGAGCACCTTGGCCAGATTGTAGAGCGGCGGCACGCCCACCCCGCCGCCGACCAGCAGCGGCCGCCGGGCGCCGTTGTCCGCAGAGAAGCCGTTGCCCAGACCCGTGAGCAGGTCGAGGCGCTCGCCGGCCCGCATGCGGGCCATCTGCGCGGTGCCCTCGCCCACGACCTTGTAGACAAGGGTCAGCGATTCGGCATCGTAGTCGCACACCGAGATGGGGCGCCGCAGGTAGCGGCCCGCCAGCGCGATGTTGACGAACTGCCCGGGCCGCGAAATCCACTGCGTGTCGCCCCCGAGGCGCATGCGGCGGACCGACGCCGTGAGCGGCTCGTTCGCCAGCACGGTATATGTCCCTTGTTTGTACATCATTCTGCGTCGATGGTGGAGACACGGAGCGTAATCTCTTCGAGCACGTCGAGGAGCACGGCCACGGTCTCCAGCGCGGTGAAGACCGTCACGTTGTTCTCGACGGCCGTGCGGCGGATTTCGTAGCCGTCGCGCCGCGTGTCGTGTTGGTTGATGTCGATGGTATTGATGACGTAGCTCACGTGGCCCTGCCGCAGGGCGTCGATGATTTCGGAGCTCCCCTCGCTGAGCTTGCGGCGCGTGCGGGTGCGGATGCCGTGGCCGCGCAGGAACCCGGCGGTGCCGGTCGTGGCCTCGACGTTGAACCCGAGTTCGTAGAAGCGCCGCACCAGCGGCAGCGCCTTCTCCTTGTCGGGGTCGGCGATGGTCACGAAGATGGTGCCGTAGTTCGAGACGTTCATGCCCGTGGCCTGCAACGCCTTGTAAAGCGCGCGAGTGAGCTTGTCGTCGTAGCCGATGGCTTCGCCCGTCGACTTCATTTCGGGCGAGAGGTAGGAGTCCATGCCGCGGATTTTGGCGAACGAGAAGGCCGGCGCCTTGACGTACCAGCGCGTCTTTTCGCGGCCGCACACCTCGGTGATGCCCAGCTCGCGCAGGCTCTTTCCGAGGATGACCTGCGTGGCGATGTGGGCCATGCCCACGCCCGTCGACTTGGAGAGGAACGGCACGGTGCGCGACGACCGCGGGTTGACCTCGATGACGTAGACGTCGTCCTCGCCGTCGAGGATGAACTGGATGTTGTAGAGTCCCACGATGCCGATGCGCAGACCCAAGCGCACGGTGTAGTCGATGATTTTCCGCTTGGCAGCCTCCGAGACGCTGAACGTCGGGTAGACGCTGATCGAGTCGCCCGAGTGGATGCCCGTGCGCTCGACATGCTCCATGATGCCGGGGATGAAGACGTCGCGGCCGTCGCAGATGGCGTCGACTTCGAGCTCCTTGCCCATGATGTAGCGGTCGACCAGCACGGGCTGGTCGGTGTTGATCTCCACGGCCGTGCGGAGGTAGTGGCGCAGACTCTCCTCGTTCGACACGATCTGCATGGCGCGGCCGCCCAGCACGTAGCTGGGGCGCACGAGCACCGGGTAGCCGATGCGCGCCGCAGCCCTTACGCCGGCCTCGATGTCGGTGACGGCCTCGGCCTCGGGCTGGGGGATGCCCAGCTCCTCCATGATTTTCTCGAAGCAGCCGCGGTCCTCGGCGTTGCGGATGGCTTCGCAGTCGGTGCCGATGATGGGCACGCCGAGCGCCGCCAGGGGTTCGGCCAGGTTGATGGCCGTCTGCCCGCCGAGCGACACGACGATGGCCTTGGGCCGTTCGAGGTGGATGACGTTCATCACATCCTCCACGGTCAGCGGCTCGAAGTAGAGCTTGTCGCTGGTGGTGTAGTCCGTCGAAACGGTCTCGGGGTTGTTGTTGATGATGATGGCCTCGTAGCCCGCTTCGCGGATCGACCAGATGGCGTGCACGGTCGAATAGTCGAACTCCACGCCCTGCCCGATGCGGATGGGACCCGAACCGAGGACCACGATTTTCTCCTTGCCGCTGACGACCGACTCGTTTTCGAGCTCGTAGGTCGAGTAGAAATAGGGCACGTAGGACGAAAATTCGCTGGCGCAGGTGTCTATCATCTTGTAGACCGGGAAGATGCCGTGCTGCTCGCGCAGGCGGAACATCTCCTGCTCCGAGAGGCCCCACAGCTGCCCGACGTACTTGTCGCTGAAGCCCATGCGCTTGGCGTCGCGCAGGGTCTCGATGTCGTGCGGGTGCGCACGGACGACGCTCTCGAACTCGACGATGTTCTTGAACTTTTCGAGGAAGAACATGTCGATTTTGGTGCTGTTGTAAATCAGCACCAGGTCGATGCCGCAGCGGATGAGCTGCGCAATGGCGTAGAGACGGTCGTCGGTGCCGGTGCGGATGTATTCCAGCAGCCGGTCGGTCGACCAGTCGTCGAACTTCCGGTGATGGATGTGGCAGACGCCCGTTTCGAGCGACCGCACGGCTTTCAGCAGCGACTCCTCGATCGTACGGCCCACCGACATCACCTCGCCCGTGGCCTTCATCTGGGTGCCCAGCTGGTTGGAGGCGTCGGAGAACTTGTCGAACGGGAAGCGGGCGATTTTGGTCACCACGTAGTCGAGCGTAGGCTCGAACGACGCCGGCGTGTTGGCGATGCGTATCTCGTCGAGCGTGAGACCCACGGCTATCTTGGCGCTGACGCGGGCGATGGGATAGCCCGAGGCCTTGGAAGCCAGGGCCGACGAACGCGAGACGCGGGGGTTGACCTCGATGAGGTAATATTCGAACGAGAGCGGGTCCAAGGCGAACTGCACGTTGCAGCCGCCCTCGATTTTGAGTTCGCGGATGATTTTCAGCGCCGAGTCGCGCAGCATCTGATACTCGCGGTTGGTGAGCGTCTGGCTCGGCGCCACGACGATGGAGTCGCCCGTGTGGATGCCCACAGGGTCGATGTTCTCCATGTTGCAGATGGCGATGGCCGTATCGTTGGAGTCGCGGATGACCTCGTATTCGATCTCCTTGTAGCCTTTGATGCTCTTCTCGATGAGCACCTGGTGCACGGGCGAGAGGAAGAGCGCGTTGCGCATCATCTCGCGCAGCTGCGCTTCGTCGTCGGCGAAGCCGCCTCCCGTGCCGCCCAGCGTGAAGGCGGGGCGCAGCACGACGGGATAGCCTATCTTGCGTGCGATGTCGGCCGCCTCGTCTACCGAAGTGGCGACCTCCGACGGCAGCACCGGCTCGCCCAACGACTGGCACAGCTCCTTGAACAGCTCGCGGTCCTCGGCGCGCTCGATCGACTCGAACGACGTGCCCAGAATCTCCACCTGGCACTCGGCCAGGATGCCTTTCTTGGCCAGCTGCACGGCCAGATTGAGACCCGTCTGCCCGCCCAGTCCCGGCACGATGGCGTCGGGACGCTCGTAGCGGATGATTTTGGCCACGTATTCGAGCGTCAGCGGCTCCATGTAGACCTTGTCGGCGATGTGGGTGTCGGTCATGATGGTGGCCGGGTTGGAGTTGACCAGCACCACTTCGTAACCCTCCTCGCGCAGCGCCAGGCAGGCCTGCGTTCCGGCATAGTCGAATTCGGCGGCCTGGCCGATGACGATCGGCCCCGAGCCGATGACCAGCACCTTGCGTATGTCTTTTCTCTTAGGCATTTTTGTGCTCCTCCATCATTTTAATGAACTTGTCGAACAGATAGGCGCTGTCCTGCGGTCCCGGCGCGCTCTCGGGGTGGTACTGCACCGAGAAGACCATCTCCTCGGGGCATTCGATGCCCTCGGCCGTGTTGTCCAGCAGGTTGACGTGGGTCAGCCGCAGGGGCGTATCTTTCAGCGAACCGATGTCCACGGCGAAACTGTGGTTCTGACTCGTGATTTCGATTTTGCCCGTTTCCAGGCGTTTGACGGGGTGGTTGCCGCCGCGGTGGCCGAACTTCATCTTGAAGGTCTTCGCGCCGTAGGCCAGCGCCACCATCTGATGGCCCATGCAGATGCCGAAGATGGGCAGGCGGCCTTTCAGCGCCCGCACCTTTTCGATGACGGGCTCCACGTCGACCGGGTCGCCGGGGCCGTTCGACAGGAAGATGCCGTCGGGCCGGAAAGCGAGAATCTCCTCCACCGAGGCGTCGAACGGCACGACCGTGACGTTGCAGCCCTTGGCGTTGAGACAGCGGATGATGTTGTACTTGATGCCGCAGTCGATGGCCACCACGTCGAAACGGTGGTTGGGCGTGCGCGAGAACCAGCGCTTCTTGCAGCTCACGCGGGCCACCATGTCGCGCGGCAGCTCGTAGGCGCGCAGACGCTCCATCGCCTCCTCGCGGGGCGTCGCAGCATCGGCAATCATCACTTTCTGGCTGCCCTCGTCGCGGATGATGCGCACCAGGGCGCGGGTGTCGATGCCCCAGACGCCCGGAATGCCCATCTCCTCGAACACCTCGTTGAGCGTGCGCGTGTAGCGGAAGTTGGAGGGGATGTCGTTGTACTCGCGGACGATCATGCCTCCGATGGTCGGAAACTTGGTCTCATAGTCCTCTTCGGCCGTGCCGTAGTTGCCTATCAGCGGGTAGGTCATGACCACCGTCTGGTCGGTGTACGAGGGGTCGGAGACGATCTCCTGGTAACCCACCATCGAGGTGTTGAAGACGATTTCGTTGATCGTCTCCCGGTCGGCCCCGAAACCGTAGCCGTAGAACTCACGGCCGTTTTCGAGCACGATTTTCTTGGTGTAGGGTTTCATATCGTTGTGCTGTCTTTGCTTCGTTCATTGTGAATTATGAATTCCGAACCGTGAATTCATATACGGTCTCGCCTCCCACCACCGTCATCGCGGCCCTGCCCTGCACGGGCCAGCCGGCAAAGGGGGTCGCACGGCCCTTGGAACGAAACGTCGAGGGGTCTATCTCATACTGCGCCGCGAGGTCCAGCACCGTGAAGTCGGCCTCCTGGCCCGGCTCCAATCCGCCTCCGAGCCCGAAGATGCGCCGCGGGTTGACGGACATCAGCTCCACGAGCCGTTCGAGGGTTATGCACCCCGGCAGCACCAGGTATTTGTACAACAGCGGAAAGGCGCACTCCAGCCCCACGATACCCATGGCGCTGCCGGCCAGACCGCGGTTCTTCTCCTCGGCCGTGTGGGGCGCATGGTCGGTGGCGATGACTTCCACCGTGCCGTCGGCGATGCCTGCCAGCAGTGCGTCGCGGTCGGCCCGGCTCCGCAGCGGCGGGTTCATCTTGAAACGCCCCTCCTCCTGCAAGTCGTCGTCGCACAGCAGCAGGTAGTGCGGCGCCGTCTCGCAGCTCACGCGCAGCCCCCGGGCCTTGGCCCGGCGCACCAGCTCCACGCTCTCCTTGGTCGAGACATGGCAGACATGATACCGGCACCCCGTCTTTTCGGCCAGCGCGATGTCGCGCTCGACCTGCCGCCACTCGCTCTCCGAGCAGATGCCCCGGTGGCCGTGCTCGCGGCAGTAGCCGCCGTCGTGGATGTAGCCGCCGCGCAGCAGTTCGTCCGCTTCGCAGTGGGCCACGATGGGTTTGCCGACGGCCGCGGCCCGCCGCATGGCTTCTTCCATCAGCACGGCCGACTGCACGCCGCGGCCGTCGTCGGAAAAACCGACGACTTCGGGAGCCAGCGCAGCGAAATCGACCAGCTCGCCGCAGCCGCGCTGCCCCACCGTGATGGAGGCATAGGGCAAGACCCGCACCGCGGCGTCGCGGCGTATCAGCTCGGTCTGCACCCGCAGATGCTCGGGCGTGTCGGGCGCCGGGTCGAGGTTGGGCATCGGGCAGACGGTCGTGTAACCGCCGCGCGCAGCAGCAGCCGTGCCGGTGGCGATGGTCTCCTTGTGCGGGAAACCCGGCTCGCGCAGATGGACATGCACGTCGACCAGCCCCGGCACGACATGCCGGCCCTCCAGGTCGACCGTGCGGTCGGCCGCCGCTCCGGGCGCATCCGCCGCGAAACGGCCCTCCTCAACGAGGAGCGAGCCCTCCTCGAACTTTCCGCCGCGATAGATACGGGCATTCAGATAGCGTGTTTTCATCCTGTCGAAGCGCAAAAAAATAGGGCAACCGTTCCGGTTACCCTAATAAAGCCAACAATGCCGCCCCGTCGACAGACCCGAAGCCCGACCGGCAGTCCCGCTGTCGGGACGAAACGGCCGCTGCTATGTGAGGTTTGCGATTCATCGGGGCTTGCAATCGGGTGCAAAGGTACGACTTTAAGGACGAACGCGCAACCTTTTCGGCCGAAAAATTTTCGACAAAGATTCAACACTTCCCCCGCGACGCCGGACGGAACAGCTCCGTGCGGTCCTCCAGGGTGCCGTCGGCCGCCACGCGGTAGAAACGCTGGTTGGTCACGGGCGACGAGAGCGGCCCGCGGCTTTCGACCCAGGGCCCCAGCTTGACGTAGTCGAACGCCTGCGGCGCCATGCCGGCCGGAAGCTCCGCCCGGCCCGAATACCACCCCACGCGCAGCTGCGGCATCGTCTGCCGCACGACGCCGGCCAGCCGTGCCACCTCGGCGGGTTCGCTGTCGCCGCCCATGAAGCAGACGCACGTCACCGAACGCCCGTAGCGGTCGAGCAGCACCGCCAGCGCATCGTCGTCGAGCGCCTCGCCCCCGCCGCCCTGCAAATGAGGGCTGTGGCAGCCGGGACAGCGGTTGGGGCACCCCGTGAGGTTGACGGCCAGGGTCGTCTCGCCGGGAATCTCGGCGAAGACCACGTCGTAGTTGTGGAACCTCAGCATGGCGGCTACTCGGCCTTGGCGTAGAACCGGCGCGCAGCCTCCTTCTGACGCGCCGCCGAGAAATTCGACACGCGCTTCATGTAGCCGATGACGCGGGTGAGATAGTCGAGGTTGTCGCTGTGGCACTCGGGGCACTCTTTCAGATAGCGTTTGTCGATGTGGCCGCACTTGTTGCAGACCGTGTTGGG
>JAIDUZ010000067.1 GCA_029059935.1 Alistipes sp.
CTTTTCGTGCGCCAGCCTCAGTTGTTTAAACCCCCCCGCATCCTCCCTTGCCCCTGCACGCGGAAGAGGAAAGAGGCGGCCGGGAAAAGCCGAAGGTGAAAAACCGGCCGGCGGGGCCGGCGGCTTTTCACCCTCGAATCATCGGATGGAGCCCGTGGAATTAACCCATGTAGCTCTTGATGTAGTGGTGGTGCGAACCCCAACGCTCGAAAGCGGCGCGGTCGAGCTCCTCCTGAGCGGACGGATGGGCGATGGAAATCAACAGGCGTGCGCGCTCCTGCATGGTCTTGCCGTAGAGGTCGACGGCGCCGAACTCGGTGACGAACCAATGGATGTGGTTGCGCGTGGTGACGACGCCGGCACCGTCCAACAGCGTGGGGCAGATTTTCGAGACGCCCTTGTTGGTAATCGACGGCATGGCGATGATGGCCTTGCCTCCCTTGGAGAGCGAAGCGCCGTAGACGAAGTCGATCTGACCGCCGACGCCCGACCAGAACTTGGTGCCGAGCGAATCGGCGCAGACCTGGCCCGTGAGGTCGATCTGCAAGGCCGAGTTGATGGCCACGAAGCGGTCGTTCTGCGAGATGACATAGGGGTCGTTGGTGTAGCCGACGTCCATCATCAGCACGCCGGGGTTGTCGTCGATGAAGTCGTAGACGGCCTTGGAACCCATGAGGAACGTGGAGACCATCTTGCCGGGGTCGGTCTTCTTGGCCTCGCCGTTGACCACGCCCTTCTCGACGAGCGGCAGGACGCCGTCGGCGAACATTTCGGTGTGGATGCCGAGGTTCTTGTGGCTGCCGAGCTGGCTCAGCACGGCGTTGGGGATGGCGCCGATGCCCATCTGGAGCGTGGCGCCGTCCTCGATGAGGGCTGCGCAGTGCTTGCCGATGGCCGTTTCGACCTCGTTGGGCTCGGCGAAATGAGCCTCGATGAGCGGCGAATCGTCCTCGACGAACATGTCGATTTTGGACATGGGAATCATGGCCTGGCCGAAAGCGCGGGGCACGTTCTTGTTGACGACGGCGATGACATGGTCGGCGCACTCGACGGCGGCGAGCGTGGCGTCGACCGAGGTGCCGAGCGACACGTAACCGTGCTTGTCGGGCGGGCAGACCTGGATCATGGCCACGTTGCACGGCACGGCGCCGCAGCGGTAGAGCTTCTGCGTCTCGCTGAGGAAGATGGGGATGTAGTCGGCATGGCCGCTCTGGGTGACCTTGCGCACGTTGGCGCCGACGAAGAACGAATCGAGCTGGAAGATGCCCTCGAACCTGGGATCGGCGTAGGGAGCCGGACCCTCGGTGTGGAGGTGGTGGACATGCACGTTTTTCAACTCGCCGGCCTCGCCGCGCGCGCACATGGCGTTGATGAGGCACTGCGGAGCCGAGGCCACGGAACTCAGATGGACGTGATCGCCCGACTTGATCACCTTGACCGCCTCTTCGGGCGTGATGAAATGGATGGGGGTGTTCATGTTCTATGGTTTGAGATTAGTATTCGGCTGTTTCGGGGTGAACCTCCGGAGTTTATTTGCGTTTGACCTCGACCTGCTCGTAGCCCTCGACGATGTCGCCGACACGGATGTCGTTGTAGGACTCGATGTTCAGACCGCAGTCCTGGCCCGAGGTGACCTCCTTGACGTCGTCCTTGAAGCGCTTGAGGGACCCCAGCTTGCCGGTGTAGATGACGATGCCGTCGCGGATGACGCGGATGGGCGTCGACCGCTGGAGCTTGCCCTCGCGGACGATACAGCCGGCGACGGTGCCGACCTTCGAAATCTTGAAGATTTCGAGCACCTCGACCGAAGCGACGATCTCCTCCTTCATGACGGGCTCCAACATGCCCTCGATGGCGTCCTTGATGTCGTTGACGGCGTCGTAGATGATGGAGTAGAGGCGGATTTCGATCTCCTCCTTCTCGGCGACGCGGCGTGCGGCGGCCGACGGGCGCACCTGGAAGCCGACGATGATGGCGTTCGAAGCGGCGGCGAGCAGGACGTCGGACTCGGAAATCTGACCCACGGCGGCGTGGATGACGTTGACCTGCACGGTCTCCTTGGAGAGCTTGATGAGCGACCCCGACATGGCCTCGACCGAACCGTCGACGTCGCCCTTGACGATGATGTTCAGCTCCTTGAACGAACCGATGGCGATGCGGCGGCCGATTTCGTCGAGCGTGACGTGCTTCTGGGTCATGATGCCCTGCATGCGCTGCAGCTGCTCGCGCTTGTTGGCGATTTCGCGGGCCGAACGGTCGTCGTCCATGACGTTGAAGGTGTCGCCGGCCTGCGGGGCGCCGTTGAGACCCAGCACCTGGACGGGCGTGGAGGGACCTGCGACGGTGACCTTCCTGCCGTCCTCGTTGAACATGGCCTTGACGCGGCCGGTGTAGGTGCCCGAGAGCATGACGTCGCCGATGCGGAGCGTACCGCTCTGCACGAGGATGGTGGAGACGTAGCCGCGGCCCTTGTCGAGCGTCGACTCGATGACCGTACCCACGGCTTTCTTGTCGGGGTTGGCCTTGAGTTCGAGCATCTCGGCTTCTAAGAGCACCTTTTCGAGGAGCTTGTCGAGGTTGAGACCTTTCTTGGCCGAAATCTCCTGGTCCTGGTACTTGCCGCCCCACGACTCGACGAGGTAGTTCATCTGCGAAAGCTGCTCCTTGATGTGGTCGGGGTTGGCGTTGGGCTTGTCTATCTTGTTGATGGCGAAGACCATCGGTACACCCGCGGCCTGCGCGTGGTTGATGGCCTCGATGGTCTGCGGCATGACGTGGTCGTCGGCCGCCACGATGATGATGGCGACGTCGGTGATCTTGGCGCCGCGGGCGCGCATGGCCGTGAAGGCTTCGTGGCCCGGGGTGTCGAGGAACGTGATTTTCTGTCCGTTGAGCTCGACGCTGTAGGCACCGATGTGCTGCGTGATGCCGCCGGCCTCGCCCTCGATGACGTTGGTCTTGCGGATGTTGTCCAGAAGCGACGTCTTACCGTGGTCGACATGGCCCATGACCGTGACGATGGGCGGACGCGGCACGAGGTTCTCCTCGGTGTCGACGCTGTCGTCGGCGATGGCCTCCTGGATTTCGACCGACACGAACTCGACCTTGAAGCCGAACTCCTCGGCCACGACGGCCAGGGCTTCGGCGTCGAGACGCTGGTTGATGGAGACCATCAGACCCAGGTTCATGCAGGCCGTGATGACCTCCGTGGGCGAGACGTCCATCATCGTCGCCAACTCGCTGACGGTGACGAACTCGGTGACTTTGAGCGTCGAACGTTCCGTCATGGAGCGTTCCATCTCCTCGTTCATGCGCTCGGCGGCCGCCTCGCGCTTGTCGCGGCGGTGCTTGGCGCCGGTGTTCTTGGCACCCTTGGCCGTGAGACGCGCCAAGGTGTCCTTGATCTGCTTCGAGACCTCCTCGTCGCTCACTTCGGGACGGATGACGGCCTGGTTGTTCTTCTTGTTCTTGCTGCGGCGTCCCTCGCCCGGGCGGGGCTGGTTCTGCATACCCTTGGGACCCTGTCCGCCGCGGTTCTGGCCACCCTGGCCGTTCTGACCGCCGCGGCCGGAACCGCCCTGGCCGTTCTGGCTGCCGGAGCCGCTCTGACCGCCGCCCTTCTGGGCCTTGGTGACGTCGACCTTCTCCTTGGAGAGGCGCTTGCGCTTGTGCTTGCCGCCCGGCACGAATCCGGAGACGTCCATCGTACCGAGGACCTGCGGACCTGCGAGGGGCGTGATTTCGGGCCGGAAGACGTTGTCCTTGGGTGCCTCGGCTTTCGGAGCCTCGGTCTTGGGGGCTTCGGGCTGTGCGGCCTTGGGAGCTTCGACTGCGGGAGCCGGCGCGGCGGGCTTGGCGGCCGGTGTCGGCTCGGCAGGTTTCGGAGCTTCGGCCTTGGGCGTCTCCGCCGGCTTGGCGGGAGCGGCTTTCGGGGCCTCGGCCTTGGGAGCCTCGGTCTTCACGGGAGCCGGGGTCTCCGCCTTGGGTGCGGGAGCCGGAGCCGGTGCGGCCTTGGGTTTGGGCTTGGCGTCGAGGTCGATCTTGCCCAGGAACTTGGGCTGCTGGATTTCGTCGCGCACGTTGATGACGTTGCTCTTGATGACGACCTCCTTCTCCTCCTCGCGCTCCTGCTTCTTGCCGCCCTCGATGGTGATGGTGGTCTGCTTCTGTGCGATGCGCTCGCGCACGGAATCGCGTGCGGCGACTGCCGGACGGTTGGCGCCGAACTCCTTTTCGAGCACGGCGTAGGTCTCGGCGTCGACCTGCGTGTTGGGCGATCCGTCGCTCTTGATGCCCTTCTTGTGCAGGAAGTCCGTGATGGTGTTGATGCCGACGTTGAACTCCTTGGCAACCTGAATGAGCCTTAATTTTCTTTCGTTCCCCATATCGTGTGTTCTCCTTTTTTAGCGTAAACGGTTTATTCGAACTCGGCCTTCAGTATCTCGACGACCTTCTGTGCCTGTTCGAGTTCGAGGTCGGCGCGTGCGGCGATCTCCTCGACGGGGAGCTCCAGCACGCTCTTGGCCGTGTCGCAGCCGACGTTCTTGAGGGCCTCGATGATCCAGGCGTCGATTTCGTCGGCGAACTCGGTGAGGGCCACGTCCTCCTCCTCGACCTCGCGGTAGACGTCGATGTCGTAGCCGGTGAGCATCTTCGAGAGGCGGATGTTGAGACCTCCCTTGCCGATGGCCAGCGACACCTGGTCGGGTTTGAGGTAGACGGCGGCCGTCTGCTTCTCCTCGTCGAGGGTGATGGAGGAGATTTTGGCCGGATTGAGGGCCCGCTGGATCATGAGCTGCGTGTTGGAGGTGTAGTTGAGCACGTCGATGTTCTCGTTGCGCAACTCCTTGACGATGGAGTAGATGCGCGAACCCTTCATGCCGACGCAGGCGCCCACGGGGTCGATGCGGTCGTCGTAGGACTCGACGGCGACCTTGGCGCGCTCGCCGGGGATGCGGACGATTTTCTTGATGGTGATCAGACCGTCGAAAATCTCGGGCACCTCCTGCTCGAAGAGCCGTTCGAGGAACTGGTTGGCCGTACGCGAGAGGATGATGCGCGGCTGGTTGTTGTTCATCTC
>JAIDUZ010000068.1:0-37367 GCA_029059935.1 Alistipes sp.
ACATTCGCCATACAACCACCCGCGGGTCTGCAGGAACTAACAGATCCACCCGCCTAAACAAAAAACTATATCGTAGCCGTCGATCTGGGTTCGTCGTCGGTCGTCGTGGCCGTCGGCGAGACGTGCGACGGCGGGCCGGTCCGAGTCGCGGCCATCGTCTCGAAGCC
Organism: Alistipes sp.; assembly: GCA_029059935.1. Taxonomy (GTDB): domain Bacteria; phylum Bacteroidota; class Bacteroidia; order Bacteroidales; family Rikenellaceae; genus Alistipes. Next base: position 168 of record JAIDUZ010000068.1, read on the forward strand.
CGTGGAGGGGGTCAACGCCGGGCGCATCGACAACATCGAGCTGGTCAGCCGGGCCATCCGCGATGCCGTTTCCGAGGTCGAGGCGCAGCTGGGCATCCGCATCACGGAGGCCTATGCCGGTATTTCGGGCGATTTCGTGCGCTGCGCGCGCCATACCGACCATGTCTTCGTCTCCGACCATCAGACGGGCGTCAACCAGAAGGACGTCGAATCGCTGTTCGACCGCATGCGCAATGTGCAGGCTCCCGACGACGAGACCATCATGGAGCGCATTCCGCAGAACTATGTGGTCGACGACAACCAGGAGGTCAAGAATCCGGTCGGCTCGTTCGGCAAGAAACTCTCTTCCACTTTCAATTTCATCCTCTGCCACAAAACGCCTGTCCAGCGCTTGGATATGGCGCTCAAACGTTTGAGCATCAAGATGCTCGGCGTGTTCGCCGATGCGCTGGCCACTCCGGCCTCCATCCTGCAACCCGAAGAGATGGAGGAGGGTGTCGCGGTCGTCGACCTCGGTGCCGGCGTCACCGATGTCACGGTCTACTACCGCAACGTCGTCCGCTATACCGTCTCCATTCCCATGGGTTCGTCCGCCATCAACCGCGACATCCGCGCCATGGGCGTGCCCGAGAAGCATATCGAGCGACTCAAGTGCAAGTACGGTTCGGCAGTCGCCGAATTGGCCCCCGAAGACAAACTTATCCGCGTCACCGGCCGTACGTCGCGCGACGCCAAGGATATTCTTCTGAAAAATCTGGCTACCGTCATCGAGGCGCGTGCTACCGACATTGCCGAATTCGTGATGCAGGAAATCAAGGATTCGGGGTATGCCTCCAAACTCTCCTACGGCATCGTTCTGACCGGCGGTTCCGCGGCTCTGAAGGACCTCGACGAGCTGTTCCGCCGTGTTACTCAGATGGAGGTGCGCGTCGCATTGCCCGACGTCGGAATCGACGACGAATCGCTCGATTTCGTTGCCGACCCCGCGTTCGCTACGGCTGTCGGCATCCTTGTCAAGGGTGCCCAGGAGGGAGGTTGCGCCGTGGTGGAGCATGCTTCGACGCCTGCTCCGGCCGCAGCTCCGGGGCGTACGCACACCCCCGTTCCCGAGCAGCGGCCTGCCGCAGCGGTTCCGCCCAGGGGCCCCGTACCTCCGGCACCGCAGCCGCCGCAGCCCCGGCAGCCCCGTGCAGCCGCACAACCGCAGGCCGCTCCCGGAGTCCGCACCGCTCCCGTTCCTCCGGTGCCGCAGCCGCAACAACCCCGGCAGCCCCGGGTCGCAGCACCCGTACAACCGCAGCCGCCGCAGCCCGTGCGGTCCCAGGCGCCCGTGCAACCCGAACCTATGCCCCGGCAGGGATTCACGGCGCCCGAGTCCGATGAGGAAGAACCCGTCGTAATCGGGCCGCGCCGCAAACGCGACTGGAGCTCGATTTTCAAGAAGGTGGTGGGCAGCGTGGCCGGATTCGACGGCGAAGGGGCCGACGACGAGGAGATCTGACCCTCTTCCGCTTCCGGCGGACACGGATGGAAATGTACGACAAAGAATAGAAAACAAGTTCGGCGGAGATGCGTTTTCCGCTTTTCGATAGCCTATGACAGACGAATTGATGTCGGAGATCAGAGTACCGCGGAGCGAGCGGTCGATCATCACGGTGGTGGGTGTCGGCGGTGCCGGCGGCAATGCCGTCAACCACATGTGGAGCCTCGGCATCCGCGGCGTGTCGTTCATGGTCTGCAACACCGACCAGCAGGCCCTGGACAAAAGCCCCGTGGAGACCAAGATACGTCTTGGCGCCGAAGGTCTCGGTGCCGGCAACGACCCTGAGAACGGACGGCGCGCGGCCGTCGAGACCCTGCCCGACGTGCGACAGCATTTCGAGTCGGCCGGCACGCGCATGGTATTCATCACGGCCGGAATGGGCGGCGGTACCGGTACGGGTGCTTCGCCCGTCATCGCCAAGCTGGCCCGCGAGATGGGCATCCTCGTCGTCGCCATCGTCACGTCGCCGTTGGCCGTCGAGGGCAAAATCCGCTACGAACAGGCTTTCCGCGGTATCGAAGAACTGCGGGAGAACGTCGATTCGCTGCTCATCATCAACAACGAAAGCATCCTCGAAATCTACGGCCGCCTCTCGCTCAAACAGGCTTTCGGCAAGGCCGACGACATCCTGGCCTCCGCGGCCAAGGGCATCGCCGAAATCATCACCGTGCCCAGCGACATCGTCAACGTCGACTTCGCCGATGTCTCCAAGGTCATGCGCAACTCCGGCCGCGCCCACATGGCCGTCGCCACGGCCGAGGGCGAAGACCGCGCCGAGGCCGTGGCCAAGGCGTCGTTGCAGTCGCCGCTGCTCGACCATAACCTCATCTCCGGAGCCAAGAACATCCTTCTCCACATCTCGGTGTCGGGCTCCGACGAACTCATGTCCGACGAACTCAACACCATCCTCCATTATATCCAGGCCCATGCCAGCGTGAAGGACGACGCCGGTGTTGTTCACGACGCCAACATCATCTGGGGTACGGGCCTCAAGCCCCAGTTGGGCAACGCCATCGAACTGGTCATTATCGCTACCGGGTTCGAGGAGAGTTCGCGCGAAGGACTCACGCAGGTCATTCCTCCGGCCCGGACCGTGCAGCCCGTCGGCGTCGCCGATCCCTCTGCGCCCGTGCTGGAACCCATCAAGCCGCTGGCTCCGGTCAAACCGGCGATGCGCACCCCCGAACAGGTCGTTCTCGGGGCCCGGTCCACGCGTTACAACAATATCGAGGAGCTGCTCGCCCGGCCTGCCTACCAGGCCCGCAATTCGAAGTTCGTCGTCCACCATTCCGGCAGCCGCAAGAAGGTGCTGAGCGAGGAGAAGGCCGTCAAGGAGGAGCCCGAAAACGGCTCGCTTTTCTAACCTAAATTCCCCGGTTTTGGAACACGTCCCCTGGATTCATTTCAACGGTTTTTCTGCCCATATCCTCGTTTTCGGCATCGTCGCTTTCGTCCTGCTGTGCATCTCCGCGCTCGTGTCGGGTGCCGAGACGTCGTTTTTTTCGCTCTCGCACAACGATGTCCAGCGTTTCAAACAGCACCCGTCGGCTTCCGGCGATGCCGTGCTGAGGCTGTTGGGCAACGTCGACTTCCTGCTGGCCACCATCCTTGTGGTCAACAATCTGGTCAACATCTGCATCACGATTCTCGTGGCCAACATCGTCGACGCACTCTTCACTTTCGTCCGCTTCGAGTTTCTCTTCAAGACGGTCATCGTCACGTTCCTCCTGCTGCTCTTCGGCGAGGTTCTGCCCAAAGTCCTGGCACAGACGCTTCCCGCACGTTTCGCGCAGTTCGTCGCACGTCCGCTCACGGTGCTGCGGTGGATTTTCTATCCGCTGTCGTTCATCCTCGTGCGCACGAGCAGCCGCATCAGCGAGAAAGCCGCGCACAGGAGCGAAATTTCGCTCGACGAACTGGCCGATGCCGTCGACATGACGCAGACCTCCAATCCCGAGGAGCACGTCATGCTCTCGGGCATCGTCAACTTCGTCAACACCGAGGTGCAGGAGATCATGAAGCCCCGCGTCGACATCACGGCGCTCGACTACACCGATTCCTACGAGAAGGTCAAGCAGACCATCATCGCTTCGGGATTCTCGCGCATCCCCGTCTTCGAGGAGGACATCGACAACATCCGCGGCACGCTCTACGTCAAGGACCTGCTTCCTTATATCAACCATGGCGACGAATTCGCCTGGCAGCAGCTCGTCCGCAAGCCCTACTTCGTGCCCGAACACAAGAAAATCAACGACCTGTTAGGCGATTTTCAGACCAACAAGGTCCACATGGCCATCGTCGTCGACGAGTACGGCTCCACGCTCGGTCTGGTGTCGCTGGAAGACATCATCGAGGAGATCGTCGGCGAGATTTCCGACGAATCGGATGCCGACGAGAGTTTCTACACCCGTCTGAATGCCGACAGTTACCTTTTCGACGGCAAAACCCATATCGGCGACTTCGAACGGGTGCTGTCGCTCGACGAGGAGACTTTCTCCGACGTGCGCGGCGAGGCCGAGACGCTGGCCGGTCTGATGCTCGAACTCAAGCGCGACTTCCCCCGCAAGGGCGATGTCTTCACGTCGCACGACATCCGTTTCACCATCAAGGAGATGGACGCCCGCCGTATCGAGAAGATACGCGTCGACCTCAAATAGTTGATAATTAATAGTGAATATTTTCGACTGCCATTATTAATTGTTAACTATTCCTTATTCATTGCATCAGCCTGTGTTCCGACTCTTTGTTTCCCGACCGCTCGGCGAGTCCGAAATAGCGGCCTGGACCACGCCTGAGGAGCGTGCCCGGGCCGAGGCTTTCGCTCCTGCCCGCCGGTCGGAGTGGCTCTCGTGGCGGGGTATCGTGCGGCGCGAGCTGGGTTCCCCTTCCGTCAGGTTTGCTTACAGCGACAGCGGTGCCCCGTCGATAGCGGGTTCGGCACTTCATCTTGCCGTCTCCCATTGCCCGGGCAGCATCGCCGCAGCTCTCTCCGATGCGCCTTGCGCCGTCGATGTCGAGTCGCTCGCACGCGATTTTTCGCGTGCGGCATCCCGCTACATGACACCCGAAGAACGTTCGCTCTCCGATGCCCCTTGCTGGCCCGCGCTCGTGTGGAGTGCCAAGGAGACGCTCTACAAGTTCGCCGGCCGCCGCGAACTGGATTTGCTTCGCGATTTGCAGGTCGGGGAAGCCGACTTTTCGAACAATACGCTGGTCGGCAGGATTTGCGGCGGCGAAGCGCTGCGGCTGCGGTTCCTGCTGGTTGCCGGCCGGGTCATCGTCTTTTTGTCATGAGCATGGAGATTGCGCCGCCCCGTCTGCCGGACAGCTCGGCTCCCGATGCCGATATGACCTTGCTTGCCGAGGCCGAAGAGGTTTCCGACGCCGTTTTTCGCGGTGCGCTCTTTGCCGGACTTGTCCGCGAGCATCTGTTCGTCGAGCAGTGTATCTTTTCCGGATGCCGGTTTCCCGGGGCTGTGCTGGGGCATGCCCGTTTCTCCGACGTGCTGTTCCGCAACTGCGATTTTTCCAACGCCGACTTGCGCGGCTGTTCGTTTCAGCGCGTGCGGTTTCTGGATTGCAAACTCACCGGAGCCGAGTTTGCCGAGGCGGCTTTCGGGTTCGTTGTCTTTTCGCGCTGCCGCGGCGAGTTCGCCGGTTTTGCCGCGGCCCGATTCCGCCGGGCGCGGTTCGAGGAGTGCGTTTTGCGCAGTGCCGTGCTGAGCGAGTGCCGTTTCGAGCAGACGGAGTTTGCGGCGTGCGACCTTTCGGCGGCCGAGTTGTTCGGGGCCCGGTTGCAGGGTATTTCGTTGGCCGACAGCGAAATTCGGGGCATCCGTCTGCGCGAGTGCGCATCGTATGAGTTGCGCGGAGCCCGCATTTCGCCGGCGCAGGCTCTCGACCTCGTGCGGTTGCTCGGCGTCGAGTTCGAGGAGTAAACGAAAAGCGTCCGGAACTTCAAAAGTTCCGGACGCTTGGCTTGAAGGGATGGCGATGGGAAAGGGGGTCGCTCCACCTTTCACCTTTCACTTTTCACCTTATTTGAGTCCCAGTTTCTTGGCAATCTCCTTGGGCAGGGCCTTTTTGTTGACCATCAGGTCGGTGGTCTTGTAGGCCACGAACGGACGCGAGAAGTACCAGTGGCCGCCGTAGGGAGGCAGGTCGTCCCACGAGTTGAGCACCTTGTAGTAGTCGTTGCCGGCCTGGTCTTTGGCCGTGCCCACGATGACCATGCCGTGGTCGTCGGTCGTCTCGTAGTTGTCGAACGCTTCCTGGCGCATCTCCTGCGTGATGGTGCGTTCCTTGCCCGGTTTCTCGAACTTGTAGAGCGCCGCTTCCTTCTCGCGCTCGGTCAGCTTGCCCCAGCGCTCGGCTTCGGTGCCGCTCATGCCGTCGAGGTCGGCCTCCGGAACGATGCCGAGGGCTTTCGTGCGGCTGAAACCCTTTTCGCTCACGTCGGTGCCCCAAGCCACCGGATAGCCGTTGGCCAGCGCATGGTCGATGACGCCCATCATTTCGTCGAGCGGCAGGTTGTAGACCGTGCCCCACATCCAGTTGTCGGGCACTTCGAGGATGAACTGCGTGTAGAACGGATGGTGGGTGAACGACGTGATGTCGATGTAGTCGTCCATGGAGATGGGCAGCGATGCGGCGAACGACTGCGGCGTGTACTCCTTGCCTTCGTAGATGAAGGTGGCGGGCATCTCGCCGAAGTATTCGTCGAGCATGGCGTTGAAGGCACGCTTCCAGGCCGTCGAGAGGGGTTTGCCCGAGCGGTCGCCGGCCGAAATCACGGCGTCGAGGAATGCTTTCAGGGCGGCCGACAGTTCGTGGAAGTCGGGCTTGTCGGTGCCGTAGTTCAGACCCGGGTAGGCCTCGAACGGCACGATGCCGTATTTCTTGATGCCCTCCGTGACGTCGTGGGCCGCACCGCCCTCGGCGAAGTTGAGGTGGCCGTGCATGCGGACGTATCTCTCGGCTTTCTCCATGAAGCTGTGGCGTACGATCCACATCTCCGAGAGGTGCACCGGCTTGCCGCCCGCGCGCAGGATTTCGCCCTCCAGGAACGACATGGTCGAGAAGCACCAGCAGGTGCCGCTGCGCGACTGGTTCTTGACGGGAGTCATCTCCAGCACCTTGGCGTCGGTGAACAGATAGCCCTCGGGCTTCGTGCCGGTCTCCGGAGCCTGGGCGGCGGCGGTCGCAGCGGCGACGACGGCCAGCAGGGTAAAGAACAGGTTTTTCATTCGTTTATCGGGTTTTAAGGTTTGTGTTGCTGTCTTTTCATTTCTTCGAGCCCGCCACGATTTTCAGACATTCGTCCAGCGTCAGCGCTGCGGGTTCCGTGCCTTTGGGTATGCGGTAGTTCTTGCCTTTGTAAGCGATGTAGGCGCCGTAGCGGCCGTTCCGGACCTGCATGTCGGGGTCTTCGGCGAATTCTTTCAGCGGCTTGTGGGCCGTAGCGGCCGCTTCCTTGTGGGCGCGTACCACCTCCACGGCGCGGTCGTAGGTCACCGTGTAGGGGTCGTCGGTCTTGGCCAGCGAGGCGAACGACTTGCCGTAGCGGACGTAGGCGCCGTATTTGCCGATGCCCACGGCCAGCTCTTCGCCGTCGAGCTCGCCCAGCGTGCGCGGCAGCGCAAAGAGCTCCAGGGCCTCTTCCAGCGTGATGGACTCGATGAGCTGGCCTTTCTTGAGCGATGCGAAGCGGCTCTTCTCGCCCTCGGGGGCTTCGATTTCGGCCATCGGGCCGTAGCGGCCGATGCGCGCCTTGACCGTGCGGCCCGTCTTGGGGTCGGTGCCCAGGATGCGGGCCTGGTTCTTCTTGTCGTTCTGCTGTTCGATGGCCGTGTCTACCATCTTGTGGAACGGTGCGTAGAAGTCGCCGATCATGCGGTCCCACGTGATGTCGCCCTCGGCGATGCGGTCGAACTCCTTCTCGACGTTGGCCGTGAAGTTGTAGTCGATGATAGGCCCGAACTGCGCTTCGAGGTAGTCGTTCACCACCATGCCGATGTCGGTCGGCGAGAGGCGGTTCTTCTCCTTGCCGAAGTTCTCGGTGAGGTTCTTGGCGGCGATTTTTTCGCCCGTGAGCGTGAGCTGCACGTAGCCGCGCTTCTGACCCTCCTTGTTCTGCTTCACCACGTAACCGCGGTTGATGATGGTGGAAATCGTGGGCGCGTAGGTCGACGGACGTCCGATGCCCAGTTCTTCGAGCCGCTTGACCAGCGAGGCTTCGTTGTAACGAGCCGGGGCCTGGGTGAAGCGTTCTGTGGCTGTGATGTTCGCCGCCGTGAGGGCATCGCCCTGCGCCAGCTTGGGCAGCAGGCCTTCGCCGCTCTCCGGGGTCTGGTCGTCGTCGGTCGACTCGGAATAGAGACGCAGGAATCCGTCGAAGCGGATCACCTCGCCCGTAGCCACGAACTGCAAGGGCGAACCCTCGATGTCGATGGTCACGGTCGTGCGGTCGAGTTCGGCGCAGACCATCTGCGAGGCCACGGTGCGCTTCCAGATCAGGTCGTAGAGCCGTTTTTCGGCCGGCGTACCCTCGATGCTCTGCCGCTCGATGTAGGAGGGGCGGATGGCTTCGTGGGCCTCCTGGGCCCCCTTGGTCTTGGTCTTGTAGTTGAACCAGCGCGAGTATTTCTCGCCGTAGAGTTTCGTTATCTCCTCCTTGCACTGGGCCAGGGCCTGCTGCGAGAGGTTCACCGAGTCGGTACGCATGTAGGTGATGAGACCCTGCTCGTAGAGGTGCTGCGCCACCGACATGGTCTGCGAAACCGACATGCCCAGCTTGCGGCCGGCCTCCTGTTGCAGTGTCGACGTGGTGAAAGGCGGGGCGGGGTAGCGCTGGGCCGGTTTTTCTTCGGCCTTGGCGACGGTGAACGCTGCGCCGACGGTGCCGCGCAGGAATGCTTCGGCCTCCTCGCGCGTTTCGAACCGGGAGGAGAGTTCGGCCTTGAAGAGGGTCTTGTCGGGGTCGCCGGCCGCATGGAACTGCGCCACCACACGGAAATAGGGCGTCGACCGGAACGCGATGATTTCGCGCTCGCGCTCCACGATGAGCCGCACGGCCACCGACTGCACGCGGCCGGCCGAGAGCGACGGCTTCACCTTTTTCCACAGCACGGGCGAGAGCTCGAAGCCCACCAGCCGGTCGAGGATGCGGCGCGCTTGCTGGGCGTTGACCAGGTTCATGTCCACCGTGCGCGGGCTCTCGATGGCTTCGAGGATGGCGCGTTTGGTGATTTCGTGGAAGACGATGCGTTTCGTCCGGTCGACCGGGAGACCCAACACTTCGGTCAGGTGCCATGCGATGGCCTCTCCTTCGCGGTCTTCATCGGAGGCCAGCCATACGGTCTTGCTTTTGGCCAGGCGCGTGAGTTCGTCCACCACCTTTTTCTTGTCGCCCGGTATTTCGTACACGGGGCGGAATCCGTCGGCGATGCGGATGCCGAGGTCTTTTTTCGAGAGGTCGCGGATATGGCCGAAGCTCGACTTGACCATGAAGTCCTTGCCCAGGAACTTCTCGATGGTCTTGGCCTTGGCCGGCGACTCGACGATGACTAAGTTTTCGTGCATTTCTTCTTTGTGGCTATGCGCTTCAAATGCGAAAACCTAAGTTCTCACTTAGGTTCGCAGCCGAAGTCTCTCTTTTCGGTTATTTGACAAGGTTGTACAGCAGTTCGAAACGAATCGGCGCATTGTTGCGCGCATCGTTCATTCCCTGCAGTACGCAGAAGTCCGGCGTGTAGAGCCCGTAGGCTTCGGGCGCCGCGTAGATCGTGCGGTTCTTCACGTTCCCGAGGTCGATTTCGCGGTTTTCGGCCTGCGCCGCGTCGCGCTCGGCCGCATAGGCGTTCCACAGCGTCTGGACGTAGCCCGTGATGTCCATCGTGTAGCAGCCGCGGCTGCGGTTGACGCTGCCGTCGTAGGCCAGTTGCACGTCGTAGGTCTTCTCGTAGGAGTAGTTGTAGTCGACGATCGGTATCAGTCTCTTGTAGTCGGTGTAGAGACCGATGCGCGAGGGCGCCGAATCCATCTCCGCGATGAGTTTGTCGACGTTCGGGGTCTGCATGGTCTGCTGCCAGTCGTAGTCGGCGTCGGCGAAATAGATCATCATGCGCACTCTGCTGAATGCGAGTGTCTTGTATGTTTCGACCCCGGCGTTGGCATTGTCGATTTCGGCTTGCAGCTCCTCGAAGAATTCGGGCGTGAAGGCAATCTCCGTCGTCACGCCGCCCAGGCCCTCCACCATCAGCCGGCGGTCCTCCTCCGGACGGTTGTCCGGCTGACCCGCCGCGGGTTCGCGGATTTCGTCGTTCGTGCTGAAGAAAGAGCCTTTCGTGTAGTCGCGTTCCAGCGTGTTCACCGAGACGTTGCCGAACGGTGTCGAAGTCGAGGAGTCGTAGAACGCGTATTGCAGTATCAGCGTATCCCGAATCAGCGAGGGGTCCTCCTGCATGCGGTTGCGGCCGTAGACCACCAGTCCCGACTGCGTCAGGTCGACTCCGTAGATGCCGCCTTTGCCTGCCTGCGTCTGCTCCTGGTCTTTGGCGGGCCGGATGTAGAGTCCCTTGAACTCGTTCATCCACTGACCTATGCTGTCGATGCTCGTGTAAATCGAGTAGTTGTTCTCGTAGGTGCCTTCCTGTAGCAGCAGACGCCGGAGCAGATGCTCGCCCGCATCCTCGATTTCCAGCGTGACGGCCGCGTCTTTCAGATAGCCGGTCCGTTCGGTGGGGAAGGTGAAGCTGAAGAGCGGCTGGCTGCCGACATACTTTCCGGCCTCGAAATTCAGATAGAAAGTCGTGTCGCTCGACTCCTGGAGGTAGGAGTCGTCGGCCACCTCGTAGATTTCGTAGCGCTGGGGCGTCAGCGTGTCGCGGCCGAACTGGTCGATGGTCAGGATGAGCTGCACCGAGTCCACGAAAGGCCGGTATCCGAACATCCCGGCTTCGAAATTCTGGATGACGTCGATGTATTGCGTCAGGAATCCTGCCGAGCGCAGTCCCAGCGTGTCGTTGAGCTGGCTGCCCATGTAGCCGTAGCCGATTTTCGACGAGACGATCGAGTCGGTCTGCACCAGGCGCGTTTTTACCAGGGTCCGGCGTATGTACTCGCCGTCGGGGGACTTGCGCGGGAACTCGACGTAGCCCGTCTTCATCTGCTGGTTTTCGGGCACGATGTTCGCCCCCAGCGAATCGTCCACCGTCGTGCAGCCCGCCAGCACGGCCATTGCGGCCGCGGCCCCTGCGAGCAGATACCTATCGAATCTCTTCATAGAATCGGTTGTAAGTGTCGAAAAATCCTTCTTCTTCCGGCGCCCGGTATTCGAGCATCGGTTTGCCGCTCGTGCGGGCCATCTCCAAGACGCGGGCATCCACGTCGGGCGAGGCCGCGATGATGCCGTCGGCATATTCCATAACGAAACGGCAGAGATTTTCGTATGACGGAGTCTCCAGAATCGAGAGATTTTTGTCCTTGACCCCTTCGCCGGCGATTTTGGCGCCGAATCCGGCATCCAGCACCCCCGGGAAGGCATCGTCGTAGAGCGAGACAACCACCTTCACGTCGCGGAAGATGGGGTCGTCGGCGAAGACCTTCTTCAGATAGACCGGCGTGACGCCGGCGAACCAGCCGTGACAATGCACCACGGTGGGGGCCCAGCGCAGTTTCTTGACCGTTTCGAGCACGCCGCGGGCGAAGAAGATGGCCCGTTCGTCGTTGTCGGCGAACTCGCGGCCCTCGGCGTCGTGCAGAATCGCCTTGCGCGAGAAGTAGTCGTCGTTGTCGATGAAGTAGATCTGCACGCGGGCCGCCGGTATCGAGGCCACCTTGATGATGAGCTGGTGGTCGTTGTCGTCGATGATGAGGTTCATGCCCGACAGCCGGATCACTTCGTGGAGCTGGTGCCGCCGCTCGTTGATGCAGCCGTAGCGGGGCATGAACGTGCGGATTTCGTTTCCGCGTTCCTGCATCGCTTGTACCAGTGTCCGACAGAGTGCCGAAGCCTCCGTTTCGGGAAGATAGGGGGCTATCTGTTGACAGACGTACAGAATCTTGTTGGCCATGATCCGTGGTTTTTATGGGGATTTCCGTTTCGTTGTTCCGCCGCGGGCGGCTCCCGTTGCAAAGATAGTGATTTTTATGTTAGGTAGAAAGCGGGGGCCCGAAGGTAAAAGGCCGGCTGCTTCCGATATTTTTTCCGGGAAGATGCCGGAGCAAACAGAGCGGCCGCATGGAAATAGGCTTGTCCCCGGCGGGGCGCCTCCTTTTTCCGGCTTTTGCTTTCTACAGAATCAGCATCGCATCGCCGTAGGTTCCGAAGCGGTAGCCCTCTTCCTTGGCGATGCGGTAGGCGTTCATCACCGTTTCGTAGCCGCCGAACGCCGCCACCATCATCAGCTGCGTCGAGAGGGGCAGGTGGAAGTTGGTGACCATTGCGTCCGCCACCGAGAAGTCGTAGGGCGCGAAGATGAACTTGTTGGTCCAGCCCTCCATGGGTTTGATCATGCCACCCGTCGAAACGGCCGTCTCGATGGTCCGCATCACGGTCGTGCCGATCGCCACCACCTTGCGGCCGTCGCGCTTCGCGGCGTTCACGGTCTGTGCCGCCTCGTCCGTCACGAAGAACTGCTCGGAGTCCATCTTGTGCTTCGAGAGGTCCTCGACGTCCACCGTCCGGAAGTTGCCCAGTCCCACGTGCAGCGTGACGAAAGCCCGGTCGATGCCTTTGATCTCCATGCGTTTGAGCAGGTGCTTCGAGAAGTGCATGCCGGCTGTCGGGGCCGCTACGGCGCCTTCTTTCTCGGCGAAAATCGTCTGGTAGCGTTCCGCATCTTCGGGTTCCACCTTCTCGCGCACCCATTTCGGCAGGGGCGTTTCGCCCAGGGCGAAGAGCGCCGTCTTGAATTCGTCGTAGTCGCCGTCGAAGAGGAAGCGCAGGGTGCGGCCGCGCGACGTGGTGTTGTCGATCACTTCGGCCACCAGGGCGTCGTCGTCGCCGAAGTAGAGTTTGTTGCCGATGCGTATCTTGCGCGCCGGGTCCACCAGCACGTCCCACAGGCGCAGCTCGCGGTTCAGCTCGCGCAGCAGGAAGATTTCGATTTCGGCGCCCGTCTTCTCCTTGTTGCCGTAGAGGCGCGCCGGAAAGACCTTCGTGTTGTTGAACACGAAGAGGTCCTTTTCGTCGAAATAGTCCAGAATCTCCTTGAAGATGCGGTGTTCGATGCTGCCGTCGGCACGGTGCACCACCATGAGCCGCGACTCGTCGCGGTTTTCGGCCGGATAGTGGGCCAGCATCGTTTCGGGATCGTAGTCGTAGCCGTATTGCGATAGTTTCATGGCTGGAAAGGGTTTCTGCGTCGGAATTGAAAAAGAATCAATTGTTAATCATACGCAGAAAAGTTCATTTTGTTTCGGTTTGCTGCAATTTTTTCAGAAAATCGTCCAGCTGCCACGCCTGGGCCGTCGTGAATCCGCCGCTCCGCGTGCGGCACAGCGAGGTCAGGTGGGCGCCGCTGCCGAGCGCTTCGCCTATCTCGCGGGCCAGCGAGCGGATGTAGGTGCCCTTGCTGCATCGCACCCGGATGCGGATACGCGGCAGGGCATATTCTTGCAGCTCGGTTTCGTAGATGGTTATCAGTGCCTTGCGTAGTTCCACCGTCTCCGTCGTCTCGCCCGCCCGGGCCAGTTCGTAGGCGCGTGTGCCGTCGATTTTCTTCGCCGAGTAGAGGGGCGGTTCCTGGAGCCGCTCGCCTTCCAGGCTGCGCAGCGCTTCTTCGGCCGCTTCGCGCGTGATGTGTTCGTAGGGATAGGTGCGGTCGACGGGATGTTCCAGGTCGAAGCTCGGGGTCGTGGCCCCCAGCATCACGTCGGCAACATACTCTTTCTCTTCGGCTTGCAGCGCATCCACCAGCTTCGTGGCGCGGCCGATGCACACCAGCAGGATGCCCGTCGCCAGCGGGTCGAGCGTGCCGGCATGGCCCACCTTGATGCGGCGGTAGCCCAGGTTGCGGAGCGTGTATTTGATTTTGCGCACCACATCCGTCGAGGTCCATTCCAGCGGCTTGTCGATGACCGCTATGTAGCCTTCTTCGAAGTTGAGGCCCCGCAGGTCGCGTTCTTCCGGCGTCATATCGCGTAGCTGATGATGGATACCGCGCCGGCTACGGCGCAATAGAGGGCGAACCAGATCAGTTTGCCCCGTTTGACTGCTTCGATCATGAAGCGGCAGGCCGCGCATCCCGTGACGAACGCCGCCGCGAAGCCGGCCGCCAGCGGACCCGCCGCCACGCCGGTCGTCAGTTCGCCCGAGGCGATTTCCAGCAGCATCTCGCCCAGAATCGGCGCCAGCACCATCAGAAACGAGAACTGCGCCACGGCAGCCTTCTTGTTGCCCAGGAGCAGTCCCGTGGCGATGGTGGTTCCCGAGCGCGAAAGCCCCGGCATCGCCGCCGCGGCCTGCGCCACGCCGATGAGGAAGGCGTCGCGGTAGCTTATCTCTTCTTTCTGCCGCGGTTTCGCATAGTAGGCGAACGCCAGCAGGGCGGCCGTCAGCAGCAGCATGGCTCCCACCACGACCAGAATCCACGGTGCGTTCAGCATCGCGTTGAGCCGGTCCTTGAAAGCGAAGCCCACGATGCCGATCGGAATCATCGAGACGGCTATCTTAAGTATGTAGGCTTGCTCCGGCGTGAAGCGGCGCGAGAAAAGCCCCCGAAGCAAACGCCATACTTCGCTCCGCAGCACGGCAATGGTGCTCAGCACCGTGGCGGCATGGAGCGTGACGTCGAACGTGAGGTTTTCTTCGAGCTCCACCCCCAGCAGCTCCTTGGCTATTTGGAGGTGGCCGCTGCTCGACACGGGCAGGAATTCGGTGATTCCCTGCACGATGCCCAGCAGAATGGCTTGCAGCGTATCCATCGGCGGGTTATTCGTAGCGTTTGAGTATGGCGTATATCTCCATCGCGAAGCCGCCCACGACCAGGATGGGCGCCAGCGTGATGCGTCGCCACGAGAACATGGCGTAGTCGAATTCGTCGGGCGAGTCGCTCCCTCCGCCGGCCATCAGCACGAAGCCCAGGATGACGACGGCGAAGCCTATGGCCAGCAGGATGTAGTTGCGGCGCGTGAGCGGCATGCGCGGATTTTCCGGAGTGCGGTTCGGTTGTTCCATAGGTCAATAAAGGTATATCTTGTTCGATTTCATGTTCACGAATTTGTTGAGCGCCACCCATGTGAAGAGGCCCGAGATGACGACTCCCCCGCCGATCATCGCCCCGAAGATGGGGATGCCCGTGCGGCTCGCTTCGGCCAAAGCCTGCAGCTCGGGCACCGCTTCGTCGAGCCCGTAGGCCGCCAGGGCGAAGAGCGCCGAGGCCGCCGTGCCGGCCAGAATGCCCTGCGTGATGCTGCTGGCCAGGAACGGTTTCATGATGAACCACTTGGTGGCACCCACCAGCTTCATGGTGTTGATCAGGTAGCGTTTCGAGAAGATGGCCAGGCGGATGGTGTTGCTCAGCAGGATGAGCGAGATGAAGAGCAGCGCTCCGCCGAAGAGCAGCAGCACGAAGCGTATCTTGTTCACCGTGTCGTGGAGCCGTGCGGCCATCAGGGCCGGATAGCTCACGTGCGCCACTCCGCGCAGCCGTTCGGTTTCGGCGATGAAGGCCTCGACCCGCTCGCGGTTCTCCGACTGCGTCGTGAGCGTGAGTTCGTAGGAGTCGAGCAGCGGATTTTCGTCCAGTATCTCTTCGAATCCGTCGCCGAACAGGCGGCGGAACTCTTCGTCTTCGAGTTTTTCGGTCTTGGAGACGAAAGCCGAGGTTCCGACCAGCTGGTGGTCGGTCAGGTAGCGTTCGATTTCGGCGCGCTGCTTGTCGCTGAGTCCGTTTTTCAGCTCCACCGACACCTGGATGCTCGACTGGAGCGTGTGCGCCGCCTTCATGGCCGCCAGCAGCAGATAGCCCACCGACCCCAGCAGAAACAGCACGAGGGTCAGGCTGACCGTCGCTACGAGGTAGGAGTTGCGGACCTTGCGCTTCAAACGTTTGTCGTCTTTCATCTCTTCTCTTTTCTGTATGCCGAAATTGCGTGTCCCAGCGCGGCCAGAGCGCCAAGCAGAATCAGCAGCGAGGCCGTCAGCGTGATGCCTTCGGTCCGGTTCCAGCCCGGTGCCCGGAAGCGCCATTCGACGGTGTGCGTGCCGGCCGGCAGCACCATGCCGCGCAGTACGTAGTCGACCCGCATGTAGGGAGCCTCTTCGCCGTCGACATAGGCTTTCCATCCCTTGTTATAGTAGATTTCGGAGAATACGGCGAAGGTTTCGCCGTCGGCCGAGACCCGGTATTTCAGATGGTTGGGCTTGTATTCGACCAGCGCGATTTCGCCCGGTGCGAAAGGTCCGGCCGGGGGCGGCAGCTGGGATGCGCTGCTGCCCTTGAGCGGCGAGGCAACGGCCGTCGTGCGCAGGTCGACGGTGCCCAGCGCTTCGATTTCGGCCCGGGCGTCGGGCAGGCGGAGCAGCGTGTCGACCAGCCAGGCCGCGCCGTATTCCGTCCCGCGCCGCACGGCCGCAGGGGCTCCGTCGGCTCCCGCAACGATGGCGTAGCGCGTGTTGAGCATGTCGAGCACCTTGTCGTCGAACGTCGAAAGATAGCGGTCGATGAGGTCCTGGTAGCGCGCCAGTTTGGCACCGTGGTAGCCGCCTACGGAGCGGTGGTAGTAGGAGGTCGTCGCGTCGTTGAAGGTGCTCACCGTGCGGTTGACGACGCGGTAGCCCGGTTCCTTGTCTTCCAGAATCGCCCGGTCGGCGGCCGTCATGGCCACCTGCCGGCGCCGCGGCGACACGAAGTTGTCGTGCGAAAGAAAGCGCAGGTCGACGGGCACCAGGTCCAGCAGTATCGTGGCCCCCAGCAGCAGCGTCATGATTTTCCGGTCGATTTTGCGCAGCGCGAAGAGCAGTATGCTGCCGGCCGCCAGCGCGATCATCAGCAGCGAGCGCCAGGCATCGGCCTGCATGAAGGCCGCCCGGTCGGCGGCCATGGCCGCGGCCGTGCGGTCGGCCCATTCGAAGTGGACGCCGCGGTCGACGTAGGTTTGCAGATTGTTGGCTTCGAAGATAAGGCGGTACTGGTCGCTCATCAGGGCGGCGGCATCGCTCTCCCCGAAGTCGAACAGTACGCCGCCCGCCACGGCGAAGAGCAGGCACACTCCGCCCGTGATTCCGGCGGCCCAGGCCACGGCGCGCAGCAGCCGCTTGCGGTCGATGTCATCGTTCCACAGCCGCATCAGGGCGAACGCGCCCAGCAGCGGCGCGGCCCACTGCACCACCACCAGCGTCATCGACACGGTGCGGAACTTGTTGTATCCGGGCAGCAGGCGGAACGCCAGTTCGGTGAATCCCATGAAGTTGCGGCCCCAGGCCAGCAGTATCATCAGCAGCGAGACGGCCGCAATCCACCATTTGTTGCGGCCCCGGGCCAGGAGGAATCCCAGCAGCGCCAGGAAGAGGACCGCCGCACCCAGGTAGGTGGGACCTCCGGTGTAGGGCTGCGTGCCCCAGTACATCGGCAGCTGGCGGGCAATGCCGTGGAGTCCCAGTGCGTCGGTCGCGGCGGCGACTTCGCCGTCGGACGGGAACACGGTGCCCGAGTCGCGCCCCATGAAGTCGGGAATCAGCAGGTTGAAGGTCTCGGCCTTGCCGTAGGACCACGCCGTGGCGTAGTCGAGGTCGAGTCCGCCGGTCGTCTTTTCGGTCGTTTCGGCCAGTTCCGAGCCGCCGCGGATGGTCTCCTTGCCATGCGTCGCCGTGTACCACAGGGGTGCGAAGTTCGAGGCCACGGCCAGCAGACCGGCACCGAGGAGCACGGCCGTGCGGAGCCCGAAGTCGCGCAGGTGCTTTTCGCGGACGGCGACTATGGCGTCGCTGACCCACAGAGCCCCCATGGCCAGCAGGAAATAGTAGGTGATCTGCGGATGGCTGGCGCCTATTTCGAGCGAGGCGGCCAGCGCCGTGACCGCACCTCCGTACCACATGTTGCGGCGCAGGGTGACCCAGGCGCCGCCCATCATGAGCGGTGCGTAGACCAGAGCCCACATCTTGGTGAGGTGTCCGGCGCCGATAATCAGCAGGAAGTAGGTCGAAAGTCCGTAGGCCAGCGCCGGAACGACGGCCGGCCGCGGGTCGGCGCCCATCATCAGCAGCATGGCCCAGAACGCCGTCATGGCGAAGAAGAGGAACGACGCCGGTGTGTCGAGCAGCTTGGTTGCCTGCCCCACGGTGCGGCGCACCAGCTGGGCCGGGTAGGCCACGTTGATCAGGTAGGCGGGCATGCCGCCGAACATGCCGCCCGTCCACTGTGGGTCTTCGCCCGTGGCCAGACGCATCTCGGTGATGTCGCGCGCCATGCCTTCGTATTGGATGACATCGTGCTGGGGCAGCGCTTCGCCGCGGAACTGGGGCGCGAAGTAGACGACGCTGACAACCAGGAAGACGAGCAGTGCCCCCGCTGCGGCGAGTGCCCGTGTGCCGTATGCTTTCGGAAAATTCATGATGCAGGCTCTGTAATTAAGAGCCAAAGGTACGAAAAAATGGCGATTAACAAGAAACGTCGGCCGGAATATCGACCGTCCGGCGCAAGGAACCGCCTTTTCGGGGCGTGCGGACGGGGCGTGCGCCGGGTCCGGGCAGGGCTCCGATGCCCCGGGCGGCGGACGGGCACGATGGTTGCCGACATATTCGGCGTCCGGCATGCGGAAAATAACGAAAAAATCGTATATTTGCAGATGTTTGCTTCCGCCGCGGTCCCGAAGGCGGCTCCGGCGGGCCCGGTGCTGCGCCGGCCGGACAGAGACCGCAGCAGAGAAATCATGGAAGAGAAGATGACTACACTGGATAGGATCCGCAAACCCGTGGAGGCCGAGCTGAAGGCTTTCGAGGAGTTCGTCGGCCGGCAGTTCACGGCCGAGGGCGAGCTGCTCTCGGAGATGTTGCGGCAGGCGCTTCTGGCGCGCGGCAAGGGCATCCGGCCGTTGCTGGTGATGCTCGCCGCGGCGATGAACGAGTCGGTGCCCGGGGCTTCGTTGGGCCGGCGTCCCTGCCTGGCGGCCATGATGGTGGAGATGATCCACGTGGCGTCGCTCATCCACGACGACGTGATCGACGGCTCCGACATGCGGCGCGGGAAGCCTTCGGCCAACGCCCTGTGGCAGTCGCACAAGGCCGTGATTCTCGGCGACTACATCCTGGCCCGCAACATGAACATCGGGTTGCAGAGCGGCCAGTACGACCTGGTGACCCACATCTGCGGATCGATGTCGGCGCTCTGCGAGGGCGAAATCCTCCAGAGCGACCATGCGGCCCGCTTCGACACCACGCGCAAGGACTACCTCGACATCATCCGCAAGAAGACGGCCAGCCTCATCGGCATCAGCGCCTCGGCCGGAGCCCTGGCCGTGGGCGCTTCGCGCGACCGGGTGGCGTTGATGCGCCGTTTCGGCGAGGCGGTGGGCATGGCTTTCCAGATACAGGACGACATCCTCGACTACACCGCTTCGGACAGCACCGGCAAACCGGCTTTCGCCGACCTGCGCGAGGGCAAGATCACCTTACCCCTGCTCTGCGTCCTGGAGCGCATGGACGAGGGGCGGCGGGCCGAAATCGTCGACCGCCTGCGGCGCTGCGGCGAGGATGCCGGCGCCATGGAGTACCTCCAACGGATCGTAGCCAACGAGGGCGGCATCTCCGCGGCCACCGGCGTCATGCGCAGCTACCTCTCGCAGGCCGTCGAGCTGCTTTCGGAGTACGACGCTTCGGACTGCCGTGCGGCTCTCGTGGAGTTGTGCGCCTACGTCGGCGAGCGCGACCGATGAAACGGATGAAACGGACCGGAAACAACCTGAACAAACCATAACAACCAATGGAACAGACCAAAAACTACAAGCTGCCTGTCGTGCCCATCGTCACGATGTTCTTTCTCTTCGCGATGATCTCTTTCGTCACGAATCTCGCCGCACCCATCGGCACCATCTGGAAAAACGAGTATGCCGGCGCCAACACGCTCGGCATGATGGGTAACATGATGAACTTCCTGGCCTACCTCTTCATGGGCATCCCGGCCGGCCGCATGCTCGTGCGCATCGGTTACAAGAAGACGGCCCTCATCGCCATGGCCGTCGGCATCGCGGGTCTCTTCGTGCAGTACCTCTCGTCGGTCGTCGGTGCCGGCGTCGCCCTCTTCGATATGGGTGATGGCATCTCCCTCAAGCTCGACTTCGTCATCTACCTGCTCGGCGCCTTCATCTGCGGTTTCTGCGTCTGCATGCTCAACACCGTGGTCAACCCCATGCTCAACCTGCTGGGCGGCGGCGGCAACAAGGGCAACCAGCTTCTGCAGACCGGCGCGGCGCTCAATTCGTTGTCCGGTACGCTCACTCCGTTGTTCGTCGGCGCACTGATCGGCACCGTCACGGCCCGTACGGCCATGAGCGACGTCACGCCGTTGTTGTTCATCGCCATGGGCGTCTTCATCGTGGCTTTCGCCGTCATCGTTTCGGTGCGTATTCCCGAACCCCACCTCCGCAAGGAGGGTGCCGTCGAGGCGAAGTCGGCCTACAGTCCCTGGAGTTTCCGCCATACGGTGCTCGGCGTCATCGGCATCTTCGTCTACGTCGGCATCGAGGTCGGCATCCCCGGTACGCTCAACTTCTACCTTGCCGACGGTTCGGAGCGCGGTGCCGGTCTGTTGACCAACGGCGCAGCCATCGGCGGCGCCATCGCGGCCGTCTATTGGCTGTTGATGCTGGTGGGCCGTTCGCTCAGCAGCCTCATCAGCGGCAAGGTGTCGAGCCGCACGCAGCTCATGGTCGTCTCGGCTGCGGCCATCCTTTTCGTCGTGCTTGCCATCTTCCTGCCCAAGACCCTGACGGTCGCCATGCCCGGCTACAGCGTCGGCAGCGGCTTCCAGATGGCCCAGGTGCCCGTCAGCGCTCTGTTCCTCGTGTTGTGCGGTCTCTGCACGTCGGTCATGTGGGGCGGCATCTTCAATCTCGCCGTCGAGGGCCTCGGCAAGTACACGGCCCAGGCTTCGGGCATCTTCATGATGATGGTCGTCGGCGGCGGCGTCCTGCCCCTCGTCCAGCAGTTCATCGCCGACCGTGCCGGCTACATGGCCAGCTACTGGGTCATCGTCGCCGGACTGGCTTACCTGCTCTACTACGCGTTGGCCGGTTCGAAGAACGTCAACAAGGATATTCCCGTCGAGGAGTAGTCTTCATCCCCGACCGTCCGTTATGCAGCGTCCGGCGTCCCTTTCGGGGCGCCGGACGTCTCGTTTGTGCCGGGTTTGTTTCCCGAGTGCGCTCTGTCCGGTCTCGGCCTTGCACTCGGAGCAGGGTTTCGCAGTCGCCGCGCCCCAAGCAGGATTCCGCAGCCGCTTCGTCCCCAGCCGGTTTGCGCGCTTGTGTCCGGGTCGCAGCCTGCGGGGCACGCTTGCGGGCCTCCGCCGGGGGAGGCTGCGGCCCGCATAGGGAAAAGGTTCTCGGCTCCGTTCGGATTGCCCACAATAAAGGCCCCGTCCCGCCCCGTTAGGAACGGGGATTTATAATTTTTGCTTTAGCATTCCTGCACGACGTAAAATCCTGCTTTTCCGGAGAGTCGGAAATATGTTCGATGTGGCGGCCGGAGCAGCGGCGGAACCCCCTCAATAGAGACAGAACACGATGCCGATGAAGTGGCAGACCACGGCCAGGTTGATGAGCAGGTGCCACACCATGTGATGGTAGCGGAATCCCTTGCGGGCGTAGAACCAGGCCCCCAGCGTGTAGAGCACCCCGCCGGCGGCAATCAATACCAGGAGCGGCACCGAAGCCCGGCGGATGAAGAGCGGCAGGAAGAAGACGATGGTCCACCCCATGACCAGATAGATGGTGAGGCTGACGCCCGGGATGGAGCGCCGCGAAAGCGATTTGTAGAAGATGCCGAAGAGCACCATCGCCCATTGCAGCACGGTAATCAGCATGCCCTGCCACCCGCCGATGACCGTGATGGCGATGGGGGTGTAGCTGCCCGCGATGGCCACATAGATGAAAATGTGGTCCAGAATGTGGAATACGGCTTTGTGGCGCGACTGCGGGTTCATCGAGTGGTAGAGCGTCGAGGCCAGGAACATCAGGAAAATCGACACCACGAAGACGCTCACCGAGGCCGAGGCGGCGATGCCGTCGTGGACGTAGGCCCACACCGCCGCGAAGGGCAGGGCCAGGAGGGCCAGCAGCGACATGACGCCGTGGCTGACGGTGTTGGCGATCTCTTCGCCGAAGGTGGGGATGTAGGGGAATCGGTGTCGGGTCATGGTCGGGGAGTGCTGAGGGTCGGCAGGTCAAATTTATGAAATTTTTCCATATATTTGCAAAGAACAAAACAGGAGCGAGATGGAACCGGCACGCTATGACGATTTCCGCACGCTGGTGCGGACGACCTTTTCGGAAAAGACGCAGCACGCCGTCGACGAAGCGCTGGCCTGGGCCGGCGAACGGCTGCGCGGCGCGACCCGCTACGACGGCCGCCCGATGCTCGACCATGCCGTGGCCGTGGCCGCCATCGTCATCTCCGAAGTGGGGCTGGGCCGCAACTCCACCGTGGCGTCGATTCTCCACGACGTGGTGCGCCTGGCGCACAAGGAGCTGCCGGCCGAGGAGTTTCTGGCGCTGACGGAGGAGATACGCACCCGTTTCGGCGAGGAGGTCGTGGGCATCACCGTCGGGCTGGCCAACATTTCGCAGCTGCGCCTCAAGGCGGCCAAGGAGCAGGCCGACAACTTCCGCGACCTGATCGTCAGCTACTCCGAAGACCCGCGCGTCATCCTCATCAAGCTGGCCGACCGGCTGGAGGTGATGCGTTCGCTCGGAATATTCCCGCGCGAGAAACGCCGCAAGAAGAGCTGGGAGGCTCTCAATCTCTATGCGCAGATCGCCCACAAACTGGGCCTTTACAGCATCAAGAGCGAACTGGAGGACATAGCCCTCAAATACTTGGAGCCCAAAGACTACGAGCATATCGTGGCCAAGCTCGAAGAGAGCGCCGACGAACGCCGGGCCTTCATCGCGCGGTTTCTGGTGCCCGTCGAGGAGCGCCTGCGGAAGCTCGGAATCAAGTACCACATCAAGAGCCGCACCAAGTCGATTTTCTCCATCTGGACCAAGATGCAGAAACAGCATGTGCCGTTCGAGGGCGTCTACGACATCTTCGCCCTGCGCATCATCATCGACTGTCCGCGCGAAGAGGAGAAGCAGCAGTGCTGGACGGCCTATTCGGTGGTCACCGATTTCTATACGCCCAACCCCAAGCGCATGCGCGACTGGATTTCGATTCCCAAGTCCAACGGCTACGAATCGCTCCACACCACCGTCTCGGCCGAGGGCCGCTGGGTCGAGGTGCAGATACGCACCGAGCGCATGGACGCCGTGGCCGAACGCGGCATTGCGGCCCACTGGCGCTACAAGGGGGTGAACCAGGGTGCGCAGACCAGCGAAATGTGGCTCGGGCGCCTGCGCGAACTGATGGAGGACACGACCCACTCGCTGGCCAAGCGTTTCGACGCCAAACCCGCCTCGGGCGAGATTTTCGTCTTCACGCCCAACGGCGACCTGCGCAAGCTGCCCGAGGGGGCCACGCTGCTCGATTTCGCCTTCGACATCCACACCTCGCTGGGCTCCACCTGCGTGGGCGGCAAGGTCAACAGCCGTGCGGCGTCGATTCGCGACGTGCTGCACAACGGCGACATCGTGGAGATACAGACCCGGAAGGACCAGACGCCCAAGGCCGACTGGCTGTCGGTGGTGGTTACCTCCAAGGCGCGCAACAAAATCAAGTCGTTCCTGCGCGAGGAGCAGGCCAAGCACGCCCGCATGGGCCGCGAGGAACTGGAGCGCAAACTCAAGAACTGGAAAATGGCCCTCACCATCGACGAGGCGGTGGCCTACCTGGGCAAGTACTTCAAACTGCGGCTCGGCACGGAGGTCTACGCCCTTATCGCCACGCAGAAGCTCGATTTCGGGTCGGTCAAGGAGATACTTGCGCGCCATCTTTCGGGTCAGGCCGAGGAGGAGCGCCGGGCCGCGGCGGCCGAAGCCGAGCGGCAGAAGACCTACGCCTCGCGCGAGAGTGCCGCTCCGCAGGATGCGCTGGTCATCGACGACGACATCTCCAAAATCCAGTACAAGCTGGCGCGCTGCTGCAACCCCATCAAGGGCGACGACGTGTTCGGCTTCGTGACCATCAATGCGGGTATCACCATCCACCGCACCGACTGTCCCAATGCCCGGCGCATGCGCGAGAACTACCCCTACCGCATCATCGAGGCCCGCTGGCGGCAGTCGGCCCAGGGGGCTTTCCGCGTGACGATCCGCATTGTCGCGGCCGACACCACGGGCATGGTCAGCCACATTACCGAGACTGTCAGCCGCGAACTGAAACTCAACATCCGCTCGGTCAATTTCGAGACGGCGTCGGGCGGCTGCATCGCCGGCACCGTGGCGGTCGAAGTTCCGGGTACGGGCGTCGTCGACACGCTCATCCACTCCATCATGCGCATCAAGGGCGTGCAGCGGGCATACCGAATCAATTGAAAGGTTAAAGGGGAAAAGCGAAAGGTGAAGGAGGCCCCAAGGTCCGACGCGGCAGACTGAATAGACGTTGTGACAGGGATTCGTTACAACTTACCGGCTGGTCTTGTTGTAACCCTACCGTTTTGCCGCTTGTTCGGATGCCTGCGCTCACTTCGTTCGCTCGGCATGACGTCGCAGGGTGTCATTCTTAAGTGCGCTGCATTTGTTCCCTCCTCGCGATGATGCCCGGCCAAGAGCCTGTATTCGAGAGAAAAAACTAAAAGACGGGAACGCTCTCGGAATGACTTTTTCCTTTATTTTAGAGTAGCGGTGCGAAAATCCGCATGAACGATTCGGCCCAGCGGCGCATGCGGGGCCGCCGGAACCATTCGGCCGGAGTGAGCCGGCGGCAGGCAAGCAGGTCGTGTTCGAAGATGGCGCTCATCCGGGTGCAGAAGTCGCGGTCGTAGACGAAGGCGCTGATCTCGAAGTTGTGTTCGAAACTGCGGAAATCCATGTTGGCCGAGCCGATGACCGTGAGGTCGTCGTCGATGATGAGCAGCTTGGAGTGGAGGAATCCCGGCGTGTAGAACGCTATCTTCACTCCGGCCTGCATCATGTCGTCCAGATAGGAGTGGCCTGCCAGGTCGACCACCCGCGAATCCGAGCGCTCGGGCAGCATCAGCCGCACGTCGATGCCGGCCAGGGCCGCCTCCTGAAGCGCGGCGTTGAGCGTTTCGGAGGGGAGGTAGTAGGGGGTCTGAATCCATACGCGCTGTGTGGCGCGGGTCACGGCGAAACTGTCGGCCTGAAGCAGTGTGCGCCACTTGCCGAAAGGTCCGCTGGGAACCACTTGCAACATGCTGCCGGTGAAATCTGCTGCCGGCGGGAAAAACGCCGGGTCCGTCGTCTGCCGCTGGGTCGTGGCCGTCCAGTCGCTCAGAAACGAGGCCTGCAATCCGGCGACGCCGCTTCCTTCGATCTTGAAATGAGTGTCGCGCCATGGCTCGCGGCGGCCTTTGCCGCGGTCGATGCCTGCGACGTAGCGGTCGGCGACGTTCATGCCGCCGATGAAGCCTACGGCGCCGTCGATGACCGCTATCTTGCGGTGGTTGCGGTAGTTGACCTTGCTGGTGAACCGCGGGAACTTCACGTGCAGGAACGCACGGACCTCGATGCCTTCGGCCCGCATGCTTTCGAAAAAGGCTTTCTTCACCCGGGTGCATCCCACGTCGTCGTACAGCACGCGCACCTGCACGCCCTGGCGGGCCTTGGTCACGAGGGCGTCGCGCAGGCGGCATCCGGTGGCGTCGTCGCAGAGGATATAGTATTGGATATGGATGTGGTGCTTCGCCGCCGCGATTGCCGCGAGCAGCGCCTCCATCTTCGACCGTCCGTCGACGTAGGGTTCGATGCGGCTGCCGCGGAGCGGCACGGCCCCGGCTGTCCGTTCCAGCAGGCATTTCAGCGGCCGGTGGTGCGGCGGCAGCGCATCGGGGCCTGCGTTTTCGCGGCCGGGCCGGCTGTCGGCCCGCTTGCGTGTGCGGCGCGAAATGATCCGCTGTTTGGAAAGGTTCTGCCCGAAGAAGAAGTAGACGAAGAGCCCGACGCCGGGCGCGAGCACCAGTACGAGAATCCACGGCAGCGTCTTGAGCGGATTCCGGTTGTCGGTGATGATGACCAGAATCACGCCGAGGATCGTCAGCGTGTAGCCGACGAAAAAGAGGGTGGTCAGCAGTTGCTGCATGGCTTCTTCGGAGGGGCGGTTCGGGCGCCGATTATTCGGCTCCCGCCGGGAATTTCACGCCGTAGAGGAGGTGTTCGACGCCGCGCACGAAGTTGCGCTTGTGGAGCTTGGGCGAGTAGACGTAGCCGTCGAGCGTGAAGACGCGGCCGGTGGCGGCGTCGACCGTGGAGAAGCTGACGAAGGGACCGCCCATGAAGTCGTTCTCGACATCCCAGAAACCGCGCAGCTCGTACCACGTCCGTCCGTCGACCTCGCGGACGGTGTAGTCGGGGTCGACGACATCGGCCGTAATCATGTAGGAGCCGTCCGTCGGACCCGGAATGCGGGCCGCATACTTGTTGCGGGCGGCGATGAGCGCTTCGGGCGAGAGCGAGGCGGGGCCTTCGTAAGGATAGGAGTAGACGAAGAAACCCTGGCTGGCGGAGGGGTATTCGCAGCGCGCCCAAATGAAGTCGGGCTGTTCGTCGGCGAGGATATACCCTTTGGGTACGGCCATCTCCACGCCGAAATGTTTCCGGACGGCCTTTTCGATGCCGGCAACGCCGAATTTTCGGGCGAACGCCACGTCGCGATTGCGCTCGGCATTCTCCAGGAGGTCGACAAGCTTGTCGCCGTTGCGCGAGAGGTAGTCGGCCAGGGTGCGGTCGTCGGGACCTTGCAGCGTCAGCACGATTTGCGGTGCCGCCGTGACGTCGTAGCGGGCTCCGATGGCGATTTTGTCGAGCGAGGGGTCCGTGACGACCTTGAGGATGTTGCGGTGGTCGGCAATCATGCCGGTGAAGTCCTGGGCGCGTACGCGCAGCACGTCGAATTGGGGCTCGGTCTGATTGAGGTAGGGGACCGGAGCGGTGAGCGCATCGCGCAGGGCCTGGCCGGTTTCGCCCGTCCATTCGCGCTGTTCGCAGACGACGATTAGCTCGTAGGGTGCGCCCTGGGAGGTTTTGAGCGGCGAGCCGGAGAGCGTGCGGAACGCGTCGCAGGCGGTCGCTGCTGCGACGATGCAGGCCGCGATGAGGAGACGGACGGGAGTTTTCATGGTGTTACGGACTTGTGATTTTTACAAAGTTATGAAATACGGGGACAAAAACAAAACGGATTCGGACGATTTTGTCCGACGCGGGCTTCGGCCGGCCGGGCCGAAGACGGAAATTTTTGGCATCGGAGCGGATTTTGCGTAAATTTGTCCCATGCGATTCAAACCGCCCAAGATAATCCGTCGGCTGATGCCCGATCTGATTTGGGAAATCGACGACCCCGAAGGCGTATTTCTCACTTTCGACGACGGCCCTACGCCCGGTATCACGGAGTGGATACTTTCCACGTTGGACAAGTACGATGCCAAAGCGACCTTTTTCGTCCTGGGCAAGAATGTGGAGATGTACCCCGATCTCTTCCAGCGCATCGTGGATGCGGGCCACCGGGTGGGCAACCACACCTATTCCCATCAGAAAGGCTGGGGCATGAGTCTGGAACGTTATACCGAAGATGTGGATTTCGCCAACGACCTGATTCGCAGCGACCTCTTCCGGCCTCCCTATGCGCGTATCACGCCTGCGCAGGCGCGGCTGCTGGGTCAGCGTTACAAACTGGTGATGTGGGACATCATCTCGCGCGACTACAATCGCGGCCTCTCGCCGCGGGTATGCCTGAAAAACGTGACCAAATACCTGGCGCCGGGGGCCATCGTCGTGTTCCACGACAGCGAAAAGGCTTTCCGCAACATGCGTTACGCCCTGCCCCGCACGCTTGAAAAAATCCGCCAGGCCGGCTGGAAGTGCAAGCCCATCGAGTTGTAGACCGAGTCCGCAGCCGGGTTTCGTGTTGCTCTTTTCGTCCGTTCGGTCCGCCGTCGGACCGGGCTGCGGGCGATGCGGCAGCGGCTTTTTGCACTTTCGCGGAAAATTTCGTAGATTTGCGGTCAGCTAAAAATTCCAAAACGATACGATTATGACCATTACTGCCGCCGACATCAAAATCGGCATGTGCATCGAAATGGACGGCAAGACCTTTCTTGTAGTCGATTTCCAGCATTGCAAGCCGGGCAAGGGCCCCGCATTCGTCCGCTCGAAGCTCAAGAATCTGGAGAACGGCCGCGTTCTCGAAAACACCTTCTCGTCCGTGAGCCAGAAAATCGAGCAGGTGCGCGTCGAGCGCCGTCCCTACCAGTTCACCTACGAGGACGACCTGGGTGCGCACTTCATGCACACCGAGACTTTCGAGGAGATCAACATCGACAAGAGCCTCATCAACAACTACGACCTGATGGCCGACGGCCAGATTGTCGAAGTGATGTTCCACACCGAGAAGGAGACCGTCCTCTCGGCCGAGCTTCCCCCCATCGTCGACATGGAGGTGACCTACACCGAGCCGGGCATCAAGGGCGATACGGCGTCGACCAACTCGCTGAAGCCCGCCACGGTCAACACCGGCGCTACGGTCCGCGTGCCTCTGTTCATCAACACCGGCGACAAGATCCGCGTCGATACCCGCACCCGCGAGTATTACGAGCGCATCAAATAGCAGCGGGCGGTTCGCTGCCGCACGGAATCCGGGACGTCGCCGAGGCGTCCCGGATTTTTTGTCGATTCGCAATGAAAGCAGCCGTTCGGGCCCGGAGTGGTGCGGGTTACGGTCCGTGCCAGTGCGGCCGAGCAGATTCAGCAATCCACTGACGACGGTTCTGCCGCCAGTTTTGCATCCCAGTCTGAGTCGGGGCGACCCGCGTTCCCCGAAACATTCAATCCAGCGATTGCCGTCAATGCCTGCTACGGGCTTCCGCAACAACACATCGGGAGCCTTGAACAACGTCGGCACGCACGTTGGCTTCTGGTCTTCGTCCACCCACGCTTCCGACAGCCCTAACGCGACGTTCCTGCGTTACTGGTCGGGCGAGCTGGGGCCGATGTACGGAACGAAACGAGCCAACGCCTTCTCCGTGCGCTGCGTCCAGCATCTGCAAGCTGCTTATTCAAGGTGAAAAGTGACAAGTGAAAGGTGAAAAGTTTTTTCAGCTCATGATTTTGGCGCCCCTTTCACTTTTCACCTTTCACCTTTCACTTTATCTAAATTTCCACGATTCCGCTGCGGATGGCGAAGACCACCAGTGCCGCCGTGTTCTTGCAGCCGGTCTTTTCGAGGATGTTGGCGCGGTGCTTGTCCACCGTGCGCTTCGAGATGAAAAGGGTGTCGGCAATCTCCTGGTTGGAGAGTCCCCGGCAGACCAGCACCAGGATTTCGCGTTCGCGCGCCGAGAGCGGTTCGTCGGAGATGTCGTCGCGCGAATGCATGTGCGAGGTGAGCGAGGCCAGCAGCTGCGGACTGAAGTAGGAGCCGCCGGCCATGACGCTGCGGACGGCTTCGAGAACGTCGTCGATTTGCGAGTCTTTCAGCAGAAAGCCGCGGGCCCCGGCCTCGACCATGCGGGTGTAGTAGCTCTCCTCGCCGAACATCGAGAGCGTGATGATGCGGAGCTCGGGCCGCAGGGCCAGGGCCCGTTCGGTGGTCTGGGCCCCGTCGATGCCGGGCATCGAGAAATCCATGAATACCACGTCGGCCTCCAGCCCGGGAAGCATCGCCAGGAATTCTTCGCCGCTTGCCGCCTCGCCGACAACGCGGCAGGGCCCGCTGTGTTCGAGCAGTCCGCGCAGTCCGTTGCGGAAAAGCGAGTGGTCGTCGACCAGTACGATGCGGCAGGGTGTCATCGGCGGTCGGTTTTGCGGGTCCGGGGTGCGGGCTCGCGGTGCGTGTCGATGCGTATCGATGCGTGCATGCCCTTGCCTTTGGCCGAATCGATGTCGAAGGTGCCGCCCAGCGACCGGATGCGCGAGTCGATGTTGGAGAGTCCCATGCCGCAGTCTTTCATGGCCTTGCTGTTGAAGCCGCGGCCGTTGTCGCTGTAGTCGAGCATGAGCGACGAGCCGGCCCGCGAGAGCGCAAGGTTGATGTTGGTGCAGGCGGCGTGCTTGAGCGAATTGTTGATCAGTTCGCAGATTACGCGATAGAGAATCACCTCCACGTCGGTGTCGTAGCGTTCGGCGCGCAGGTTGGTCGTGAAGCGTATCTTCACGTCGTGCATCGCAACGCTGCGGTCGATGAAGTGCTGCACGCCGCGCGCCAGGCCGAAGTCGTTGAGTACGTGGGGCGACAGGTTGTTCGATATTTCGCGCAGCGAGCGTATCGCTTCGTCGATGACGTAGGTGGTGTTGTCGATGATTTCGCGCTGCTCCGGAGTGCGTTCTTCGCGTGCCAGAGCCGAGAGCGACATCTTGGCCGACGAGAGCAGCGGTCCGAGTCCGTCGTGCAGCTCTTTCGAGAAGCGCGACCGCGCCTTCTCTTCGGTGCGGAGCACGGCCGTGAGGATGCGTTTGTTGAGCGTCTGCCGCTGGCGGTTGAGGCGGTCGATGTACATGAAGAGCTTGTGGGCGTACATCACGCCGATGGAGAGGCAGACCGAGACGACGATGCCCAGGTAGGCGAACCACCAGCGCGGAATGACCTCGATGCCGGAGGATACGAGCAGCTGCACCAGCCGTTCGACCGAGAGCAGCGAGAATCCCACGATGAAGAGAATCCACACCGAGTTGTATTTCGTGGCGCGCACGAGCCGCAGAGCGTAGACCGTGGCCAACGTCTGTACGAGGATGGAGATGACGAGCAGGATTTTTATCAGCATGGCATTCGCAAAATTAGCGGTTGTTCCGCAGTGTTTTATACGCCTTTATACTACTTTTCGTTCGGGCCGAAAACTTCGCGCAGCTGTTCCAGCCGCCGGTAGTCGGTCAGGTCGGCCTGAATCGGCACCACCGAGACCCATCCTTCGGCCAGCGCCCGTTCGTCGGTGTCGCAGGCGTCGGGTTCGGTGTTGACGAAGTTGCCCGTCAGCCAGAAGTATTCGCGGCCCAGGGGGTCCTGGCGGCGGAAGAACTCTTCGCGCCAGTAGCCGCGGTTCTGACGGCAGAGGCGGATGCCGTGCAGTGCTTCGGGCCTGCCTGCGGGGATGTTGACGTTCAGGCACAGCGGCATCTCGACCGGGTGCGCCAGCAAATCGCCGATGATGCGTTTGCCGTAGAGGACGGCGGCTTCGAAGTCGGCGTCTTCCGAGTGGTCGTCGAGCGAGAGACCCACGGCCGGACAGCCGTAGAAGCTCCCTTCGAGGGCGGCGCCCATCGTTCCCGAGTAGAGCACGTTGACCGCCGAGTTGGAACCGTGGTTGATGCCCGACACGACCAGGTCGACCCGTTCTTCGCGCAACAGGTGGTCGAACGCCATCTTTACGCAGTCGACCGGCGTGCCCGAGAACGCGTAGACTTCGACGCCCGGTTCCTGGCGTACGCGCCGCAGAAACAGGGGTTTGTACATGGTGATGGCCTGGCTCATGCCGCTTTGCGTCGTCTCGGGAGCTACGGCGACCACGCGGCCGAAACTCCGCGCCACTTCGATGGCGGCGGCCAGCCCCTTGGAGGCGTAGCCGTCGTCGTTGGTGACCAGTATCAGTCGTTCGTTCATGCTTGCAGAATTCATAGGGCAAATATACGAATAATTTGCCGAGACGGGAGCATGTTGGGCGCAAGCCAAGTTTATTCGGGTTTTGTCGGGCCGGGAGTCTCCCGGACGCTGTCGAATATACGAAAAATTGCGCCGTTCTTGTGCATTCGCAAAAAACTTTCTATCTTTGCCATCCCTTCGGGGACGCAGACCGACCTCTTTCAATGGGTGTCGCGGCAGCGGCGGGCGACCGCAGGATTATGGGGCAGAGGCTCCGTATGGTAGCCGGGATGCAGCGGGAATGTCGGATGCGAAACGTAAAATTCGTTGCAACAATGAACAAAGACGCAATCATCAAGCTCGTCAACGAGCAGATGTGGCCCAAGACCGACGCCGACGTGCCGTCGTTCAAGGCCGGTGACACCATCACCGTGACCTACAAAATCGTCGAGGGCAGCAAGGAACGCCTCCAGAGCTTCCGCGGTGTGGTTATCCAGATCAAGGGCCAGGGCAAGACCAAGATGTTCACGATCCGCAAGATTTCGAACGGCGTGGGTGTCGAGCGTATCTTCCCGCTCTACTCGCCCCACATCGAGAAGATCGAGGTCAACAAGGTCGGTGTGGTCCGTCGCGCCCGCATCTACTACCTGCGCAACCTCACGGGCAAGAAGGCCCGCATCAAGGAGAAGCGCATGACCTCCTCGTCGGAGAAATAGTTCTCCCCGGGGCAATCGGAAAGCCGGATGTCGCTTGTGCGGCATCCGGCTTCGTTTTTTTGGGGGGGGCAGGCAAGGTGGCCGGCGGCGGATTCGGCTCCCGCTTCCCGGGGCTTCCGCCTTTACTTCTTGCGTACCAGGTATATGTGGTCTTCAGGCAGGGCAAAGCGCGCCCGTTCTTCCGCTGTGAATGCGGTCGTATAGTCGATGTCGGCCGCTTCGAATCCGGCTTCGCGCAGCCGGTCGGCATAGTCGGTGCCGTAGATGCGCCGGTGGTCGTATTGCCCGAAGATGCGGGTGCGTTCGGCCGGGTCGGTGACGGAGTCGTCTTCGTAGGTCTTCTCGCGGCTCAGGTCCACGGGCGAGAGCAGCATGCCCCAGCCTCCCGGACGCAGGATGCGGTGCAGCTCGCGCAGGGCCCGGCGGTCGTCGGCCACATGTTCCAGCAGGTGATTGCAGATGACGACGTCAACCGATGCGTCGGCCAGCGGAATCTGCTGTACGTCGAAATGGAGCTCGGCGAGCGGACTCTCCAGGTCGGCCGTGACATAACGTTCGGGATGTGCGGCGAAATGGGGTTTCAGATGGCGTTTGATGCACACTTCGGGAGCTATGTGGAGCGTCTGCGGATGGGTGCGCAGCAGGTCGGTCTCGCGCGTCAGATAGAGCCACAGCAGCCGATGGCGTTCGAGCGACAGGCAGGAGGGGCACAGCGCATTGGGCCGCGCCTGCACATAGCCGTAGGGCAGGAAGCGGCGGAACCGTGCGCCGCAGACGGGGCATTCGACGCCGCGGCCCCGGTAGAAGAGCCCGACAAGGGGCACGGCCCATCCGGCCATGCGTTGCAGCACGGGCCGCGGGATGCGGTTCAGCGCCCAGCGAATCAGTCGTTTCATTCGTTATCCCAGTATTTTGTCCACCTCGGCTTCGGCTTTCAGCAGCCGGGCCTTGCAGGCGGCTATCAGTTCGGTGGCGCGCTTGATTTCGGCGGCCAGGGAGTCGACGGTGACCTCCTCGCGCTGGATGCGGCCCAGAATCTCTTCGATGCGGGTCATCGCTTCTTCGTAGGTCAGCTCTTTTTTTGCCATATCTTTGTGTCGTTTACGGTTGCGGTCAGCGTGCCGTCGGCAAGGCGGATTTCCACTTCGTCGCCCCGGCGTACTTCGCGCGCCGAGGTGAGGGCCCGGTCGCCGCTGCGGAGCAGGGCGAAGCCCAGTTTGAGCAGCCGTTCGGGTGCATGGGCGGCTGCGATGTCGGCCGCGTTGTCCAGCCGCATGCGTTCGTGGGCCAGCAATTCGCGCGCCGCAGAGGCCGGCCGGTCCGTCAGCTGGTCCATGCGCATCTTTTCGCGTGCCAGGCGTTCGGCGGCCAGCCGCCGCAGGTCGCCCAGCATTCTTTCGAGTTCCAGCGCCGCCGCATGCGTCCGGCTGCGGGTAAATTCCGCCAGCCGCAGTGCCGCCGTTTCGAGGTCGGTGTGGAGCTGCCCCGCCCGTTCGTCCAGCCAGCCGGCAACGGCAGTGGGCGTTTTCAGCGATGCGAAAGCCACCAGGTCGGCCACGCTCGTGTCCTTGTCATGTCCGATGCCCGTCAGCACCGGCAGCGGAAACTGCGCCACGTA
Organism: Alistipes sp.; assembly: GCA_029059935.1. Classification (GTDB taxonomy): domain Bacteria; phylum Bacteroidota; class Bacteroidia; order Bacteroidales; family Rikenellaceae; genus Alistipes. Next base: position 33,887 of record JAIDUZ010000068.1, read on the forward strand.
GGAGCTGAGCCGGTAGGCGTTGAAGCAGTTGAGGTCGCTGGCCGAGCCGCCGCCGCGTATCAGCGCCACGGCATCGAATTCTTCCTGCCGTTCGGCTATGCGGCACAGGGCGTCGATGACCGAGTTTTCGGCTTCGGCACCCTGGACGAACGCGTCGAACAGCGTGAGCCGGAATCGGTAGGGGCTCTTTTCCAGTTCTTTGCAGAAGTCGCGGTAGCCTGCCGCCTGCGCGCTCGATACGACGGCTATGCGCTGGATGCCGGCCGGTGCTGCGAGTTGCCGGTTCATCTCCCACACCCCGTCGTCTTGCAGTCGGCGGACGGTCTCCTGCCGTTGCAGCTCCATGTCGCCCAGGGTGTGGCTCGGGTCGATGTCGGTGATTTGGAGGGCGAACCCGTAGATTTCATGATAGGTGACCAGCGCTTTGGCCAGAATCCGCAGTCCCGGTTCGAGAGCCCGCCCCGTTTCGGTTTCGAAACGGGCGGCGATGCGGGGATAGGCGCTGTTCCATATCATGGCGCGCGCCTGGGCCGTGGGCACTCCGTTCTCGCCCCCTTTTTCCACCAGTTCGAGGTAGCAGTGACCCGAGTAGTTGACTTTGAGTTCCGAGATTTCGGCACTCACCCACACGGGCAGTTCGAACCGTTCGTCGAGCGATTGCTTGACGGCGTGCAGCAGTTCGCGCAGGGTGACGGGACGGGGTTCGGCCATGCGTGTCAGCCCAAGAGTATGCCGATGGTGAGCAGCAGGCCGAACAGCTGCATGTTGCGGGCCGTTTCGCCCAGGCAGACGTTGAGTTCGTCGCCGTGGTCGATGCGGATGATCTTGCGCCAGGTCAGGAAGAACGGGATGCCGTAGAGCAGCGGCAGCAGGGCCGCCCATATCCGTCCGTCGATTCCGAGCGAAAGGGTGAGCGCCAGAGCCGCGATTCCGAGCGCCAGGTAGCCCCAGCGGCCGACCTGCTCGCCCAGGATGACGACCACGGTGCGCTTGCCGCAGCGGGCATCTTCGGTGCGGTCGCGGAAGTTGTTGATCCACAGCATGGTATCGATAATAAGTCCGCAGGCTATGGCCGCAGCGGTGATTTGCGGCGTCCAGGCGCCGGTCTGAATCCAGTAGGTGAAGCCGGCCGGTATCACGCCGAAGAAAGTCACGACGGCCACGTCGCCCAGTCCGTGGTAGGCCAGAGGCCAGGGGCCGGCCGTGTAGAGGTAGGCGAACAGCAGGCAGGCGAGACCCACGAGGATGAGTTTCCATCCGCCGAAGAAGAGCAGTCCGCAGCCGACGGCTGCGGCGGCCAGCGTGAAACAGGCGATGCCGGCTTTCATGGCCGGCAGGGTGATGAAGCCTTTGGCGAAAGCGCGGTCGGGGCCGAGCCGGTCGGGTTGGTCGGCACCGCGCTGGAAGTCGCAGAGGTCGTTGACCAGGTTGGCGGTGCACTGGGTCAGCACGGCGAAGAGCAGGCACAGCACCATGATCGTGAGGTTGAACCTGCCGTCGCTCCAGGCCATGGCCGAGCCGACCGCTACGGGAATGACCGATGCCCCGAGGCTGTAGGGCCGTACGGCAAGCACCCAGGCGGCGAAAGAGTTGGTTTTCATGATTGGGGTGTGTTGGGATTTATCGGATGCGCAGGTAGGGCTCGCCCGGCATGGGTTTGCCTTCGGGAAGCCGGACGGTCACGACGCCTTCGCTCTCGACCGGGCGGCCGTTCTTGAGCGCCGGATGCCATCGCGGTGCTTCGGCCACGGCTTTCAGCACGCGCCGTTTGAGGCGGGCGTCGGTCGATTCCAGGATTTCGGTGACCCGGGTTTCGCCTTCGGGGGTGATTCGGTAGCGCAGGGCGACGCGTGCCGCAGGTTCGTCGGCATCCCATTGCACCTGTGCGGCGATGTAGCTGCCGAACGTGAGCGAGTCGATGCCGAACCGGGCGGCCGAATCGTAGCGCAGCGTGATGAGAATCACTCCGTTGGCCGCTTCGGGGCCGAACCTGGCGATGGTCTCCTCGTCGGCCGGGAGTTCGTCGATGCTTTCGATGTCGTCGGGCGGAATCGATGCGATTTCGTCGCGCGGCGAGCCGTTGACCAGGTAGAGGGGCTTCTGTGCGGCCAAAGGCGTTCCCGCGAGCAGGGCGGCCAGGAGCAGGAGGGTGCGTATCATGAGGGATGTTTTCGGACCCAACGTCGTGCGACCGGGAAAAATTGCCTGTTACAGTTCGCTTTCCTTGAGCCGTTCGGCGTTCTCGGCCACGATCAGATGGTCGATGCAGTCCTGGATGTCGCCGTCCATGAAGGCCGCCAGGTTGTAGATGGTGTAGTTGATGCGGTGGTCGGTGATGCGCCCCTGGGGGTAGTTGTAGGTGCGGATTTTGGCCGAGCGGTCGCCCGTCGAGACCATCGTCTTGCGCTTCGATGCGATCTCGTCCAGATATTTGGAGTATTCGAGGTTGAAGACGCGCGTGCGCAGCTCTTCGAACGCCTTGTCGAAGTTCTTCAGCTGCGATTTCTGGTCCTGGCACTGCACGACGATGCCCGTGGGGATGTGGGTCAGACGGATAGCCGAATAGGTGGTGTTGACCGACTGTCCGCCGGGTCCCGAGGCGCAGAAGATGTCCTTGCGGATGTCGTTCATCGAAATCTCGATGTCGAACTCCTCGGCTTCGGGCAGCACGGCCACCGAGGCGGCCGAGGTGTGGACGCGTCCCTGGGTCTCGGTCTGCGGTACGCGCTGCACGCGGTGGACGCCCGATTCGTATTTGAGCGTGCCGTAGACGTTCTGTCCCGACACCTTCATCACCACCTCCTTGTAGCCGCCGGCGGCGCCTTCCGAGAACGAGGTGAGTTCGTAGCGCCAGCCTTTCGACTCGACATATTTGGTGTACATGCGCAGCAGGTCGCCGGCGAAGATGGCCGCTTCGTCGCCGCCCGTGCCGCCGCGTATCTCGACGATGGCGTTCTTCGAGTCCTGGGGGTCCTTGGGAATCAGCAGCAGCTTGATTTCCTCCTCCATGCGTTCGATGGCCGGTTCGAGTTCGGCTATCTCCTCGCGGGCCATTTCGCGCATCTCTTCGTCTTTGTCGTTGAGCAGCACGTCCTTGGCTTCGGCCAGGTTGGCGATGGCCGTGCGGAAACGTTCGGAGGTCTCGATGATGGGTTCCAGTTCCTTGTACTCCTTGTTGAGCTGCACGAACTGCTTCACGTCGGCGATCACTTCGGGGTCGGTGAGTTTCTGCCCGGTCTCTTCGTATTTGAGTTTCAGACCGTCGAGGCGGTTCAGGATGGAAAGGTCTGCCATAAAAGTCTCTTTGCTTGAGATGCAAAGATACGAATAAGCGAGCGCAAAAGCAAGTTTACTTGTATTTTGCCGAGCGGGAGTATCTTCGGCGCAGCCAAAGTCGAATAAGCCGAGCGCAAAAGCAAGTTTACTTGTATTTTGCCGAGCGGGAGTATCTTCGGCGCAGCCAAAGTCGAATAAGCCGAGC
>JAIDUZ010000068.1:37467-70345 GCA_029059935.1 Alistipes sp.
GCAAAAGCAAGTTTACTTGCATTTTGCCGAGCGTGAGTATCTTCGGCGCAGCCAAAGTCGAATAAGCCGAGTGCAAAAGCAGGCGCCAGCTCGATTATGCCGGAATAGGTATCTTCGGCGCAGTCAAGGATAATGAAAAATCAGGAATTAAGAATCGGCATGTCCGGCAGGTTTTGCCGATAAATTGTTATCTTCGCGTCATGATTCGTCTTTCGCTCGTCATCCCTACGCACAATCGGTCCGCCCAGCTCATCGAGGCCTTGCGTTCCGTGGTCCGTCAGACGCTCGACCCGGCCGCATGGGAGTGCGTGGTGGTGGACAATGCCTCGACCGACGACACGGCCGCACGTTTCGAGGCTTTCGCGGCGGAGCATCCGCAATTCGGTCTGCGGCGGGTTTTCGAGCCCGAGCCGGGCGTGTCGCACGCCCGCAACCGGGGTCTGCACGAGGCGCGCGCTGAGTGGACGGTCTGGATCGACGATGACGAGCGTGTAAACGAAGGGTTCCTGGCCGCCTACCTCGCTTTCTTCGACGGGCATCCCGAGGCTACGGTGGCAGGCGGCCGCATCATCGCCGAATATGTCACGGCCCGGCCGCGCTGGATGTCGAAGTTCACGGAGATGCCCATAGCCAATCCCATGGACTTCGGTTCGGCGATACGTCCGTTTCCGCGCGGCAGGGTGCCGGGCGGCGGCAACATGGCGCTGCGGCGTTCGACGGCGCTGGCCTACGGTGGTTTCGATGCGTCGCTGGGGCGCGTGGGCCGCGAGCTGATTGGCGGCGAGGAGAACGACTTGTTCGAACGCATGCTGCGCGGCGGCGAGACGATATGGTATGTCCCCGACGCGGTAATGTGGCATATCATCCCGCCCGAGAAGCTCACCTTGAGCTATTTCCGGCGGCTGTGCCGCAATGTCGGGCGAAGCCAGCGCTTGCGCGCGGCGATTCACGGCCGTCGGCTGAAGGCCCGTCTGCTGGAGGTGCTCAAATGGGATGCTACGCTGCTGCTCTGTCTCACGATGCGGCCCGTGCAGGCGCGGTGGCTGCTGCGCATGCGGTGGCAGATTTCGAAAGGGCTTTTTTCAAGAGAATAATGAATAGGGGGGCTTCATGCCCCCCCCTCATTCATCAGAACAGGTATTTCTCGGTCTTGACCTTGTTGACCAGGCGGAAGATGTCTTTCCAGGCGTCGTCGCCGAACGTGGTGCCGACCACTTCGATGACCTTGCCGGCCGTGATGGCGCCGATGGTGCCGCACTGGCGCAGCGTGAGGCCGTCGCACAGTCCCGAGAGGAAGCCTGCGGCATAGAAATCGCCGGCACCGGTGGTGTCCACGCGTTTGGCTGCGGCCATGATGCCCACGTGGACCACTTCTTCGCCCTGCTTGATGAGCGCGCCGCGCGTACCTATCTTCACGATGGCCAGCTCGCACATCTCCGAAATCATTTGCAGGGCATTGAGCGGCTCGGCCTCGCAGGTGAAAGCCTTGGCTTCGTCTTCGTTGGCGAAGACGATGTCGACGTAGTTCTTCACGAGGTCGCGCAGGAACTGCAGATTTTCCGCCACGATGTTGAAGCTCGCCAGGTCGATCGCCACTTTCAGTCCGCAGGCCTTGGCCGTCTTGGCGGCCGTGCGAATCAGTTCGTGGTTCTGGACCAGGTAGCCCTCCACGTAGAGGCAGTCGTAGCCTTCGAAAATCGAGGGTTCGATCTCTTCGGCGGAGAGTTCGAGCGCGGCACCCAGGTGGGTGACCATCGTCCGTTCGCCGTCGGGCGAGATAAGCGACACGCACTTGCCCGAGCGTTCCTTGCCGCGGAAGACCGTGGGCGCTACCTTGAGGTTTTCGAGCGCCTGCACGAAGAAGTCGCCCGTGGTGTCCTGTCCCACCTTGCCTATGAAGCCCACCTTGCAGCCCAGCTGCGCCATGGCGCGGATGGTGTTGCCGGCCGAGCCGCCCAGCGAAAGGGAGTAGGGGAGTCCGGCCACCGATTTCGAAATCTCGGTCTGCAGCCGGGTGTCCACCAGGCTCATCGAGCCCTTGGGCAGGTCGAAGCGTTCCAGTACGGAGTCGGTCTTGAGGTTGACCAGCATGTCGGTCAGGGCATTGCCGATGCCTATCACACGTTTCATTTTCAGCGTAGTTTGGGTGCGGAGTGTCGGTGTTATATCGAAAGAATCTTCACCAGGTCGATGCGGCTGCGGTCGATGCCCTTGTCGTGCTTGACGGCTTTGGAGAAGGGTACGTAGACGATTTTGCCGTTCTCGGTGCCTATCATCACGTTGCGCTGCCCCTCCATGAGCGCTTCGATGGCCGCTTCGCCCATGCGCGAGGCCAGGATGCGGTCGAAGGCCGTGGGCGAGCCGCCGCGCTGGATGTGTCCCAGGATGGTGACGCGGGCGTCGTACTGCGGGAACTCTTTCTTGACACGTTCGGCCAAAGCCGAGGCGCCGCCCGTCTTGGGGTTCTCGGCCACGATGACTATCGCCGAGTTCTTGCTCTTGCGGAAGCCGTGGTTGATGAGTTCGGCCAGCTGGTCGACTTCGGTCTCCATCTCGGGGATGATGGCCGCTTCGGAGCCGGTGGCCAAGGCGCTGTTGAGGGCCAGATACCCGGCCGTGTGTCCCATCACCTCCACGAAGAAGAGGCGTTCGTGGCTCGACGCCGTGTCGCGCAGTTTGTCGACCGATTCCATGATTGTGTTCAGTGCCGTATCATAGCCGATCGTCGAGTCGGTGCCGCCCAGGTCGTTGTCGATGGTGCCGGGCAGTCCCACGACCGGGACGTTGTGCTCCTGTGCGAAGATGCCGGCACCCGTGAGCGAACCGTCGCCGCCGATGACCACCAGTGCGTCGATGCCTGCGGCGACCATGTTGTCGTAGGCCTGCTTGCGCCCTTCGGGCGTGGCGAACTCCTTGCAGCGGGCGGTTTTGAGGATGGTGCCGCCCATCTGGATGATGTTGCTGACACTCTGCGATTTGAATTCTTCGATCTCGTTGTAGACCAGGCCTTTGTAGCCGCGCTTGATTCCCTTGACCGTGAATCCGTTGCAGATGGCGCTGCGCGTTACGGCGCGGATGGCCGCATTCATGCCGGGGGCGTCGCCTCCCGACGTCAGAACGCCGATACATTTGATTCCTGCCATGCTTTTGTGTTGTTTAAGGAACAAAATCGTTCCCAAGATACGAATTATTTCAATTTTTTCAAAAAGCGTGCTCGCTTGTCCGGAGTTTCTCCGGGCCGCAAAAAAACACGGCCGGACCTTCAGGCCCGGCCATGTTCCGAAAAAAACTTTTTATTCTAAAAACTGGCTCGTCGTCTTTTTACAACTCTTCTTCCGACTTTTCGATCAGCCGCAGCACCGCTTCGCTGTCGGTCTCGTCGGCATACATGGTGATGTGCTTGCCGTCGACCGTGATGTCCATCTGCGGCTTCTCCTTGTCGACGACGATTTCGATTTGCTTGGACGGCACGCTGATATGCAGCGACTTGAGGTCGTCTTCGACAATTTTTTCGTCGTCCAGTTCCTGGAGCAGCTGCCGCAGCGTGGTAGTGTCGTTTTCGATGACTATCTCGCGGTCGAGCATCCGCCCTACGGGTTTGTACGTCTGCCGTACGCGTTCGACAGCATGGTCGCTGATGGCCAGGCATCCCAGCACCACGATGCCGAAAATCCACAGCAGGAAGATCGCCAGCACGGTTTTGCTGCCCGGCTTGCGCGAGGCGATCATGCACATCGTCACGTAAATCAGCAGGATGACCGGAATCAGTACAACAATGATGCCGAGAATGGGAATGCCCAGGTTGACGTCGCCCAGGATGTCGGGGGTCAGCGGCATGTCCCGTCCGCCTACCAGGATGGCGAAGAGTCCGATAATCAGCATGCAGGCCGTCAGAATCAGGCCGAAGACCACGACGCCGGCCAGCAGCTTGCACAGAATCAGGACGATTTGGCCGATTCCCGAGATGGCCTGCGCCACGACGGGTTTGGCCCGGCTGTCGGGGTCGTTGTCGGCCGCCGTCTGTTCGATGGTCTGCCGGATGGAGTTTTCGGTGATGCGTTCGCCGTTCATTTCCAGTTTCTGACGCGCCGTGCGGGCGGCCGGCACGGTGAACCACATGATCAGATAGCAGATGATGAAGACGCCGAAGAGGTTGCCCATCGTGGGGCCGAGCCAGCGCAGCACGGGGATGGTCTGCATGCAGGCGAGCAGCAGCGGCAGGAAGAATCCCAGCCGGGCCCACGAGGGGTCGATGTCGAAATATTTGCCGATGCCCGAGCAGACGCCGCCCAGTTTGGCGTTCTCCGTGTCGCGGTAGAGGCGCCGCGGGATGCGGGGGCCGCCGCGGTGCGTGCCGGCCGGGTCGGTGTCGGAGATGTCTTCGGCCGAACCCATCTGGCGGATGATGTCGAGGATGAGCGGGAGGTTCACCACGCGGTTGTGGTCCTGCACGGAGAGAATCAGTTCGGCGATGCGGGCTTCGATGTCGGCCACGATCTCTTCGCCGTCGGCCGAGTCGGCATAGCTCTTTTTCAGGGTTTCGATATATTCGTCGAGCTTGTCGTAGGCGTCGACATCCATGGTGAATGCCACGCCCGAAAGGCTGCATTTTCTTACCTCGTTCATTTTGCGGTCGTGTTGGGGTTATTTTTTATGGACGCTGCCGCCGCTCGAAGTCTTGGCGTGTACGTTGCACTCGCCGGTGTAGCGGATCGACGAGCCGCTCGACGCTTCGGCCCGGAGGTTTTCGGTGCAGCGGATTCGGGCCGAGGCGCCGCTCGAAGTGTCGAAATCGGCGTTGCGGACCGTGAATTCTTCGGCATGGAGCGTGGCGGCCGACGAGAGGTTGCCCTTGCAGCGGTCGGCCGAACCCGTCAGTTCCAGCCGGGAGGCGCTGGAGAGGTCCGCTTCGCAGTCGGCGGTCGTGACATCGGCGTTGATGCACGCCGAACTCGAAAGGTCGAAGCTGCATTTTCGGGTCTTGAACGTGCCGTCGATGTTGGCGGCGCTGCTGGCCTCGACTTCGCATTCGGTCGTCACGGCCGAGGCTTCGATGTTGGCGGCGCTCGAAGCCTTGAGCGACACCTTGCGGGCCTTGAGCGGCGATTCGCAGACGATGCGCGAAGCGCTCGAAGCCTTGAGCCGGCCGATGCGTTCGTCGTAGGGGACCGTCACGGTGACGTGGATGTCGGAAAGGCTGCCCACGGACTTGTCGAATCCGATGGTCAGCATACCTGTTGCGTCGACCTTCGCCACGACCTTGTCCAGCAGGTTGTCGTCGGCTTCGACGAGCAGTTCGCCGGCCTTGGCTTCGCGGATTTCGACACGGATGGCGCGCGAGGAGCTGACGCCGTCGAACTTGCCGACAGCAAGCGTGCGGGATACTATTTTGCCGCTCCCCTTGGTCGTCCGGCCTTTGGCGAAGAGTGCGGTCAGACTGGAAGCCTGGGCGCCGATGACGGAACCCACGATGGCGGAGAGCAGTGCGAGACCTGCGATGAGCAGAAAGAACTTTTTCATGACATGGGGGATTTTTGAGGGTTAGTTTTCGGTTTTGCCGTGGCGGATGGTGCGGATCTGCCTCACCAGTTCGTCCCACGCTTCGTCCAGGGAGGCCAGGTAGTCGCGGCCCTTGTCGGTGAGGGTGTAATACTTGCGGGGAGGTCCCTGGGGCGACTCTTCCCAGCGGTAGGTCAGCAGTCCGGCGTTCTTCTGCCGGGTGAGGATGGGGTAGAGCGTCCCCTCCACGACGATCATCTCGGCCTCCTTGAGTTCGGCGATGATCTTCGGCGCATAGGAGTCTTCGCGGGAGAGTATGGCCAGGATGCAATACTCCAGGATGCCCTTGCGCATCTGTACTTTTACGTTGTCTTCAGCCATGGGATCAGGGGTTTGGTTGTTTGGGCTCCAGCGGAACGAGGAGCCAGAGAATGATGTAGGCCCAGAGCGAGAGGCCGCCGAAGAGGAAGAGGATGAGTGCGGCGAGGCGCAGCAGTCCCCGGTCCAGTCCGAAGTAGTCGGCCAGTCCTCCGCAGACGCCGGCGAGCACGCCCCGGCGCGAGCGGTAGAGTCGTTGTTTTTCAGTCATGGTGCTATCGTTTGTTGTCGGTTGTCATGAATGTGCGGCGCGGTGCTTCAGGAACGACGATCCACAGGATGATGTAGACCCATACCGAAAGTCCGCCGCAGAGTATCAGCAGCAGAGTGACGATGCGCACGAGCAGGGGGTCGATGCCGAAAAACTCGGCCAAGCCTCCGCAGACGCCGGCCAGGGCGCGGTCGGTGAGCGAGCGGCGCAGTTGTCGGGGCGTGCGTGCCGTGTCGGGGGCCGTGCGTTGTTCGCCGAAGTCGGCCGGCGAGCCCATGCGGGCGATGGCGGCGCGGGTCATCTCCAGCGTGACCACCTGCATCGGCGAGGTGATGCGTTCCCGGAAGATTTCGGCGAAGTGGCGTTCGATGTCGTCCGAGGTCTCGGTATCTTCGCTCGGAAGCCGGCGACGGATGTCGTCCAGGTAGTTTTTCAGCAGGTCGTAGGCATCGCGGTCAAGCGTGAAGGCCACCGAGCCGATGTTCGCTTGGATTGTCTCTTTCATGGTCCGACGGGGTTTGTTGTGCGGGTTTCGCTGTTTTGATATTGCAAATATAATGCTTGTTTTTATATTATGCAATGCAAAGTACTTATTTTTTATAAAAAAGTCTCTTTTTTTCTCCGTTCGGACGAGTGGAGCTGTTGTTGCCTTATATATAAGGTATGGCAATGCGACCTGCTTCCGGCATCCGCATGAAAAAGCGGAACCCTTCGAAAAGGATTCCGCTCGTCGGTAAAATAAGGTGTGGGAACTGCCGGTTTCTCCGTTCGTCCCTCGTTTAGTCTTCGAACTTGGCCGAGAGGAACTCGCGGTTCAGCCGTGCGATGTGCGCAATGGAGATCGACTTCGGGCACTCGGCCTGGCAGGCTCCCGTGTTGGTGCAGTTGCCGAATCCCAGTTCGTCCATCTTGGCCACCATTGCCTTGGCACGGCGGGCACCCTCCACGCGGCCCTGCGGCAGTTTGGCCAGCGACGAGACACGCGCCGCCACGAAGAGCATGGCCGAACCGTTCTTGCACGTCGCAGCGCAGGCGCCGCAGCCGATGCAGGCCGCCGCATCCATCGATTCGTCGGCGTCGGCCTTCGGAATGGGGATGGCGTTGGCGTCGGGCACCGAGTTCGTGCGCACCGAGACGAAACCTCCGGCCTGGAGAATCTCGTCGTAGGCCGAGCGGTTCACCACCAGGTCCTTGATGACGGGGAACGCCGCCGAACGCCACGGTTCGATGGTGATCGTCGCACCGTCCTTGAACTTGCGCATGTAAATCTGGCAGGTCGTGGCTGCGTCGCCCGGACCGTGGGCGCGGCCGTCGATGTGCAGCGAGCACATGCCGCAGATGCCTTCGCGGCAGTCGTGGTCGAAGGCTACGGGTTCCTTGCCCTCGTGGATGAGGTTGTTGTTCAGGATGTCGAGCATTTCGAGGAACGACGTGTCGGCCGAGATGTTCTCAACCTTGTAGGTCTCGAAAGCGCCTTTCGACTTGGCGTCCTTCTGACGCCATATTTTCAAAGTGAAATTCATGATTCCGAATTGTCTTTAAAGTTGTACGTCAGTCGGTCTTAGTCCTTGTAGTTGCGCTGGGCCGGGTGTACGAACTCGAAGTTGAGCGGCTCCTTGGTCAGCTCCGGAGCCTGGTCCATGCCCTTGTACTCCCACACGGCGGCGTAGACGAAGTTCTCGTCGTCGCGCTTGGCTTCGCCCTCTTCGGTCTGGTGTTCCGAGCGGAAGTGGCCGCCGCACGACTCCTCGCGGTTCAGTGCGTCGCGGGCCATCAGTTCGCCCAGTTCCAGGAAGTCGGCCAGGCGCAGCGCCTTTTCCAGCTCGACGTTGAATTCGTTCTCCGAGCCCACGAGCTTCACGTCGCTCCAGAACTCCTTGCGCAGGGACTGGATTTCGGCGATGGCCTTTTCGAGCGATTCCTTGGTGCGGGCCATGCCGACGTTCTCCCACATGATGTGTCCCAGCTTCTTGTGGATGTCGTCCACCGACTGCTTGCCCTTGATGGCGAAAAGCTTGGCGATCTTCTCCTTCACGGCTTTCTCGGCTTCGTCGAAGGCCGGCGTGTCGGTCTTCACCTTCGGAGCCTGAATCTTGTGCGAGAGGTAGTCGCCGATGGTGTAGGGCAGTACGAAGTAGCCGTCGGCCAGACCCTGCATCAGGGCCGAAGCTCCCAGACGGTTGGCTCCGTGGTCCGAGAAGTTGGCTTCGCCGATGGCATAGAGGCCCGGGATGGTGGTCATCAGGTTGTAGTCGACCCAGATGCCGCCCATCGTGTAGTGCACGGCGGGGAAAATCTGCATCGGCTCCTCGTAGGGGCTCACGTCGGTAATCTCTTCGTACATGTCGAAGAGGTTGCCGTAGCGCTGCTTGATAATGTCTTTGCCCAGGCGTTCGATGGCGGTCTTGAAGTCGAGGAAGACGGCCAGACCGGTCTCGTTCACACCGAAGCCCGCGTCGCAGCGCTCCTTGGCGGCACGCGAAGCCACGTCGCGCGGCACGAGGTTGCCGAATGCCGGGTAGCGGCGCTCCAGGTAGTAGTCGCGGTCTTCCTCGGCGATGTCCGAGGGTTTCTTGGCACCCGAGCGGATGGCCTTGACGTCTTCTATCTTCTTCGGCACCCAGATGCGGCCGTCGTTGCGCAGCGACTCCGACATGAGGGTCAGCTTCGACTGCTGGTCGCCGTGGACGGGGATGCAGGTGGGGTGGATCTGCGTGAAGCAGGGGTTGGCGAAGCCGGCACCCTTGCGGTAGCACTGGAATGCGGCCGAGCCGTTCGACGCCATGGCGTTGGTCGAGAGGAAGAAGACGTTGCCGTAGCCGCCCGTGGCGATGACGACGGCGTGGGCGCCGTGGCGTTCGATTTCGCCCGTCACCAAGTTGCGGGCGATGATGCCCTTGGCTTCGCCGTCCTCAATGACGATGTCGAGCATCTCGTGACGCGGGTAGCTCTTCACCGAGCCGGCTGCAATCTCCTTGTTCAGCGCGGCGTAGGCGCCCAGCAGAAGCTGCTGGCCCGTCTGGCCGCGGGCATAGAACGTACGCGATACCTGCGCGCCGCCGAACGAACGGTTGGCCAGCAGGCCGCCGTATTCGCGGGCGAAGGGCACGCCCTGGGCCACACACTGGTCGATAATGAGGTTCGAGACCTCGGCCAGGCGGTAGACGTTGGCTTCGCGTGCACGGTAGTCGCCGCCCTTGATGGTGTCGTAGAAGAGGCGGTATACCGAGTCGTTGTCGTTCTGGTAGTTCTTCGCAGCGTTGATGCCGCCCTGCGCGGCGATGGAGTGGGCGCGGCGGGGCGAGTCCTGGATGCAGAAGATTTTGACGTTGTAGCCCAGTTCGCCGAGCGAAGCGGCTGCGGAGGCGCCGCCCAGGCCCGTTCCGACGATGATGACGTCGAGTTTGCGTTTGTTGGCCGGGCTTACGACCTTGATCGCCGCCTTGTGGTTGCTCCACTTCTGTGCGAGTTCGCCGGCGGGAATTTTAGCATCTAATTTGAAAGCCATATTTCGTACGGTTTATTGTTTCGTGTGAATGCGGATTTAGCAGAGGCCGGCGCAGCAGGGGCAGGCGCTCCGGATGAAGTAGAAGACCGCCACGGCGGCGAAGCCGAGGAAGACGACCGTAGCCACGAGGTTCGACACGCACTTCAGGCGCGGATACCACGTGTCGTTGGCCCAGCCCACGGTCTGGAACATCGACCATACGCCGTGCGTGAGGTGGAACCACAGCGCCGCGAACCATACCAGGTAGAGCACTACGTAGTACCACTGCGAGAAGGTGTAGGCGATCAGTGCCGCACCGTCGGTGGGAGCCAGCCCCAGCGAATTGACATGGCAGCCGGTCAGTTCCACGAGCTGCATCTTCGCCCAGAAGTTGAAGAGGTGCAGGGCCAGGCCGCCCAGCACGACGAAGCCCAGCACCAGCATGTTCTTCGAGGCCCATGCCACGCCTTTCTCCTGTACGGTGACGGCGTAGCGCTGCGAACCGCGCGCGCGGTAGTTGTTGACGGTGAGAATCAGCGCATAGGCGAAGTGCAGCACCACCAGCGCGGCCAGTCCGGCCGTGCCGACCAGCGCATACCAGTTGGCGCCGAGGAATCCGCAGATAGCGTTGTAGGCTTCGGGCGAGAAGAGCGCGGTCATGTTCATGGCCATGTGGAACAGGATGAAAAGCACCAGCGCACAGCCCGAGATGCTCATCACCAGCTTCTTGCCCACGGAAGAATTGCAGAGAAAAGAGCTCATAACGATAAAATTGATTATTTTTGTTGATGTTTGTGTCGGCTTTCTTTCGCAGCGCGGAGAGACGGCTTGCCGGCAGCGGCCGGTCCGGGGGCTTGCGCCGCCGGCGTTCTTCTTCGCACTCGCGATGCAAAGATAGCCATTGTTTGCGGAATAACAATAGCGGCGCCGGGGAATTTGCGCCGAAAACGAGGGTTTTATGACCAAGCAGGAGATACGCGCCGCCATGAAAAGACTCAACCGTTCGTTGTCCGACGCTGAGCGCCGGGAGGCTTCGCGGCGGATATGGAGTCGGGTGGCCGCCTTGCCCGGGTTCGCCGAAGCCCGATGCGTGGGCTTGTTCTGCTCGTTGCCCGACGAGCCCGATACGGCGGCGGCCCTGGCGGCCTGGAGCCGGGAGAAGCGCATCGTCGTGCCGCGGGTCGAGGGCGATACGATGCAATTTTATGATTACGACCCCGCAGCGATGGTTTGCGGGGCTTTCGGCATTGCCGAACCGAGCCCGAAGGCAAAATGCTGCCGTCCCGAGGAGATCGATTTGCTGGTGGTGCCGGGCGTGGCGTTCACCCGGTCGGGCCTGCGGCTGGGACGCGGTAAAGGCTATTACGACCGTTATCTTTCGCAGCCGGCGATGCGGGCCTTCCTCGCAGGGGTGTGTTATGCCCACCAGCTGGTTGCGGATTTGCCCGCCGAGCCGCACGATGTTGCGATGGACTGCGTGGTCGACGACGCTCTCCCGTTCGGCACGATGCGTGCACGGGGAGGCGGTGAGTAATCGTTGCGCGGTTTCGGCCGCCGCCAATCAAAACAGCTGTTGACTATGAGGAAGAGACGGATCGCCCTGGTGCTGGGCGGCGGCGGAGCGCGCGGCATCGCCCACATCGGAGTCATCGAAGCGCTGGAGGCCGCCGGATTCGAAATCGCTTCGGTGGCGGGCACCTCGATGGGTGCGCTGGTGGGCGGCATGTATGCTACGGGCCACCTTGCGGAGTTCCGGGAGTGGCTCTGCGCCATGGACCGCTACAAGGTGCTGAGCATGGTCGACCTGGCGTTCAGCGCCGAAGGGCTGGTCAAGGGCAACAAGGTGATGAAGGCGCTCCGGAGCATGGTCCCCGAGGTGCGCATCGAGCAGCTGCCGCTGCCTTTCGCGGCCGTGGCGGCCGATCTGCTGACGGGGCGCGAGGTGGTCTTCGACCATGGCGACCTGTTCGATGCCATCCGGTCGTCGATTTCCATCCCGTCGGTCTTCCGGCCCGTGCGGCTCAACGGCATGGTGCTGGTCGACGGCGGCACGGTCAACCCGCTGCCGGTCAACCGCGTCGTGCGCAAACCCGGCGATTTGTTGGTTGCCGTGGATGTGAGTGCACCGTTTTCGGGGCAGAGCCGTTCGCTGAATTACTACCACCTGCTCACTTTCTCGTCGGAAATCATGATGCAGCATATCGCGCAGCTCATGTGCCGCATCTATCCGCCCGACCTGCTGATCGAGATTCCGTCGGACCGTTTCGGCATCTTCGAGTTCTACCGTGCGGCGGAGATTCTCGAACTGGGCCGGGAGCAGATGGAGCAGGTGCTGATAAGGCCCGTCGCTATGGCTGAAGTCTGAACAGATAAAAATCCGGTGCTGCATCCGCAGCACCGGATTTTCTTTCGGTATGCACCGGGTCCCGGGAGTGTCTCTCCGGCGGGAGCCCGACTTCGCAGCGCTCGGTCCGCGTGTCTGTCCGGTGCGTTATCGCGGCCTTGGTGCGTGAAAGCAAAAAGGCGATGAAAAAAGACAAAAAAAATTGCGACAGCCCGGCCGAAGAATTCAAAAATTCAGTGACGCAACTTCACACGGAGAACCGGACTATCGCAATATATGTGGCCTGAATGCCCCTCCGGGGCACATCGGTATTTCCTTCGACACAAAGATAAGCAAATATTCTGAAATAACAATACCCCTGCCCGATTATGGTATGGGTACGTCCGAACCGGGTAAACGGAGCGTCTTTTTCCGGTGGAACGTGCTGCATTTTTCCGTATGGCGGCGAACCTTATTCGATATGGAAGCGGAGATTCGCGGCCCCAAGAGGCCGGAAATCCCGTCATCGTCAGGGCGAAAGCCGGAATGCGTCCCGTTGTTCCGTGTTCGCATCGCCGCATCCTGCCGCGGTCGCCGAAGAACGCAATGCGGCGTGTCGCTTTATGGCATGCTTTTTCCTTTCTGTCCGATGTCGGAAAAACAACGGCAGGTCCGGACATCCGGACCTGCCGTTGAAAAAGCTTCTCCTCTCAGGACCGCTTGCTGTCGGGAACGCGCAGACCGCGTTTGCCGAGCGGGAATCCCAGACCGAAGGTCACGTTCGCCGAACGCTGCTTCACCGGTATGAACTGGGGCGAGAACCGGGCTGTGGCGAGGTCGGTGGCCACATAGAAGTTGATCCACCCCGGACAGAGGTTCATGGCCAGTCCCAGGCTGTTGCCGCGGCCCCCGACGAGGGTGTAGGCGGCCGTCAGCGTGAACCACCGTACGGGCGAGAAGTTGACCGAGCCGGTGACGCTGTGCAGCGCCTTGTAGTCGTTGAACCGGGCCCGATAGAGCAGGCCGAATCCCACGCGGCGGTCCCACATGAAATATTCCGCTCCGGCGTTGAGCGCCGCATGCAGCATGCGGTTTTGGCTTGCCGCCTCCCGGGGGCGGAAGCGGGTGATGTCGTCGAACGAGAAATCGGGCGACGACACGGCTTCGCCGTTCTCCACCGTGATGCCCGTATATTCGATGTCGGCCGAGCTGTATCCCTGCACCGAACTGGCCTTGTTCCAGCTGATGAATCCCAGGTCGGTGATGGCCAGCGAGGCCTGCAGTTCGGGCAGGATGTCGTAGGTGGCGCCCAGGTCGACGGCGAATCCGAATCCGGCGGGCTTGAAACTCCTGACGTCTATGTCGTTGATTCCGAAGTAGGGCTGGTGCGATTCGTCGGCACGGTAGCTGATTTCCGGGTCGGGGATATTGGCGTCGAGCGAGCTTTTGGCCACTACGGCCCAGCGGTCTTCGTGCATGGTGACGTTCATGTAGTCGACGTTGACCTTGGCGCGGGCCAGACCCATCACGGCTTTCACCTTGGCGCCGACGTAGAGTTTGTCGCCCAGCAGCGGGAAGGAGTAGCTGAATCCGGCGTCGAGGTAGGAGTCGAGGGCTGCGCCGAAGTCGCGGATGATGCCTTCTTCGCCGCGTTTGACGAATTCGAACAGCGACTTCGGGAGGCTGAGTTCGGCCTCGGCATGCAGGTTGATGTCGAAGGCCCAGAAATTCTTGCGGTTGCGGGTATACTTGCCGAAGCCGATGAGGTTGGTGCGCATCCGGGTCCCGAGCAGGTTGTCGGCCTTGAGGTTGCGGAGCGCTTCGTTGGCCGAGACCGACCGGTCGAAGAGCGTGACGAGCTTGCCGTCGCGCGGATAGAGTACGTCGCCGAGCCCCAGCGTGCTGTTCATGTTTGCGTCGATGCCGCCTGCTACGGGGATGTTGAAGTATCCGCGCAGGGGTGCGAACGCCGGGTTGAACTGCGTGCGGAACGTGGAGCCCTCCATGAAGTAGGCCGTGGGGCTCTGGGCTGCGGCGCCGGTCGCCAGGAAGAGCGCCGCGAGGAGTATGCGGAGTTTTTTCATTTTGCTGTCGATCGAAGTTCGAGATTCAGTGCGCCGGTCTTGCGCAGACTCAGCCGGATGGTGACGGGCGTCTGCTGGTCGATGACCGTGCCGGGATAGTAGCGCTGCAGGTCGACCGGTACGCGCACCGTGACGTTGGAGGCGCGGGAGAGCCTGCGCAGGTCTTCGGCGTAGATGCGTGTCGAGGGGAGCTGCGTGGTGGCGTCGGCTTCGATGAGGAACGTGCTGATGCGGATGTCGGCCGGGTCGAACGACGGCGACAGGTTGAGCGTCAGCGGCAGCGAACTGACCACTTCGCCCTCGATCGAGAGCGTGTTGACCGGATCGGGGGTGCCTTCGGGGTCGAGGTTGTCGACGAGCATGTCGAGCGCATCGCCCAGGTCGAGTTCGCCCAGTTCGTATTCGAGCGTCTCGACGTCGAGTGCCGTCAGGTAGTTGCGGGCCGACTCTTCGGTCTTGGTGCGGATGGCGCTGCTGAGCGTGCCGGCGCGGAACTGTGCCTTGAACGTTTGCAGAAACTGCGCTTCGGTCACGCCGGCGGGGAGGTTCAGCGTCCCCAGGAACTTGATTCGGTAGTCGCTCCAGGCCAGGTCGGCCACCTGGGCGAGCTTCTCTTCGTCGCTGGTCATCTCGTCGATCAGCGCATCGAGCAGGGTGTCGAGGTAGGCATCTTCGGTACGCACGCGGTGCAGGTCCACGTAGTCGGTGTCGCCGGGCAGCGCCGAGGGAAGCCACACGTCGGCTTCGGCCAGCATCTGCCGCAGCGAACCCTTGTCGTCGTGGATGTCGTCGAGGGCCACCTTGATGTTGGCCAGGGGCAGGTCGAAGCACGAGGCGTCGTCGCCGATGGCGATGTGGTCGGTGTCCAGGTCGCTCAGGTCGTAGTCGCGGTCGAAGCACCCGACCGTCAGCAGTGCGAGCGGGCACAGCAGGAGGAGTTTTTTCATGGGGTTGGATATGTCGGTTTTCATTGTGCGTTTGTGTCGAGGCGCGGGGAACTGCAAGAAAAACAGCCTGAAAAGGAGCGTTTTCGCCCAGCAAAGATAATATGTTCGGACCAATAAAACAAAAATGCGGATGACAATACCGTTCTGCGCGAGCCGTATCTTGCCGGAAGTCGGCCGGGCTGTTTTTCCGTTCGTCGCCATGTCCGTTATTCGTTCTTAATTCTTACCTTTGCCCCGTATGGCCGAACGCGCGAAATCCGATCTGAAAGAACAGGTGGCCCTGCTGCCGCTGTCGCCCGGCGTCTACCAGTTCGTGGACCGCTCGGGCAAGATCATCTATGTGGGCAAGGCCAAGAGCCTGCGCAAGCGGGTCTCCTCCTACTTCGTGCAGAGCAAGGAACACAGCGCCAAGGTGCGGGTGCTGGTAAAGCAAATCGTCGAAATCCGCCACATCGTGGTTGACAGCGAAACCGACGCCCTGCTGCTCGAAAATTCGCTCATCAAGACCCTCCAGCCGCGCTACAACATCCTTCTGAAAGACGACAAGACCTATCCCTGGATTGTCGTGCGGCGCGAACACTTCCCGCGCGTGCAGTCCACGCGGCAGCTCGTGCGCGACGGGTCGCAGTATTTCGGCCCCTACGGGTCGATGATGATGCAGCACAGCGTGCTGGAGTTCATCCGCGACGTGGTGCCCCTGCGTACGTGCAAACTCAACCTGGCGCCCGAGCAGATTGCGCGCGGCAAGTACGGCGTCTGCCTTCAGTATCATCTCGGCAACTGCAAGGGGCCCTGCGTGGGCTTGCAGTCGGAGGAGGACTACGCCGGACAGGTGGAGCTCGTGGTCTCGATTCTCAAGGGCGACCTGCGGCCCGTGCGCAGCTACCTGGAGGGCGAGATGGCCCGGGCCGCCGGCGAACTCAGGTTCGAGCAGGCGCAGCGTTTCAAGCAGCGGATCGACGCGCTGGACCACTATGCCGGCAAGTCGGTCATCGTCAGTGCCCGCATCGTCGATGTCGATGTCTTTTCGCTCCTGCCCGACGACGATGTGGCCTACTGCAACTTCGTGCGCATCCGCCACGGTTCGGTCGTGGGCGTCTCGACCGTGCGCCTTTCGACGGGCGTCGGCGCCGACGAGCGCGACATGCTCACGCTGGCTATTCAGCACGTGGTCGAGAACATTGCCGGCGGGGAGCTGGCCCGCGAGGTGGTCGTGCCGTTCCTGCCGTCGACTACGCTGTTGTTCGACGGCGTGACTTTCACCGTGCCCAAGCGGGGCGAGAAACTGGAGCTGCTGGAATTTTCGCAGAAGAGCGCCCGCATCTACCGTGCCGAGCAGCTCAAAAATCTCGAAATCAAGAATCCCGAGCGCCATACCGACCGGTTGATGAACGCCTTGCAGAAAGAACTGCGTCTCGACCGCCAGCCGCGCCATATCGAGTGTTTCGACAACTCCAACTTGCAGGGCAGCCATCCCGTGGCCTCGTGCGTCGTCTTCCGCGACGGCAAGCCCTCGCGCAAGGAGTACCGCCATTTCAACATCAAGACCGTCGAGGGGCCCGACGACTACGCCTCCATGCGCGAGGTGGTCTATCGGCGTTACAGCCGTCTGATGGCCGAGGGGGCCGAGCTGCCCGACCTGATTATCGCCGATGGCGGCCGGGGGCAGATGGGCGTCATCCACGAGGTGCTGGAGCATCTGCAGCTCGACATTCCCATCGCCGGACTGGCCAAGGACGACCGCCACCGCACGGCCGAGCTGCTTTGCGGCTATCCGCCCGTGCTGGTCGGCCTGCGCCCCACTTCGCCCCTTTTCCACCTGCTGTCGCATATCCAGGAGGAGGTGCACCGCTTCGCCATCTCTTTCCACCGGCAGAAGCGCAGCAAGGATTTTATCCACAGCGAGCTGGAACAGATTCCGGGGGTCGGCGAAAAGACCGTCCGCATGCTCTTGCAGCATTTCCGCACCGTCGCCAAGGTCAAGGCCGCCAATTTCGAGGAGCTTGCCGCTCTCGTCGGCGAAGCCAAGGCGCGTAAAATCCAGGAATTCTTCCGTCCCACAGCATAGTTCTCCCGCGGCGGCATTGCGATTCCGCTGGTTTTTCTGCGGTTTTTGGCCGGCGTTCGAAATAATTGTGGCTTATGGATTGGGAATTATGAATTAATTCCTATCTTTGCAGTCCCGATTCTACTGTGGAATGCGGTTTGCCCGGATGGCGGAATCGGTAGACGCGTTGGTCTCAAACACCAATGACAGCAATGTCGTGCCGGTTCGACCCCGGCTCCGGGTACTGCATCAATCTGCTGTTCAACAGCAGATTGTTTTTTTGTGTCCGGAAAGATGAAAAAACGGGCTGCCGGAATACTTCGGCAGCCCGCCTTTTTATATAAAGGAGTGCTGCCGCTTACTCGGAGCCGGAGAGGGCGTCGATGACCACCCGGTTGGCACGGTCGACGGTGGCGGCATCGAGCGAGGCGAGGTAAATCCGGGTGGTGGCTTCGGAGTTGTGGCCCATGCTTTCGCTGATGACCGAGAGCGGAATCTCCTTGCTGCGGGCGATGCTGGCCCAGGTGTGGCGTGCGACGTAGAGCGTGAGCGGGGTAGCGAGCCCGGCCCGTTCGCCGATGGTTTTCAGCCCCCGGTTGATCAGCGCTCCGATGTTTTTGTATTGGTTGTGTTCGTTTCCGGGGGTGCGGATGACCGGTAGCAGATACTCCGTTCCGGGATTGGGGTAGCGGTCGACGATTTGCTGCATGCAGGGTTCCCAGCGGATGCTGAGCTGCTGGCCGGTCTTCTGCCGGCGGTAGGTGAGGATGCCCGCCTTCAGGTCGGAGCGCCGGAGAAAGGCCATGTCCACGAACGACATGCCGCGGGTGTAGAAGCTGAACAGAAACATGTCGCGCGCGAAATCCAGCGGCGGCGTGCCGGTCAGTTCCATGTCGCGGATGCGGCGTACCGACTCCAGCCCGATGGCCCGTTTTACCGTCTTGTCGATGCCGGTGTAGACATGCCGGAAGGGTTGGGTCTGCGGCGCCAGCCCCTTCTCCACCGCCCGGTTGTAGACCGCCCGCAGGATGCGCATGTAGAACGACGAGGTGTTCTTGCAGACGCCCGATTCCCTGAGCCATACTTCGTAGGAGGCCATCAGTTCGGCGGTCGCTTCGTCGGGGCGCAGGTCGCGGCCGCAGCGGAAGCGGGCGAAGCTCCGCAGGGTCGTGTAGTAGGTTTCGGCGGTGCGGAGGCGCCCGTGTTCGCGGAAGCGGGCGATAGTTTCTCGCATCAGGTCGAAAAATCCGATGTCCGGGGTGCGGAAAGCCGCTGCCAGTTCTTCGTGGGTGTAGTCCGGATTGCGGCGTTCCAGCAGACCGGCGGTCCGGTGCAGCCGGTCCAGGTCGCGGTCGATGCGCGTTTGCAGGTCGGCCAGGTAGCGGCGCCTTTCGCCTGCCGGGGGCAGCAGAATGCGCCGGGTTCGGCCGTCCCATTCGTGAGGGCGGAGACGGTAGCCGGTGCGGATGGGCCGGGCGGTGCGGTTGCGGATGACCCGATAGAACAGAGTTCCCTCTCTTCCCTCGACCGTCGAGGGGCGGAATATTACTTTGATTGTAGTCATATTATATGATGTTTGGGTTGCGTCGATGGCAAATTTCGGCAGATTTTTCCATATCTGCCCGGGCGTTGCCTCGCAAGGCACTATGCTGTCGGCAGATAGCTCCGTTCGGCGCGGCGCGCTCAGCCGCGGCCGGTTGCTCGCAGGTCCGCGACGCGATTTTTTGATTCCGAATTCTTACTTTTTGTCCCGAATTTTATAACTTTGCGCCACGACCGGAAAAATCCAAAAAACGAAATAGCAATGGGAAGAGCCTTTGAATATCGCAAAGCGCGAAAAATGAAACGCTGGGGCCACATGGCCCGCACCTTCACCAAACTGGGCAAGGAGATCGAAATCGCTGTCAAGGCAGGCGGTCCCGATCCGTCGGGCAACACGCGCCTGCGTATTCTGATGCAGAACGCCAAGGCCGAGAACATGCCCAAGGAGAACGTCGAGCGTGCCATCAAGCGTGCCACGGAAAAGGACGCGGCCGACTACAAGGAGGTGGTTTACGAAGGCTACGGCCCCCACGGCGTGGCGTTCCTCGTCGAGACGGCGACCGACAACACCAACCGCACGGTGGCCAACGTGCGCATGCACTTCAACAAGTGCGGCGGTACGCTGGGCAACAGCGGCTCGGTGGCTTTCATGTTCGACCACAAGTGCATCTTCAAGTTCAAGGCTGCGGCCGGCGTCGATGCCGAGGAACTGGAGCTGGAGATGATCGACCTGGGGGTCGACGAGTTCTACGCCGAGGAGGACGGCATCACGGTCTATGCTCCCTACGAGTCGTTCGGCGCCATTCAGAAGTGGCTGGACGACAAAGGATTCGAAATCGTGTCGGGTGAGTCGGCCTATCTGCCCACCGACACCAAGGAGCTGGACGCCGAGGGCCGCGAGTCGGTCGAGAAGCTCGTCGAGCGTCTGGAAGAGGACGACGACGTGACCAACGTCTACCACACGATGAAGGAGCCGGACGAGGAGTAGTCCTGTCGGGCGATTCGCACAAGAGAGGGGCAAGCATCGGCTTGCCCCTCTCTGTCTGTCCGGACTTATTCGAACCGTACGAACCGCTGCCCCGGAGTGAGGCAGAACGGACAGTAGGGTTCGCAGTAGCCCGAGATGAAGATGTTGCCGCAGCGCGGACAGACCAGGTAGGACCACTCTTCTTCCGTCTCGCCGCTGCCCAGACACCGGTGCATGAGCACCGTGTGGCGCATGTCGACCGACGAGGACCAGGTCAGCAGCCGCGCGGCATAGCGGTTGTTGCGGGCGATGGCGCGGTCGATTTCGCTGCACTTGCATTCGCGGGCCGTGCGGAGTTCGTAGGCGATGCTGCGTTCGAGATTGCCGTCGGTGGTGCCCTGAAAAACGATGATCCGGGTCGGCGGCAGGTAGTTGCCGCCCAGCTGGCGGATGGCTTCGCGGCAGTTCTCTTCTTGGAGGCGTTCGGAGAGCGCCATGGCCCGGAAGAGCCGGGCCACCTGGCAGCGGCTTTCCTGCTCGGCGATGCCGGCGAAACGGTCGTACTGCGCCGACTTCACGTGTTTGCGGCGGCAGCAGGCGTCGAGGTCGGCGATGGTCTCGCGCCACGGGATTTCGACCTGCTGCCGGCGGGGCCGGGTGGCCGAATAGTAAATCCAGGCCAGGATGGCCGTCGATGCAACGAAGAGCAGGAGGATGAAAAACGGACGCAGTTTCATGGCGGAGCATAAATAAGGGGGAAGTAGCGCGGTGCATTTTCTGTGCCAGCCCGGGGTCGGACGGGGCCGAAAAACGCAGAAGACGGCAGGCGGTTCGGACGGCGCCGGATGCCGTCCCGTCGCATGGCATTTCCGGTGCTTTCTGCCGGTTTTCCCCGATTCTTTCCCCGGCTCTTTCTCCGGCTCGGCGCGGATGCTTGCTATTCGCCGGAATTTGCCGGTCTTCGGCTGCGCCCAAGATATTCCCGCCCGGCAAAACGCAAATAAATTTGCTTTTGCCCTCGCTTATTCGTATCTTCGCACTACATATTTGTTAACGTTAGCGTTACATCATTGTTCTTGCAACTGAAAACGGCAAATTTCGACCACGCAGGAACGATAAATGTAATGCTCGCGCTTCTGCGCGGGCCTTTATTTTATCGTGTGTGGTGGGTATTGCCGTACCTCAGTTGCCGGTAAATAATCGACCGCGCATTTTTATGGCAAACATCCTCCTTTTTCCTCTTGTTCTCTTTTCGCTTTCCGAAGCCCGGCATCTCTGTTGCCGGTCGTTCGGCAATCGGCATCATGAAGTGAAATAACGCAGCCCATGGCCCGGAGTGGCATGGGCTACGGCTCCTGCCAGTGTGGCCGGCAGCACGCCGCGAACCGTGTGCGGTGGCTGCCGGGCTGTTTTTTTATAAAGGTAATGTACCCCGGCAATAAAAATGCGGTCCCGGCACGAAAGCCGGGACCGCATTGCGTTGGCGTGGCGCACGGCGTTTACAGCCGCGCCTTGATGGCCTTGGACGCCTCTTCGTAGCCGGGTTTGTCCAGCAGGGCGAACATGTTCTTCTTGTAGGCTTCGACACCGGGCTGGTCGAACGGATTGACTCCGAGCAGATAGCCGCTGATGCCGCATGCCTTTTCGAAGAAGTAGAGCAGGCCGCCCACCGTATGGGCGTCGATGCGCGGGATGCCGATGCGGATGTTGGGCACGCCGCCGTCGACATGGGCCAGCTGCACGCCCAGTTCGGCCATGCGGTTGACCTCCGAGATGCGTTTGCCGGCCAGGAAGTTGAGACCGTCGAGGTTCTCCTTGTCGGCCTCGATCGTCACCTTGCCGGCGGGCTCCTCCACCGAGATGATCGTCTCGAAGAGCGTGCGTTCGCCCTCCTGGATGTACTGGCCCATCGAGTGGAGGTCGGCCGTGAGGGTCACGCTGGCCGGGAAGATGCCCTTGCCCTGCTTGCCCTCGCTCTCGCCGTAGAGCTGCTTCCACCATTCGTTGACATATTGCAGCTGCGGTTCGTAGGAGCCCAGGATTTCGATCTTCTTACCGCCGGCATAGAGCGCGTTGCGCACGGCGGCGTAGATGGCCGAGGGGTTCTCGTCGAACGGCACCTTTTCGTCGGTCGCCTGCTCCATCTCCTGCGCTCCGCGCACCAGGGCCCGGATGTCGACGCCGGCGGCGGCCAGCGGCAGCAGACCTACGGGCGTCAGCACCGAGAAACGGCCGCCGACATCGTCGGGAATGACGAACGTGGGATAGCCTTCGTTCGTGGCCAGCGTCTTCAGCGCTCCGCGGGCCTTGTCGGTCACGGCCACGATGCGCTCGGCGGCTTCGGCCTTGCCGTAGCGCTTTTCGATGGCGGCCTTGATGAGGCGGAATGCGATGGCGGGTTCGGTCGTGGTGCCCGACTTGGAGATGACGATGGCGGCGACGGAGTGCTCTTCCGAAGCTTCCATCAGGGCATGGATGTAGTCTTCCGAGATGTTCTGTCCGGCGAAGACCACCGTGGGGTTCTTCTGCTCTTTGCGCAGCAGCTTGAACGGGTCGCTCATTGCTTCGAGCACCGCCTTGGCACCCAGGTAGGAGCCGCCGATGCCGATGCAGACGATCAGATCGGCCTTGGCACGGAGCTTGGCCGCCGCGGCTTCGATGGCCGCGAGGTCGGCGTCGGAAATCGACGACGGGAGGTGTACCCACCCCAGGAAGTCGTTGCCGGCGCCCTTGCCCGAGTGGAGCAGTGCGTTGGCGGCCTGGGCCTTGGCCTTCATGTCGGCCGAGAGCTCGATGCCGGATTTGCGGATGTCGAGAGTCAGAGTTTTCATATCGTGTCAGATTAGTTTGGTTATCAGTTCTTTCATGCTGCGCCGCGGCGATGCCTTTTCGTAGAGGATTTTGTAGACCGTTTCGGCGATGGGCATGTCGACGCGGTGGCGCGTGTTGATGTGGCGGATGCAGTCGGCGGCGAAGTAGCCCTCGGCCACCATCGTCATCTCGTTCAGCGCGCTGTGCACGGTGCATCCGTGGCCGATGAGCAACCCGAGCCGGCGGTTGCGGCTGTGGACCGAATAGCAGGTCACCAGCAGGTCGCCCACGTAGGCCGAGACGAGCGTCTCGCGCGGTTCGGGATAGCTTTCGTCCAGGAAACGCTTCATTTCGCCGGCGCCGTTGGCTATCAGCACGGCCAGGAAGTTGTCGCCGTAGCCCAGTCCCACGGCGATGCCGACGGCCAGGGCGTAGATATTCTTGAGGATGGCGGCATATTCGATGCCGTAGAGGTCGGTGGAGTAGCTCAGCTTGATGTAGGGCGCTGCGAATTTCCGGCCGATGAGCTGCGCGTTCTCGGGGTCGGTGCAGACCACCGTCAGGTAGGTGAGCTTGCCGCGCGACACCTCCTCGGCGTGCGACGGGCCGGTGACCAGTCCCAGCTGTTTGTAGGAGACGCCGTAGCGGTCGTGGATGTATTCGACGACGGTCTTGTAGCAGTCGCCGGGGATGATGCCCTTGATGGCCGAGACGATGAATTTGTCGGCGAGCGATTCGGTGAGCGGTTCGAGGAACTCCTTGAGATAGGCCGACGGGGCGGCCAGGATGATGATGTCGGCGTCGCGCACCACTCCGTCGAGGTCGTCCGAGGGGGCTATGCGCTCCATGTCGAACTCCATGTCGCTCAGGTATCGCGGATTGCGCCCTTCGGAGCGCAGCCCCTCCAGGACTTCGGGATTGCGGACGTACCAGCCCACGCGCGCTTCGTTGGCGGCGAGCAGGCCCACGATGGCCGTGGCCCAGCTGCCGTAGCCGATGACGGCGCACCGGGCGTCCTTTCCGATTTTGTATTCCATGCGGTGAAGGTTTGTGAAGACAAAGATACGAAAATAAGGTAAAAGTTGAAAGGTGAAAAGTGAAAGGTTGCGTTTCAATCCTTCATCATGAGATGAAACTATGCAAAACGAGACGGAGTATTTTCGGCGCCAGCCAAAGTACGAATAAGCCGAGGGCAAAAACGAGTTTGCTTGTGTTTTACCGAGGCGCAGTATCTTCGACGCAGCCAAAGTCGAATAAGCGAGGGCAATGCCGAATTTGTCCGGGCATCGCCGATGCAGAGTCAAAGATAGCAAATTTTTCGGAACGGCGTACTTTCGTTCCGCTCTTTTTGGGGTTCTTCCGGCTCCGGAGGGGCCGTGTGCAAAGTGCGGGCCGGATCCTGTGTGCGGGCGGGGATGCGGAAAAGCGGGAGCCGGAGCGGAAAGCGGCGATTGTTGAAAAAAAATCTCAAAAAAAATAGAAAATATTCGGCGGCTTTTTTCTACCTTTGTGCGGTACGTGCGCACCCGCGGGCGGAATGCCCCGGGCGACAGAGTTCGGGCGTGCGGACGAGCGGCGTCAGCCGATTACGAAAACCGATACGAAAACACCCCATGGGACTTTTTTCACTGACACAGGAGTTGGCCATCGACCTGGGCACAGCCAATACGCTCATCCTCTACAACGAGAAGGTGGTGGTTGACGAACCCTCGATCGTGGCGCTCGACGTGCATACGGGCAAACTGGTGGCCATCGGCAGCCAGGCGCGCAACATGCACGAGAAGACCAATCCCAATATCAAGACGATCCGTCCGCTGAAAGACGGCGTGATTGCCGACTTCAATGCTACGGAGCTGATGCTGCGCGGCATGCTCAAGAAGGTCAAGACTTCGGGCAGTCTCTTCGCGCCGTCGCTGCGCATGGTAATCTGCATTCCGTCGGGTTCGACCAACGTCGAGATCCGTGCCGTGCGCGACTCGGCCGAGCACGCCGGCGGCCGCGAGGTCTACATGATTTACGAGCCTATGGCTGCGGCGCTCGGCGCCGGTCTCGACGTGGAGGCCCCCGAGGGCAACATGGTCATCGACATCGGCGGCGGCACTTCGGAGATCGCCTGCATCTCGCTGGGCGGCATCGTCTGCTCGGAATCGGTCAACGTGGCGGGCGACGTCTTCACCAACGACATCCAGAGCTACGTGCGCCAGCAGCACAACATCCGCATCGGCGAACGTACGGCCGAAGCTATCAAGTGTTCGGTCGGCGCCGCCGTCTCCGACCTCGACGATGAACCGGAGGATTTCGTGGTCACGGGCCCCAACATGCTGACGGCCCTGCCGCAGACCGTGGCGCTGTCGTACAGCGAAATCGCCTATGCGTTGGAGAAGTCGCTCACCAAAATCGACGCGGCACTGATGAAGGTGCTCGAATCGATGCCCCCCGAGCTCTATGCCGACATCGTGAAGAACGGCATCTACCTGGCCGGCGGCGGCGCCCTCATCAAGGGCCTCGACCGGCGTCTGACCGAGAAGACCGGTCTGCCGTTCCACATCGCCGAGGACCCCTTGCGGGCCATCGCCCGCGGTACGGGCATCGCGTTGAAGAACATCAACCGTTTCTCGTTCCTGATGAAATAGTTCTCTCCGGTTCCGTTCCGGCGGATGGCGACGTCCGGCTTGTCGGGGCCGAAAAGGCCCGGAGCCGGGGCGGCAGGAACCGGAAGGCCGGAAAAAGGCCGAGGAGGGAGAAAACAACGAAGATTTAATTGACAGACAGTCGTTTGCGGATTGCGGGCCTATTGCCCGCAATCTTGAATTAGGCAACCCCGCAATCCCCAATTTCTCGAAACCGTGCGCAAACTCATCGAGTTCATCCGCAGCGTCTATGTCGTGGCGTTGTTCGTGGCGCTGGAGGCGGTGGCCATCGGCTACTATGCGCGTTCGACCTGCTATACCCAGGCGCGCCTGCTGGCCCGGTCGAACGCCGCGGCGGGGACCGTCCATGGTTTTTCCGCAGGCATACGCCGCTACTTCAGCCTGGGGGCGGAGAACAAGGCGCTGCTCGAACGGGTCGCCCAGCTCGAAGAACGGCTGGCCCAGTACGACGAGGCGGCCAACATCGACCGCCTGCGCAAATACATGACCGACATCGGCGGGTCGAAATACCGGGTCATGACCGCCACGGTGATTTCCAACTCCATCAACCGTACGCAGAACTTCATCACGCTCAACCGCGGCTACGGCGACGGCGTGGTGCCCGATATGGCCGTACTGTCGCCCAGCGGCGCAATGGTGGGCTATGTCGTCGACTGCACCGACCGTTATGCGGTGGTGATGCCCGTGTTGAACACGTCGTTCCGTGCGAGCGGCAAACTGGGCGGCGCCGACTATTTCGGGTCGGTCTACTGGGACGGCGCCGATCCCCATACGGTGCTCTTCGGCGAGTTGTCGAAGTATGCCGAGCCCCGGCCGGGCCAGGAGGTCGTGACCACGGGTTTCTCGCAGTTCTTTCCCGAGAACGTGCTGATAGGCCGGGTCGAACGCGTGTCGATGAACGAGACGCGCACGGCCTATACGGTCCGCGTGCGCCTGGCCGCCGAACTTTCGAAGCTGACCGACGTCATCCTGGTGGAGAACCGCGATGCCAACGAAATCATCGGGTTGGAGAAGAGCGAGGGCGTCGAAGAATACTTACGTAACGAATAACGATGTTCCGCATAGTCACATACTCGCTGCTTTTCGCGGTCACCGTGTTGTTGCAGGTCTTCCTGTTCGACAACCTCTCGGTGAGCATCTACCTCAATCCGCTGATCTACGTGGCATTCATCGTCCTGCTGCCCGTCGACACGCTCCCCGTGTGGCTGTTGTTCGCCGGAGTGGCCATGGGCGCCACGATGGACTTTCTGATGGGCACGGCCGGCATCAACACCATGGCCACGCTTCTGATTGCTTTCATCCGCCCTTTCCTGCTCTCGAATCTTTACGGCCGCGATGACCTGCGCGACGGCGGCGTCCCTTCGCCCGAGCGGCTCGGACACCATGTCTTCCTCAATTATCTGGTGGTGCTGGTCGTCGTGCATCATGCCGTCTTCTTCTCGCTGGAAGCCCTGTCGTGGAGCCACGTCCTGCGCACCATGGTGCGGACCATCGCCAGCGGCTCCGTCACGGTGGCCGTCGTGTGGCTGCTGACGCGTATCTTCACCGCCAAATTCGTTGCGCGTCTATGAACGGTCCCGCCGACAGCCTCTTCCGCATGCGGCTCCTGCAAGGGGTCGTGCTGCTGATTTTTGCCTTGCTGATAGGCCGCCTGGCCTGGTTGCAGCTCTTCGACGAACGTTACGAGGAGATGGCCAAAGCCAACGTCCTGCGCCATGTGGTGCTCTATCCGCCGCGCGGCGAGGTGCTCGACCGCAACGGCGAATTCCTGGTGCAGAGCCGCGAGTGCTACGACCTGATGGTCATCGCCCGCGAAATCGACAAGCGCGGATTCGACACGGCCCGGCTCTGCGAGGTGCTCAACATCCCCATCGCGCGCGTCCGGCGCGAGCTGGCCAATGCCCGCATGCGTCCGCGCGCCCCGCGCCTGGTGGCCAGCTACATCGCCAAGGAGGACAAACTGCGTTTCGACGAATGCAACTTCCGCGGTTTCTACACCGTCTACCGCACCGTGCGCCGTTATCCGCGCAAGGTGGGCGGCAACCTGCTGGGCTTCGTCAGCGAGGTGACCGCCGAATATCTCAAGCGCCATCCCTACTACCAGGCCGGCGACTACGTGGGGCTGACCGGCGTCGAGTCGGCCTACGAGACGGTGCTGCGCGGCAACAAGGGGGTGAAGATTCAGGAAATCGACACCCACGGCGAAATCAAGGGCTCCTACATGGACGGCCATTACGATTCGCTGCCCGACCCGGGGCGCTCCATCGTCAGCACCATCGATGCCCGGCTCCAGCTCCTGGGCGAGGAGCTCATGCGCGGCAAGGTGGGGGCTGCCGTGGCCATCGAACCCTCTACGGGCGAGATTCTGATGATGGTCTCGTCGCCCACCTACGACCCCGACGAGCTGGTGGGCCGCCAGCGCGGCAACAACTACATGCGCATGCTGCGCAACAAGCGGCGCCCGCTCTTCAACCGCGCCGTGAAAGCCAAGTATCCTCCGGGTTCCACCTTCAAGGTGGTGCAGGGACTCATCGGGCTGCAGGAAGGGGTGCTGCGCCCCTCCGACCTCCACGAATGCCACATGGGCTACCAGGTCGGGCGCCAGCGCATGGCCTGCCACGCCCATTCGTCGCCGCTCGACCTGCGCTTCGCCGTGGCCACGTCGTGCAACGCCTATTTCTGCTATGTCTTCCGCGACATCCTCGACAATCCCAAGTACGGCGGCGTCAAGGAGGGTTTCAACGTCTGGAAAGAGTATGTCCACAGCTTCGGGTTCGGGCGCAAGCTCGGCTCCGACTTCCTCGACGAGGGCCACGGCTATGTCCCCGACCTCGAATTCTATAACAAGCGTTACCGCCGTTCGTGGAATTCGCTCACGCTGCTCTCGCTCTCCATCGGCCAGGGCGAGCTGGGCTGCACCCCCTTGCAGCTGGCCAATCTGGCCGCCATCGTCGCCAACCGCGGCTATTACTACATTCCCCACATCGTCCGGCAGATCGAGGGGCAGGATTCGCTCGACGCCCGTTTCTACGAGCGCCACTACACGATGGTCGATCCCAAGTATTTCGAACCTATCGTCGACGGCATGTGGCGCGGCGTCAACGTGGCCGGCACCTCGACCGACGCCTACCTCGAAGGGTGGGACGTCTGCGGCAAGACCGGTACGGCGCAGAACCCCCACGGCAAGGACCACTCGACGTTCCTCTCGTTCGCTCCGCGCAACAATCCCCGCATCGCCATCTCGGTCTACGTCGAGAACGGCGGTTACGGCGCTTCGGCCGCCCTGCCCATCGCCAGCCTGCTGGAGGAGTTCTACCTCACCGACACCATCCGGCGTCCCGAGCTGCTCCAGCGCATCAAGAACATGAACATCTATTATCCGTCCTATGACCGTTAACCGTTTTTCCGGCATCTTCGGCCACCTCGACCTGTGGACGATTCTGCTCTATGCGGTCATCGTCTGCCTGGGCGCCGGGTCGATTTTCTCCGCTTCGTTCAACGAGAATTCGGTCAACATGTTCGCCTCGTCGCACTTCTACATGAAGCAGTTGGTGTGGATAGGCATCGCCGCATGCGCCGCGCTCGTCGTCTTGTTGCTCGACAAACGTTTCATCCACATGCTGGCTTATCCGGCCTATTTCGCCGGTCTGGCCGTTCTCGTCGCGGCGCTGCTCTTCGGCAAGGAGGTCCACGGCGCCAAGGCGTGGTTCGAATTCGGCTCGGTGCGCATCCAGCCCGCCGAGTTCGTCAAGATCGCCACGGCTCTGGCCATGGCCCGCGCCATGAGCTCCTATTCTTTCTCCATCAACCGGTCCGGCGACCTGCTGAAGGTGGGCTCGATCATCTGCCTGCCGCTCATGATCATCATCTTGCAGAACGACACCGGTTCGGGCATCGTCCTGGGTTCATTCCTCTTCGTCCTCTACCGCGAGGGGCTCAACAACTGGCTCTGCATCCCCATCCTGTTGATTGCCGCACTCTTCATCACTTCGTTTCTTCTCTCGCCGACCGCCCTGCTGATTCTGCTGATTCTCATCTGCACGCTTTCCGAGGCGATGATGAGCGGCGAGTGGCGTTCGCGCGTGGTCTACCTGGCGTCGCTGGCACTGAGCAGTCTGCTTATCTGGCTGGTCATGCACTCCGTGGCTCCCGGTGCCGTCACCTACTACGGTGCGCTGCTCACCGTCACGCTGCTCTCGTTCTTCGTCATAGCGGCCTATGCCTACCGGGCCAACCTGCGCCGCATCTTTCTGCCCGTGGCGCTCTTCGTCGGTGCACTGATCTTCCTCTCGACCACGGGCTATATCTTCGACAACATCCTCAAACCCCACCAGCAGAACCGCATCCTCAGCTTCCTGGGGGTCCGCAGCGACCCGCTGGGCATCGACTATAACGTCAACCAGTCGAAAATCGCCATCGGATCGGGCGGTTGGACCGGCAAGGGATTTCTCCAAGGCACGCAGATCAAATACGGTTTCGTGCCCGAGCGCCATACCGACTTCATCTTCTGCACCGTCGGCGAGGAGTGGGGATTCCTCGGCGCAAGCGTCGTGCTCGTTCTGCTGTGTCTGCTCATTATGAGACTGATGCGTATGGGCGAGCGGCAACAGGAGCCGTTCGGCCGCGTCTATTGCTATTGTGTGGCATCCATTCTGCTGTTCCACGTGCTGGTCAACGTCGGCATGACCATCGGGCTGATGCCCGTCATGGGCATTCCGCTGCCTTACATGAGCTACGGCGGTTCGTCGCTGATAGCCTTCACCATGTTGTTGTTCATCGCCGTGCGGCTCGATGCTTCCACACGGCAGTTCCCTCTGGAAAGTCAGACGCCATGATTCGTTTTTCTCCCGTCGGTCTCTCCGCATGCGAGGTCGCCGAAAGCCGGCGTCTCCATGGCGGCAACATCATTACGCCCCCGCGCGGCGAGTCGGCCTGGAAGCTCCTGGCCGAGAAGTTCTGCGATCCGATCATCAAGGTGCTGCTCCTGGCCGCCGTGCTGTCGCTCGCGATCGGTTTCGTCCGGTCGGATTTCACCGAGTCGGTGGGCATTCTCAGCGCCATCGTGCTCGCCACCTGCGTCGGGTTCTTCTTCGAGTGGGACGCCCGGCGGCGCTTCCGGCGGCTCAACCGGGTCAACGACGACGTGCCCGTGAAAGTCATGCGCGAGGGCGCCATGCGTTCCGTGCCGCGGTGCGAAGTGGTCGTGGGCGACCTCGTTGTCATCGAGAGCGGCGAAACCGTGCCTGCCGACGGCGAGCTGGTCGAGGCCGTATCGCTCAAAATCGACGAATCGACCCTCACGGGCGAACCCGAGGTCGACAAAACGGTCGACTCGGCCCACTTCGACTCCGAAGCCACCTATCCCTCCAACGTCGTCCTGCGCGGTACGACCGTCGCCGACGGTTACGGCCGTCTGGTCGTCACGGCCGTGGGCGACCGCACCGAGGCCGGGCGCGTGACCGAGCAGTCCACGGTGCCGAACGAGGAGCCTACGCCGCTCGACCGGCAGCTGACGCGCCTTTCGCGGCTGATCGGCCGCGCGGGCATCGGGCTGGCTGTCGTCATTTTCTGCATACTTTTCGGCAAGGCCTTGTTTTTCAGCGACCTGTTGCAGAACGACTGGCTCGTCGTTTCGCAGCATGTCCTGCACCTCTTCATGGTTTCGGTCGCCATCATCGTTATGGCCGTACCCGAGGGCCTGCCCATGAGCATCACCTTGTCGCTCGCCATGTCGATGCGCCGCATGCTCCGCACCAACAACCTGGTGCGGCGGATGCACGCCTGCGAGACGATGGGCGCCGTGACGGTCATCTGCACCGACAAGACCGGCACGCTCACCCAGAACCGCATGCATGTGCAGGAGCTGACGCGTTACGATGCGCTGCCCGAACGCGATTTCGCCGAAATCGTCGCGGCCAACTCCACCGCATTCCTCGATGCCGAGGGGCGCATCCTCGGCAATCCGACCGAAGGGGCGCTGCTCGCGTGGTTGAGCGGGGGCGGTTTCTCCTACGAGTCGTTGCGGGCCGGAGCCGCAATCATCGACCGGCTTACGTTCTCGACCGAACGCAAATACATGGCTACCATCATTCGCAGCGGTGTTTCGGGCCGTCGTATCGTCTGCGTCAAGGGGGCGCCCGAAATCGTGCGGGCCATGTGCGCGACCGACGGCAGGGATGCTCTCGTAGCCGAACAGCTGGCCGGCTTTCAGAACCGCGCCATGCGCACGCTGGGCATTGCCTGGGCCGAAACCGATGCGTCGACCTGCGGGGAGGCCGTGGCTCGGGGCGGGCTGAGTTTTTCGGCCGTAGCGGCGATTGCCGACCCCGTACGCGAGGATGTTCCGGCCGCCGTGCTGCGCTGCCGCCAGGCCGGCATCGACATCAAGATAGTCACCGGCGATACGGCGGCGACCGCCTGCGAGATAGCCCGGCAGACGGGGCTGTGGAACGATGCCGTCGACGGCGATGCCAACCGGATGACGGGTGTCGAATTCGCTGCGGCAAGCGACGAAGAACTCCTCGGGCGCGTTCGTTCGCTCAAGATTCTCTCCCGCGCCCGCCCTCTGGACAAACAGCGTCTGGTGCGGCTGTTGCAGCAGTGCGGCGAGGTGGTGGCCGTCACGGGCGACGGCACCAACGATGCGCCGGCGCTCAACTTCGCCCATGTGGGACTCTCGATGGGCTCGGGGACGTCGGTGGCCAAGGAGGCGTCGGACATCACGCTGCTCGACGATTCGTTCGCATCCATCGCCACGGCCGTCATGTGGGGCCGCTCGCTCTACCGCAACATCCAGCGGTTCGTGCTCTTCCAGCTGACCATCAACTTTGCGGCCATCGTCGTCTGTCTGGCCGGGGCGATCTTCGGTACCGACATGCCCCTCACCGTGGTGCAGATACTATGGGTCAACATCATCATGGATACCTTCGCCGCCATGGCCATGGCTTCGCTGCCGCCCAGTGCCGAAGTAATGAACGACCGCCCGCGCCCGCGCGACGAATTCATCATCACGCCGGCCATGGCGCGCACCATCTTCGTCTGCGGCGGTGCCATGGTCGCCGTTCTGCTGGGCATGCTGCTGTGGTGGAGCACCGGTGGAGCCGAACCCACCGTGCGGCAGCTCACGCTCTTTTTCTCTGTGTTCGTCTTCATGCAGTTCTGGAACATGTTCAACGCCAAAGGATTCGAAACGCGCCGTTCGGTCTTCCGTTCGTTGAAGGGCTGCCGCGAATTCTTCCTCATTCTTGCTGCCATCGGCATCGGTCAGGTCGTCATCGTCGAGCTGGGCGGCGAGGTTTTCCGCACGGTACCTCTTACGTGGCGGGAGTGGCTGACCGTATTCGGCGCCACTTCGCTCTTCGCGCTCGTCGGCGAGGCCGTCCGGGCTTTCCGCCGCAAAAGACAACGGCAGCTTCGGTAGATGCTGGACGCAGCGCACGGAGAACCCGGCAGAACGACGATATGAATTCAGCGGACCCGAAAAACCGGCATGGAAGTGCAGATGGCCTCCGTAGTAAGGAAACTCCGAACCGCCGAGGGGCGACGAACTCCAGGAATTTCCGCTCTCGCCGACACTCGCCAAGATTCCCGACGTATTGTGGCGGTAGCCCGCAGCAGGCGCTGAAAGCAATCACTCAAATGAATGCCGCAGAGAGGGAACAAACAATGCACAATTCAGAATTCACAATTCACAATTTTGCGATTAAGCGAGTGCAGAGCCGAACTTGTTCGAGCTTTGCCGAGCAGGAGCGAAGTCAAGACCCCATAAGGGGGCTTAATTCACAATTAAAAATTGATAATTCCTTTTCTGTCGATTTGTTCGCCCGGGCCGGCTGCGGGGGTCGCGCTTTCAGCGCGAGCCGGGCAACAAAGCATCTGCGACTTGCAATATCATAATCGGCTCTTAGTCGGACGTCATTCTGAGGAGCGTA
>JAIDUZ010000069.1 GCA_029059935.1 Alistipes sp.
TCCGCACGCATCGTGGAGGTGGCGGGAGTCGAACGTGGCGAAGCCATCCTCACCGAGGAAGCGCCGCAGTTGTCCGCAGAGCGGTCGGTGCGGGGTTTCGCGACCGAGGTAACCCGCGTCCCGAAAACATTCCGGAGAACCGGAACGCTCCGCACGCATCGTGGAGGTGGCGGGAGTCGAACCCGCGTCCAAACAGGGAACCCGAAAGCTTTCTACACGCTTAGTCGCCGTTTCGTCCTTCTACCCGAGCCTGGCAGGCGACAGCCGAACCCGGGTCCCAGTTCCTTGATTTTCGCACGTCGGTCGGAACACCCCGGCGCACTATCTCCGAATCGATGATACCCCGTATGGAAAAGGATTAGGGAGCGGAACCCTCTTCCGGGATACTCGTCGCTGCGGCTCCTTGGCCGCGGCGATTAAGCCAATTTTCCTTGAAAATTAGGCAGCGAGTGCATAGCTGTTATTGCCATTTGTAGTTCGAGCGTCGATATTTACGAGCTGCCGCACAGCGCTCGGCGTGCTTACAATCAAACTCTGCCTGCTGTCAAAACCGGGCACCCCCAGGTCGAACGGCGACAAAGCCGCAATTGGAAACGATGCAAAAATAATACTTTATTTCGGATTTTCCGCATCCGGTGCCGTTTTTGCTTCCGGGCCCGATGCCGGCTATGCCGCAACAAAGGGTTGCGGCGTTTTTTATTTTCGATATTTTTTCCTTATCTTTACACTCCCAATCGGGTTTTCGCATGAATCAGAAACCGGTCGTCAAACTTCGCAATGCCGCCATCTGTCACGCCGACGATACGTGCACGTCCGTCAAGCGTCTGTTGCGCGAGAGCGAGATGGTGCTTTCCGACGTCGACCTGGAGGTGGCTCCGGGCGAATTCGTCTATCTGATAGGCCGTGTGGGCAGCGGCAAAAGCACCCTTATCAAGACGCTCTACGCCGAGGTGCCGTTGCTGACCGGCGAGGGGTACGTCGCCGGATTCAACCTGCGGAAACTGCGCCGCCGCGACATCCCCCGCCTGCGCCGCCGCATCGGCATCGTCTTTCAGGACTACCAGCTGCTGACCGACCGCAATGTCTTCATGAATCTCCATTATGTGATGAAAGCCACAGGCTGGAAGCGCCGGGAGGAGATTCACGAACGAATCGACCAGGTGCTGCGACTGGTCGACCTCGGGAACAAAAGCTACAAGATGCCCTACGAACTTTCGGGCGGCGAGCAACAGCGCCTGGTCATCGCCCGTGCGTTGCTCAATACGCCCAAGGTCCTGCTGGCCGACGAGCCGACAGGCAACCTCGACCCGGTGACGGCCGACGGCATCATGCAGCTGTTCCGCGAAATCACCAAAAGCGGATGCGCCGTCATCATGTCGACGCACAACACTTCGCTGCTTGAGAGCTACCCTGCCCGAGCCGTTCTTTTTGCACAGGGCCATATCCGCGAAGTCGACCTCGAAGCCGAATTGTCGTAGTTTGTGCTGCCGGGAATCCCGACAGGACCGAATTTTCGGTCGCCCCCATTCATGTCTGACGGTTGTCCTTGCACCTTATAGCGCAGACGCCCCGTTCGCTCCGGATTCCATCGGTAATCTTTGGGGTTCCGGGTACCGGTCAGCCCTGCTGTTTCTCATCCCGCTTTTCCGGTTCGGCCGGGCCCCGAACGCTTGCTTGTTTGGGAAATTATACCTATATTTGTACGATATTTTAAAGCTATCCAATGAGTACCGAAAAAGAAAACGTTCAGAAACAGGAAGAGGCGTATTCCGCGTCGAACATCCAGGTCCTCGAAGGCCTGGAAGCCGTGCGCAAGCGCCCCGCCATGTACATCGGCGACATCGGCGAGAAGGGTCTCCACCACTTGGTTTACGAGGTTGTGGACAACTCGATCGACGAGGCCCTGGCCGGGTACTGCACCGACATCGACGTAACGATCAACGAAGATAACTCCATCACCGTCAAAGACAACGGCCGCGGCATCCCTACCGACTTCCACGAGAAGGAGGGCAAGTCGGCTCTCGAAGTCGTGCTCACCGTGCTGCATGCCGGCGGTAAGTTCGACAAGGGCAGCTATAAGGTCTCGGGCGGTCTGCACGGCGTGGGTGTCTCGTGCGTGAACGCGCTCTCCACGCTGCTCGTGGCCGAAATCCACCGCGACGGCAAGATTTTCAAGCAGACCTACAGCAAGGGCGTTCCCACCTCGAAGGTCGATGTGGTCGGCACCTGCGAGGACCGCGGTACGATCGTCACGTTCAAGCCCGACGGCGAGATTTTCACCCAGACGACCGTATACAAGTACGACATTCTGGCCAACCGTCTGCGCGAACTGGCATTCCTCAATAAGGGTATCAAGCTCAACCTCTACGACAAGCGCCCGGACGAGTCGGGCAAACTGCGCGAGGACCACTTCTATTCGGAGGAGGGACTCAAGGAGTTCGTGAAATATCTCGACGCTACGCGCGGCATGCCGATTATCGAGTCGATCATCTACCTCGACACCGAGAAGAACGGCGTTCCCGTGGAAGTGGCCATGCAGTACAACGATTCCTATTCGGAAAACGTACACTCCTACGTCAACAACATCAACACCATCGAGGGCGGTACGCACCTGACCGGTTTCCGCCGTGCGCTGACCCGCACGCTCAAGAAATACGCCGAGGATTCGGGGCTCCTCTCGAAAATCAAGTTCGACATCAGCGGCGACGACTTCCGCGAGGGTCTGACGGCCGTCGTCTCGGTGAAGGTCGCCGAACCTCAGTTCGAGGGTCAGACCAAGACCAAACTGGGCAACGACGATGTCTCGGCCGCCGTCGACCAGGCGATGACCGTAGCGCTGGGCCACTACCTGGAGGAAAACCCCAAGGATGCCAAGGCCATCGTGCAGAAAGTCGTGCTGGCGGCCACGGCCCGTCATGCGGCCCGCAAGGCCCGCGAAGCCGTGCAGCGCAAGACACCGCTGTCGGGCGTAGGCCTTCCCGGCAAGCTGGCCGACTGTTCGAGCCGCGACCGATCGATTGCTGAAATCTTCTTCGTCGAGGGCGACTCGGCAGGCGGTACGGCCAAATCGGGCCGCGACCGCAACTTCCAGGCCATCATGCCCTTGCGCGGTAAGATTCTGAACATCGAGAAGGCGCAGGAGCACCGCATGTGGGAGAACGAAGAAATCAAGAACATGTTCACGGCTCTGGGCGTGACGATCGGCACCGAAGAAGACAGCAAGGCGCTGAATCTCGAAAAGCTGCGCTACGACAAAATCATCATCATGACCGATGCCGATGTCGACGGTAGCCACATCGCCACGCTGATGCTCACGTTCTTCTTCCGCAAGATGAAAGAACTGATCGAAAACGGCCATGTCTACATCGCTACCCCGCCCCTCTATCTCGTGAAGAAAGGCAAGCAGGAGCGCTACTGCTGGACCGAGAAGGAACGCAACGCCATTGTAGAGGAGTTCGGCAAGGGTGCCCACGTACAGCGCTATAAAGGTCTCGGCGAGATGGACGCCATCCAGTTGTGGGAGACGACGATGAATCCCGACACGCGCATCCTGCGCCAGGTGAATATCGAGAACGCCGCCGAAGCCGACCGCATCTTCTCGATGCTTATGGGCGACGAGGTGCCGCCGCGCCGCGAGTTCATCGAGCAGAATGCCCACTACGCCAACATCGACGCTTAAGTTTATCGAACAGGGGATTATCCTTCGGGGTAATCCCTTGCTTTATGTGACACGACCCAAATATTTTGCATCATGAAAGTTACGGTAATCGGAGTCGCCGGAGGAACCGGTTCGGGAAAATCGACGCTCGTCAAGCGGCTGCAGGAAGCTTTCCAGGGTGACGACGTGGTGACGCTCTGCCACGACTACTACTACAAGGCCCATCCGGAACTCTCCTACGAAGAGCGCACGAAGCTCAACTACGACCATCCCCAGGCGTTCGATACGCAAATGCTTGTCGAACATATCAAGGCGTTGAAAGAGAACGTGCCTATCGAACATCCGGTCTATTCGTTCGTCGACCATGACCGTCTGCCCGAGACCGTAAGCGTGAAACCGTCGAAAGTCATCATCGTCGACGGCATTCTGATATTCGAAAACAAGGAGTTGCGCGAATTGATGGACATCAAGGTTTACGTCGACACCGACGCCGACCTGCGCCTGGCCCGCCGTATCCTGCGCGACGTCTGCGACCGCGGCCGCACCATGCAGTCGGTCATTTCGCAGTACACTTCGACCGTGAAGCCCATGCACGAAGAGTTCGTCGAGCCCTCGAAGAAGTATGCCGACGTCATCATCCCCGAAGGCGGATTCAATTCCGTGGCCGTAGCCATGCTGATTCAGAACATCCGCTCGCTTATCGAACGGGAGCAGAACGGCTGATGTCCCCGACAAACATGAAAGAGCCTCGGTACTTGCTGGTACCGAGGCTCTTTCATGTTGCTCCCGAACATACATAACGCGGAAAACCAGGACGGCATCTTTCGAACGGAGGTTCGCCTATTGCGCTTTTCTCCTGACGGAGATGTCGAGTCTGTACTCACAACCGTCTTTCATGGCTATGGCGCGCACCAATGTTTCACCGGTATTGGGATCGAGATCGGAGAAAATCGTGATTATATCGTACTCGAACGGTACCAGGATACGCCCCGCATTGTTGAGAATGCCGAATCGCAACAGGCCCGACGGGTCGGGGCGAGCCGCTACGACATGCCCGTATTTTCCGCCGTCCTGCAACCGATAGACTTCGTATTCCAGCACGGGTATTCCGTTACGATTGATAAGCGTGTAGGCCATCTCCCCGTCCTTGTCGCGTCCGACCCAGGTATTGGTGTATTCGAACGAAGTCGCCTCATCGTACTGACAAGGAATCACTTCCTGTCCCTTACGGTCGATGTAGCCGAATGCCAGACTGCCCCCGGCGACGACCTTGCTGACCAGAGCCCGGTCTTTCCGGAAACCGTCGACACTGTAATAACTGCACGGAACCACAACCCGCCCCGTTGTGTCTATGAAGCCCCATTTCACATAATACTTGCCTTGGATGCCGACCTGGGCCACTCCGTCATCCTCGAAATCGCGGGCTTCATCGTACCGTACGGGAATCCGCAGTCGACCGCCGGTGGTGACAAAACCATATTTGCCCACGAATTTTTTCTTCGGATTCGTGCGTA
Organism: Alistipes sp.; assembly: GCA_029059935.1. Taxonomy (GTDB): domain Bacteria; phylum Bacteroidota; class Bacteroidia; order Bacteroidales; family Rikenellaceae; genus Alistipes. The sequence goes on from JAIDUZ010000069.1 coordinate 5,173, forward strand.
TGATACCGGGAGGCGGAGGTTCGGGAGCTTCGTATTTGCCAAAACCCGCCGGAGCCAGTCCGCAGGAGAATTCCGTGGCACAGAAATCATATTCGAGAGGCGTGACATGGCCGGTCGTATCGACCAACGAGAAGCGCGGAGCGTCGCCCGCCTCCGTTTGCGCAACGAAGACTCCGCAGACGAAATTTCCCAGGTCGTCCCATTCGACGGGCACGACGATTCGTCCCTTGCGGTCGATAGCTCCATATTTGCCGGATTTTCCCACGACGGCGAATCCGTTATGAAATCGGTTGCCATTGTCATAGGATGGCGGTACAATCTCCCGGCCCAACGTGTCGACATATCCATAACGGCCGTTCTTCCCGACTCCCGGATTGGTTACCCATACACCGCCCCGATTGACCAGGATGATTCCATCGTCGGCCTGGGTCCAGACAGCGTCGTATCTGGAACGCAGTTTCCGCCACACTTCGGGCGACTGGGCCGAAGCCGAAACACTGCCGGCCAACAGAATCGCCAGAATAAAGCATTGTTTCATCATATGCCTGCTATTTTCTTGATTTCGTTCAGTTTGTTGAGCGCTTCGAGCGGGGTCAGCACATCGAGGTCGAGGCCCTTGATTTGGTCGCGAATCTGCACGAGGACGGGGTCCTCCAGCTGGAACATCGACAACTGCATGTTCTGCGAATTGTTCTCGGCGGCTTCGCGCACCGATTGCGCCGACGGTTTGCGGTTGCTCCGTTCTTTCAGACTACGGCTCGGCACGATTTCGTTGCTGCCGTAGACCAGTTCGAGATTGCGCAGAATCTCGTCGGCGCGCGATACCACCGACACCGGCATGCCGGCCATGCGAGCGACGTGAATACCGAACGAGTGTTCGGTCCCGCCCCGTTCGAGCTTGCGCAGGAAGACGATCTGATTGCCCACCTCCTTGACCGCCACATGGTAATTTTTCACGCGCGGACACATCTGTTCCATCTCGTTGAGCTCGTGATAATGCGTCGCGAAGAGCGTTTTGGCGTGGGCCGCAGGATGATTGTGGAGGTACTCGACCATCGCCCAGGCAATGGAGATGCCGTCGTAGGTACTCGTGCCGCGGCCTATTTCGTCCAGCAGCACGATGCTGCGGTCGGAGATGTTGTTCAGAATGCTGGCCGATTCGAGCATCTCGACCATGAAGGTCGATTCGCCCTGCGAAATGTTGTCCGAAGCGCCCACACGGGTGAAAATCTTGTCCACCACGCCGATATGGGCCGACTTGGCCGGCACGAACGACCCTATCTGCGCCATCAGGATGATGAGCGCCGTCTGCCGCAGCAACGCCGACTTACCCGACATGTTGGGACCCGTAATCATGACGATTTGCTGCTGCTTGTCGTCGAGCATGATGTCGTTGGGAATGTATTCCTCGCCCACGGGCATCAGGGTCTCGATGACCGGATGGCGCCCCTGCTTGATTTCGATACGTTTTCCCTCGTCGAGCACCGGGCGCACGTAATGCCGCTCGCAGGCGATGCGGGCGAACGACTGGAGGCAGTCGATGCGGGCTACGGTCGCCGCACTCTCCTGCAAGGTCTTGAGCGTGGTGCGGACGAATCCCATCAGCTCGTTGTAGATGCGCTGTTCGAGAACGAGCATCTTCTCTTCAGCCCCCAGAATCTTCTCCTCGTACTCCTTGAGTTCTTCGGTGATATAGCGTTCGGCATTGGCCAGGGTCTGCTTGCGTATCCACGTATCGGGCACCTTGTCCTTGTGGGTGTTGCGGACCTCGATATAATAGCCGAAGACATTGTTGTAGCTCAACTTGAGCGACGGGATGCCGGTCGCTTCGCTCTCGCGCTGCTGTATCTGCGCAAGGTAGTCCTTGCCGTGCAGCGCAATGCGGCGCAGGTCGTCGAGTTCGGGGTCCACGCCGTCGGCGATGATTCCGCCTTTCTGTATCTGGTTGTTCTGCGGGTCGGGATAGATTTCGCGGGCTATGCGGTCGCGCACGTCCGCAAGTGCATCGAGTTCGCGGGCCAGCATCGTCATGCGGGCGTCGCCGCTCTCCTCCAGCTCCTGTTTGAGCGTCTCAATGGCCGAGAGCGAATTTTTCAGCTGCACGAACTCGCGGGGCGTCACCTTGGCCGCCGCCACACGCGAAGCGATGCGCTCCAGGTCGCCGATGAGCGCGACTTGCGCACGGATGCGTTCGCTGAAGTCGGTGGCGCCGACAAAGAATTCCACGATGTCGAGCCGCTCGTTGATGCGCATCGGGTTCTTGATAGGCATGGCAATCCAGCGTTTCAGCAGACGTCCGCCCATCGGCGTGAGCGTGCGGTCGATCGCCTCGGCAAAACTGCCCTTTCCGCGGCTGCCGTTCGTGGAGAAGAGTTCCAGATTGCGGATTGTGAACTTGTCGATCCACACATAATCCTCCTGGTCGAGGCGCGAAATCGACTTGATGTGCGCGATGTCGCGGTGCTCGGTGAATTCGAGATAATGAAGAATGGCGCCGGCGGCTGCGATTCCGCCGGTGAAGCCGTCTATGCCGAAGCCTTTGAGCGACTTGGTGCCGAACTGCCTGCAGAGCTTTTCGCGGTTGACCTCCTCCGAAAAGACCCATTCGTCGAGCCGGTAGGTATAAAGCCGCGAACCGAAAGCGTTCGAAAAACGGTCTTCGTAACCGCGCTGGTAAATCACCTCCTTGGGTGCAAGATTGGAGATGAGTTTGTCGACGTAGGAATCCGTACCTTCGGCAACATAGAACTCGCCCGTTGAAATATCGAGAAAGGCGATGCCCGTAACCTTGGGTCCGAAAAAGACCGAGGCCAGATAGGTATTCTCCTTGTTGGACAGGATGTTGTCGCCCATGACGACTCCCGGGGTGACCAGCTCGATGACCCCGCGCTTGACCAATCCCTTGACGGTCTTGGGGTCTTCCAGCTGCTCGCAGATGGCTACCCGTTCGCCCGCCCGCACCAGCTTGGGCAGATAGGTGTCGATGGCATGGTAGGGAAAGCCGGCCAGCTCGACATAGGACGCCGAACCGTTGGCGCGGCGCGTGAGGGTGATGCCCAGAATGCCGCTCGCCTTGATGGCGTCTTCCCCGAACGTCTCGTAGAAGTCGCCGACACGGAACAGCAGCACCGCATCGGGATGCACCGCCTTGATGGCGTAATACTGCTTCATCAAGGGCGTCTCGACGTATTTTTTTTCGGTTTTCTTTTCGGAAGCCACAATAAGATATTGTAAATAATGATACAGGCAAAGATAACGGATTTCGGCGGCCCGACCAAACCCGAAAGAAATATTTTTCACTATTGGTCATCCAGTCCCGCAGAATCGGACTTCGCACAAGAGCCACAACTATCAATCTGTTGCTTAACGGACTAATAGACTCAATCTAAAGTGGTACTTCATGTATTCGTTCGAGTACCGACAAGGTCTTGTACCCCCGGAAACCGACGGCGGACCAGGCTGTGATTTCGGCTCCGGATGCGGCGAAATTTCCGATGCTTTCCCGAAGGGCGAACGTCTCAGATGATGCCGCAGTCGGCGAAGACCCGGCGATAGAATTCGGCTTTCCACTCGACGGGGCGCGGATAGGCCCGCGACGACGACGGCATCCGCCACAGACGCAGCCGACACCCGGCGAAATCAGCGTCCACGCAACCCCCGACCGGAGGTTCTTCGCACCCGACGATGGAGCGCAGCGTGTCGGTGGCCTTTTGTCCCGTAGTGACGATGGTGCGGCACGCCGGAATCCGGGCCAGCAAGGCTGCCAAATCGACCTCTTGCACTACTTGAAGAAAATTGTCCGATGCGTTGTCTTTCAGCCGGATGACCTCGACGGCCGTGTCGTATAGGGCAATCCCCCGCTCGCGGCAGAAAGCCTCGATTCGCTCCTTGTCGAAACGCTTGGCATCGGGTGAGAGAAAATGCGTTTTGTCACCCGCGGCCAGGTAGCCCACGATGCGCCACATGTCGTTCTGCAAATTAGGATAGAAAAATTCCATCGACCAGCGGTGGCGCTGGGGCGGAAAGCTGCCCAGCATCAGCAGCCGGGCGCCGGAGGGCAGGAAAGGTTCGAGCGGATGGCGTTCACCGGGATTATCGTTCGCATTCATGCAACAAAAGTACAAAAGCCCGGCGACAATCGAAAGATAATGCGGACTTTTGCCCGCAATACCCCGCCGAGTGTTTGTTCGTGGCGAAAAATTTCCTACTTTTGTGGTGCTTGGGTTGCACCCCTAAGCAGACATATCGGAAAGTGTTTTCGCTTTTTGTCCTTACGTGAAAATGTGGAAGTTTTCAAGTGCAAGAGGACGACGAACAGCACTCATTTCTTGTTTAGATGTTGGCAGGGATGCGTTCTGCACCCCTATATCCCATATCTATTCAAGTGTGGGGTATTGCATCGTTTATTCTTGTACAGGTCTTTCCACAACCTTCACGTAGATAAACGAAATTCAGCTCCACACTTTCTTTTTGCACATAACCCGCCGCATAGGAGTTGTACGGTAATAGAATTTGAACTCGAAAACTCAAATTTATATTGCTATGAAAAAACTATTTCTTTTAACCGCACTGTTCGTCGCGGCAGTGTTCCCGTCGTGCAGCAAGCACGACGGCGTCGAAACGCCCGACCCTCAGCCGCTCGCCATCGCATTCGCCGAGGGCAATTCGTTGCAGTTCGATGCCGGCGAGACCAAGACCGTCCACTACACCATTACGGGCGGCAGCGGCAACACCGTGGTAAAAGCCGAGATGCAAACTTCTGACGACGCCTATGCAGTGGAAACGACACCTGCTTCGGCAACCGAAGGGACGATTACGATTACAGCCAAAACGCCGGAGACCGAGAATAGTGTCGTCGTCACCGTGTCGGACGGCTCGCAGACCGTTACGGCCGAAATCGCCGTGTCGGCAAAGCCCATTCCCGAAGAACTTGCCATTGCATTCGCCGAGGGCAACGAACTCTTCTTTGGCGTCGACGAGACCAAGACCGTCCACTACACCATCACGGGCGGCAGCGACAAAACCGTCGTGACGGCCGAGATGCAAACCCCCGACGATGCCTATACCGTAGAAACGACACCCGCTTCGGCAACGGAGGGAACAATTGCGATTACGGTCCAAAAGCCAACCTATAATTGCGTAATCGTCACCGTATCGGACAGCGACCGGTCGATTACGGCATCGATAGACGTTACGGTATTTAAATGGCAAAACCGTTGCAGTAGAGACTCCGGGCACGTTGTCGCAGCTGCTGGCGGACTATGATAAAACTACCATTACCGAACTGACCGTTATCGGCAATCTGAACGATAAGGATATTGCGACGCTGAAAAATCTTCCCAACCTTGCCGTTCTCGATATGGAGCATGTGAATTTGGAGGAGTTGCCGTGGATAGCATTCCAATACAAAACATCGTTGACCTCCGTCAAGCTGCCGCTGACACTGAAAACAATCGGGACCTACGCATTCTACCAGTGCACCGGTCTGACAAGCATCACGATTCCCGACAGCGTGACGTCGATCGAGGACAGCGCATTCTGCGGTTGCAGCGGCCTGACAAGCATAACGATTCCCGACGGCGTGACGGAGATTGGGTTCTGCACATTCTACCTGTGCACCGGTCTGACAAGCGTAACGATTGGTAACGGTGTGACGTCGATCGGGGAGGAAGCATTTTACAATTGCAACAAACTAACAAGCATAACGATTCCCGACGGTGTCACGTCAATCGGGAACCACGCATTCATCGGTTGCAGCAGCCTGACAAGCATCACAATTCCCGACAGCGTGACGTCGATTGGGGAGGGGGCATTCTGCGGTTGCAGCCCGTCAAGCATAACGATTCCCGACAGCGTGACGTCAATCGAGGCGTACACATTCCGCTATTGCAGCAGTCTGACAAGCATTACGATTCCCGACGGTGTCACGTCGATTGGGGACTTCGCATTCAGCGACTGCAGTGGCCTGACAAGCGTAACAATTGGCAACAGCGTGACGTCGATTGGGGAGGGGGCATTCTCCTATTGCAGCGATCTGACCAGCATAACGATTCCCGACAGCGTGACGTCAATCGAGGCGTACACATTCCGCTATTGCAGCAGTCTGAGGGCCTTTTACGGAAGATTCGCTTCATCGGACAATCGATATTTGATAATCGACGGTGAATTAGTTGCTTTTGCTTCGGCAGGCTTAACTTCCCATACGATTCCCGACAGCGTGACGTCAATCGGGAACCACGCATTCTTCGGTTGCAGCGGCCTGACAAGCATCACGATTCCCGACAGCGTGACGTCAATCGGGAACTACGCATTCTCCGGTTGCAGCGGCCTGACAAGCATTACGATTCCCGACGGCGTGACGTCAATCGGGGGTGGCGCATTCTACAATTGCTACAAACTGACAAGCATCTATTGCAAGGCAATCGCCCCACCGAGTATCACAGCCGGTGTTTTTTATAGTTATAACGCAACGTTATATGTTCCGACAGGCAGCAAGGCGGCTTACGCTGCGGCTGCCGGATGGGAAAATTTTAGAACAATCGAAGAAACCCAATTTTAAAACATTCATATTATGAGCAACCCGAACATGTACAAGCAGGCAAGTTCCAACAACATAACGCTGGAACCGTATCCGTTTCCGAGCGAGTTGGGCATGGAGGCCTACCTGATGGATAATCCGTCCATCCTCAAACTCGACGACCGCAAATACGGCGAGCCGCAAATCATCGAGTGCGAGATGAGCATCGGCAAATGCACGAACCGGAAAACGCGCGGCCGAATCGATATGGTCGTGCGGTACGGCGAAAATCTTTTCGGAATTTTGGAGCTGAAGAAACACGCGCTCGACAAAGATACCCTGTTCCAGTTGTGCGACTACCTGTCCGAACGCGAGAAAATAGTAGAGGCCATCAACCAGAGCGACGCTGTGGAGGTAGACCTCGACCCGGAGAACGTGAAGTTTGTCGGAGTACTCGTCGGCGGGTATATCGACGACGAACTGCGGAAAGAGATGCCGATAACGGATTTGAAAAACGATAATCTGCTGAAAGAACATCCCCGGCAGCAGACTATTATGGGATATACCGACCAAATATCGGCCGTCACGCTCGAACGCTTCCGCAATCCGCACACGTGCGAAATCGTCGTCCTTTCGACACCGGTCGTCAAGACGAACGTCAAGGACACGACGAAATACCAAATCAACGGCGAAGGACGTTACGGCAAAGCCAAGCTGGTGCACGAGATTGTCAAACGCTATGTAAAACAACATCCGGAGGTAAGCATCGACCAACTGGAAAAGATATTCCCGACGCCGAAACTTATTCGGACTTTGGGCGTCTTTGCCGAAGTACAGGCTGCGAGAAAGAGAGCCGACCGCTACTATGCCGACCGGAAGATGCTGATTGCGCTGGGCGACGGCGTGAAAATCGCCACCTGCAACCAATGGGCGAAAGAATCGATCGACGAATTTATCGCGAACGTCGAGAAACAGAAGCTCGGATTCGAGATTGCGGCGCTGTAAAATCGCCTCGCATGGTCTGTCGAAAGAGGTTGCCGGACATTCGGCAACCTCTTTTCTATGGGCAGCGGAAGCCGGCCGGTTATTCGAAAAACTGCTCGTCGAAATTGACCAGATAGAGTTTCTCGGTAGCGCGCGTGAGGGCCGTATAGAGCCAGCGGAGCATGTCGCGCGTCATGGGTTCGTCGCCGAAAAGGCAGCGGTCGATGAAGACGGCCTTCCACTGGCCGCCCTGCGCCTTGTGGCAGGTGATGGCGTAGGAAAACTTCACCTGAACGGCATTAAAATGCGGATTTTCACGTATTTCCTTGAAGCGCTTAATCTTGCTCTTTATCTCTTCGTAATCCTTCTCCACCTCGTAGAAAAGCCGCTGCGACTCCTCGCGCGTGAGCGACGGCGATTCGGACGCCAGCGTATCGAGCAGAATCTTGCAGGGAACAGCGGTGTCGTCGTAGTCGGGAAACTCCAGCACGGCATCGGCGAAGCGGAATCCGTAGAATTCCTCGAAGCGCCGGATGCGCTTCAGACAAGCCACGTCGCCGTTGGCGATGAAACCCATCGGGCAGTCGTCGCCCTGGGCGAAGTGATAGTTGTTCTTGACGACCATCAGCATGTCGCCGCTCTCGATTTCCTCCTCGGCATAGAGCACGTTGCGGCGGATACCCTCGTTATAACGGTTGGCCCGCTTGTTCGACCGGGTGATGACGATGGTTTCGTCGCGTCCGTAAAGCGTGTAGCAATCCTGCAGCTTCTCCAGAAAATCGCCGCCCTCCAGGACTTCGATGTCCGGAAAATCCGTCCGGAAACGGGGAATGTCGACGATGTTGTTCTCAAGCATGCAGCGCACCAGCGTGGCGTTGAACAAAATGCCCGATTCGGCCTGCTGACGCACCACCTCGTCCAACGTGTTGTAGACCACATCGCCGTAGGCATCCACCGTGCGCGGGTCGAGCGCCGGGCTGAAATCGCTGCCCACGGGCGGAAGCTGGGCGTCGTCGCCCACCAGAATCAACCGGCAGGCGCGTCCGTTGCGCACATATTGCACCAGGTCCTGCAAGAGCGATCCGCTCCCGAACCAGGCTCCGTCGGCCGTGCGGTCGGGCAGCATCGACGCCTCGTCGACGATGAAGACCGCATCGCGTTCGGGGTTGACGTCGAGCGAGTATTTCGATTCGCAGTCGCCGTTCGTACGCTGGCGGTAGATGCGCTTGTGGATCGTGAGGGCCTTTTCATGGGAATAGCGGGCCAGCACTTTGGCGGCCCGGCCGGTCGGCGCGAGCAAAACGGGTTTGATTCCCAACTCTTTGAGCGCATCGACCAGCGCGGCGATGAGCGTCGTCTTGCCGGTTCCGGCATAACCGTTCAGCACGAAAATGCGCGAAAAATCCTCGTCTGCGAGGTATTCGGACAAACTTTCTATGATTTTTTTTTGCCCGGGAGTTGTTTCAAAACAAATTTTAGCGTAAATTTGGGACGCAATACGTGTGCTGAACATTCGTTTTTACCGTTTCGGGCAAAATTAACAACAAATAATTAAAAACAATGAAAAGAATCTTCCAAATCATTCTTGCGCTGGTCATCGTGGCGCTGGTCTATGTAATCTACGACCAGATTTCCACCCCGATCCGTTTCGACAACGAACTGAAAGCCCGCAAAGCGCAAGTCATCGAACGCATCAAGGACATCCGTACGGCGCAGCGCGCCTACAAGTCGAAGTACCAGCGCTTCACCGCCGACTTCGATACGCTGGCCGCATTCATCCTGACCGACACGCTGGAACTGGAGCGCAAGATCGTCGACGAGGACGACTCCGTGGCCATGGCCCAGCTCAAGAAGACCGGCAAGAAGAACGTCGAGAAGTTCAAGATCGCCGTCATCGACACCATCTTCTCGCCCAAGGTGCTGACCGAGGCCGATGTCGAGCAGCTGCGCTTCATCCCCGGCACGGACAACCAGGCCCAGTACATCATGGAGGCCGGTCTCATCACCACCGAATCGAAGGTCGTGATTCCCGTCGTGGAGTGCCGCGCCCCCTATAAGATGTTCCTCGACACGGTCGATTTCCGTCAGGAGTTCATCAACCTGGTCGACGACGAGGTGAACAACTTCAACCGCTATCCCGGCGTGAAGTTCGGCTCGATGGAAGCAGGCAACAATGAAGCAGGCAACTGGGAGTAACGCTTCGCGTTTCACGAACAAGGTGTCCATTCAGCAGTCGTTGGATGGACACTCTTTTTCCGTTTCGGGCCTCGAATGGATACTCCCGGGCAGCGAAGCCGTGACGGTGGAGGTGCTGACTCCCCAGACTTTGCTGGTACCGGCTGAACTCTTCGATGCCGGAGAAGCGGCCGGATTGCTGGCGGCGGCAGGTATGGCATGCACGCAGGGACAGCAGGCGATTTGGACCCCCGCGACCAGGATTGCACCCCGAACGGACGCAGTGGCCGTCATGGCGGCCACTGCGCAAGCCCTGCAAATGCTCGAAGAACGTTTGGGCGACCGGGCGGTCTTCACTACCCCGCTGCTGGACAAGACGACCGACATCCGCCCATCGGTCCGCCTGCATTACAGAGGCGGCATCCTATATATAAAGGTATTCGCCGACACGCTGCGCATGGCCGAAACCATTCCGGCTGCCAGCGAAGCGGATATTCGCTACCTTGTTGACCGACTCGCACAGGCATTTCCTCTGAAACGAATGCGGTTGACAATAAGCGGTTCCGACTCCAAGAGAGTGCGCAAACTGGTCGGCGACAGATTCGGAAAGGTCGTATGCGAATCGTAAGCGGCAAATACAAGGGCAGGGCCATTAATCCGCCCCGCAATCTGCGGGCGCGGCCGACGACGGATTTCGCGAAGGAGAATCTCTTCAACGTCCTGGGCAATCTGGTGGATTTCGAGGAGTGCGACGTGCTCGACCTTTTTGCCGGCACGGGGTCGATCAGCTACGAATTCGCATCCCGAGGAGCCCGGAGCGTCACCTCGGTGGAAATCAATCCGGTGCATCACAACTTCATTCGGCAGACGGCGGCGCAGCTCGGCATCGAGCGCTTCTACCCTGTCAAAGCGAATGTTTTTCTCTATCTGAAAAGCTGCACCAAGCAGTTCGACATCGTTTTTTCAGATGCTCCCTACGATTTGGAGGGCAGCGAACGGGTCGTAGACATGGTGCTCGACGGCGGATTGTTGCGGCCGGAGGGAATATTCGTCTTCGAGCATTCGAAGAACATGGATTTTTCTTCCCGTCCGGAGTTCTGGCAATTAAGAAGTTACGGAAGCGTGCAATTTTCTTTCTTCAAAAAAGGCTGAAATTGTTTGGAGTTATGAAAATTTGTACTACCTTTGCATTCGCAATCAGCAAACGGTGCGTTAGTTCAGCTGGTTAGAATACGTGCCTGTCACGCACGGGGTCAGGGGTTCGAGTCCCCTACGCACCGCAGACGAAGGGGGCCGAAGAGATGAGGCTTCCGACGCAAGAGAAACGAGATGGTTACCGCAACCGTCTCGTTTTCTTTTGTTTATGCCCTATCGCATGATGCGTCAAAGCGTTGAACTTCGTTCGACCATTTATCGCCTCAGCCATTCGAGCGGGCTCGATGGCACTCGGCTTAACGAAATGGGTAGGAAATCCGTTTCAGGTTACATATGACTTACGCGAAACCGCCCCGAATCCGTTCCTGCGGACACTTCGGGACGCCCGAACGTAACCAACCTTGCTACCGCTTCCGGCTGAGCCGGAATTGTTCGATTCGCCCCCAAAAGCGGAAAGAAAGCGTGCCGAGCCTTGGAATATTGGCTGCAACTTCGTATCTTGTGCAACGAAAAGCGTTTCTACGCTGAAAGAATCGACCAAAAACCGACAAACAACCTACCCAAATGTACAAATTCGACAACCGCATAGTCATCACGCTCGATGCCGGCGGCACGAATTTCGTGTTCGGGGCCTCGCAGGCCAACAAATTCATCGTAGACCCGATCACCATGCCGTCGAACGCCCACGACCTCGACCTCTGCCTTTCGACCATGGTGGGTGGATTCCAGCAGGTCATCGACCGGCTGGAGGAGAAGCCCGTAGCCATCTCGTTCGCATTCCCCGGTCCGGCCGACTACCCCAACGGCATCATCGGCGGCTACCTGCCCAACTTTCCGTCGTTCCGCGATGGCGTGGCGCTGGGACCGTTCCTGGAGTATAAGTTCGGCATCCCCGTGTTCATCAACAACGACGGCGACCTCTTCGCCTATGGCGAAGCCTTGGGCGGCGCACTGCCCGAAGTGAATGCCCGGCTCGAAGCACTCGGCAGTCCGAAGCGCTACAAGAACCTCCTGGGCTACACGTTCGGCACCGGTTTCGGCATCGGCATGGTGGTGGACAATCGTCTGAACCGGGGCGACAACTCGTGCGTGGAGACTTTCTGCCTGCGCCACAAAAAGATGCCCGAGGTAATCGTAGAGGAGGGTGTAGCCGTACGGGCCGTGAAACGGGTATACGCCGAGCTTTCGGGACACCGCGACCATGCGTTCGAGCCCAAGGAAATATGCGAAATCGCCGACGGCACGCGCGAGGGTAACCAGGAAGCGGCTCGGCAGGCTTTCGCCGAGCTGGGCGAAATTGCCGGCGATGCCATGGCTACGGCCGTCACGCTGACCGACTCCCTGATTGTCATCGGCGGCGGCATCACGGCAGCGCGCAAATACATCATGCCGGCATTGCTCCGGGAGTTGCGCGCGAAGATGCACACCATTCAGGGCGAAGAACTCAGCCGGGTACAGATGAAGGTCTACGACCTGGACAACGAAGAGGAGTTCAAGACTTTCGCCAAAGGCGAGATGCGCCCCTTGCAGGTCTATGGCACGGACCGTTACGTAGCTTACGACCCGCAGAAACGCATCGGCGTGACTATCTCGAAGCTCGGTGCCAGCAAGGCCATCTCGGTAGGCGCCTACGCTTTCGCACTGAGCCGGCTGGACGCCGAAGCCGAAAACACAGCGAAGCAGTGATTCGCTGCGGGTCCTGCAGCCTGCGGATTTTTGCTAACTTTGCACCATCGAATCGCAAGAAACATGGCTGACAACTACCTGGGGCGTAAAATGGAGGAGTATTTCTCCCGCCCGGACGACCGCAACTCGCGGCGCCCGGCCAAGACGCTCGGACAACTGTTGCTGAAAAACCGCAGCCACCGCGGCTACGACTCCTCGTTCATCGTACGTGCGGACCAGCTCCGCAGCATCATCGAGGTTTGCAGCCGCATCCCTTCGGCCCGCAACCAACAAGTGCTGCGTTTCCGGCCCGTTTTGGCCGACGAAGCATCCTCCGTGCTGCCCCACATTCGCCTGGGCGGAGCCTTGCAGGACGTGCATTTGCCGCTGCCCGGCACCGAGCCCAATGCTTTCATCATCGTCTGCTCGACGGTCGAAGAGAGCCGCTACGTCGACATCGATCTGGGCATTGCGGCGCAAAGCATGTTGTTGCGCGCCGTGGAAATGGGACTCAACGGCATCTGCATCGGTGCGTTCGACAAGGATCGAATCCGGGAGGCTTTCTCGCTGAAGCACGAACCCCTGTTGATTCTTGCCATCGGCCGCGGCATCGAGCAAATCGAACTGGTGGAAATCGGCGAAAACGACGGCCACGACTACTACCGCAGCAACGGCACCCACTTCGTTCCCAAACTTCGGGCAGAAGAGCTGATTATCCGGTAACGGTTCCGGACCCCGCAAGTTGCCGAAACCTATGCGGCACCCGGGCTGTGCGGACATTCGGACGCATCATCACTGGCCGCACAACCGATACGAAGAAACGCACGCACACTACCCTGCGGCAGCCTCTCCGGCTGCCGCTTTCTTTTGCCCCGACCGATACGGATTCCGGAATCCGCTACCCTTTTTACGGATTCTGTTCCGCCGCCCTTCTTTCCCCGCCCGGAAAGGCCTATCTTTGCCCAAGACAATCACTCGAAAACACACCGGTTATGAAAAACATCCGCATCATCGCGGCGCTTCTGCTCGCCGCATCGGCGGCAGGCTGTTGCGGCCGTTCCACCAAGGCCGCAACAGCTTCCGAAGCCCCGAAAGCCACCGTCTACATGACCCGCGGCATCTCTCCGGCCGGGCTCGATGCCGTCTACGAGGCACTGGGACGCAAAGCCGAAGGCAAGGTCGCCGTCAAGATTTCGACCGGCGAACCGGGAGGCAACCACTACCTCAAGCCCGCACTCATCGGCAATCTGGTAAAGAAAATCGGCGGCACCATCGTCGAATGCAACACCGCCTACGGCGGAGGCCGCGCCGCCACGGCCGACCATCTCAAGGCGGCCGAAGCCCACGGTTTCACGGCCATCGCTCCCGTCGACATCATGGATGCCGACGGAGAAACGGCACTTCCGGTCGTGGGCGGCACCCACCTCAAAGAAGATTTCGTCGGTTCGCACTTCACCGACTATGACTTCGTTGTCGTCCTCTCCCACTTCAAGGGCCACGCCATGGGCGGTTTCGGCGGCGCGCTGAAAAACATCTCCATCGGCATCGCCTCGTCGGCCGGCAAAGCCTGGATACACACCGCCGGCAAGACGAAGACCGACCTTTGGAACAACCTGCCCGAGCAGGACGCTTTCCTCGAATCGATGGCCGAAGCGGCCAAGGCCGTGGCCGACCACTGCGGCGAACGGATTCTCTACATCAACGTGATGAACAACCTCTCGGTCGACTGCGACTGCGATTCGCACCCCGCCGCACCCGAGATGGGCGACATCGGCATCTTCGCCTCGCTCGACCCCGTGGCTCTCGACCAGGCGTGCGTCGACCAAGTCTATGCTTCGGAAGACCCGGGCAAAGTGCACCTGATCGAACGCATGGAGTCGCGCCACGGCATCCGCACCGTCGAACATGCCGCGGCCATCGGCGTGGGCAGCCGCGAATATGAACTGATCGACCTCGATGAAAAATAGCATGATTTACCGTGCGTTGGGCCGCACAGGCCTGCGGGTCAGCGCCATATCGCTGGGATGCGAAGGCTTCATGGGCATGGATGCCCAACGGCTGCGGGCCGAAATCGACTTCGCCGAACAACAGGGCATCAACTTCATCGACCTCTACGCCTCCAATCCCGAGTTGCGCTCCAACCTGGGCCGGGCGCTCGCCGGCCGCCGCGACAGGTTCGTCATCCAGGGCCATATCTGCTCCGTGTGGGAGAACGACCAGTATCTCCGCACACGCGACCTCGCCAAGACCGAAGCGGCATTCGAAGACCAGCTCGCACGACTCGGCACCGGCCGCATCGACATCGGCATGATTCACTACATCGACCAGGAGGAGGACTTCCGCCGTGTCTTCGACGGCGAAATCATCCGCTATGCGCAGCGGCTCAAAGCCGAAGGCCGCATCGGCCATATCGGGCTGAGCAGCCACAACCCCGTGGTGGCGCGCAGGGCCGTCGAAACCGGACTGGTCGACGTGCTGATGTTCTCCGTCAATCCCTGCTACGACCTCCAGCCTGCCGGCGAAGATGTCGACGCACTGTGGGCCGACGAGAGCTACGAGCGGCCGCTCAGCAACATCGACCCCGACCGCGAACGCCTCTATGAACTCTGCGCACGCGAAGGGGTGGGCATCGACGTGATGAAGGTCTACGGCGGTGGCGACCTGCTGAGCGACGAGCGTTCGCCGTTCGGCCGCGGACTCACCCCCGTGCAGTGCATCGACTATGCCCTTTCGCGTCCGGGTGTCGCCGCCGTCATGGTGGGCAGCCGCTCGCACGAGGAGACCGAGGCCGCCGTGGCGTGGTGCTCGGCAACGGCCGCCGAAAAAGACTATGCCACAGCCATTTCCGGACTGGACAGATTCACATGGCACGGTCATTGCATGTACTGCGGCCATTGCGCTCCCTGCACGGCCGGAATCGACATCGCCGCGGTCAACAAGTTCCGCAACCTCTGTCCCGACGACAGCACGATTCCCGAAACGGTGCGCGAGCACTACCGCGCCCTGTCGCACCACGCTTCGGAATGCGTCGCGTGCGGCGCCTGCGAGAGCCGCTGTCCGTTCGGCGTCGGCATCGTGGAAGCCATGCGCCGGGCCGCCGACACGTTCGGCTACTGACCGGTGAAAACGGTTGCGAATCCGGTAATCCGGATAAGAACGCTCCGCTCCGGGGAACTTACCTTTGTCCCTGCAAACAGAAAACGAAACGAAAAATGAAAACCCTTGCTTGTCTGATGACTTTCGCCGCCCTGGCGACCGCATCCGAATCCGCCGGCGCACAACCGGCATCCGCGACCGGCACGAAGAGCCTGGTCGTCTATTTCTCCCACAGCGGCAACACGCGCATCGTGGCCAAGCAGATCGCCCGGGCCACAGGAGCCGATCTGCTGGAAATCATTGCTGCCAAACCTTATCCGACCGAATACCGGGCTTGCGTCGACCAGGCGAAGAAAGAGGTCGACGCCGGGTTCCGTCCGGCCATATCCACGCCTGTTCCGGATCTTTCGGCCTACGACACTGTTTTCGTGGGTTCGCCCTGCTGGTGGTATACCATCGCACCGCCCGTCGCTACGTTCCTCGAAGTCTGCGACCTCTCGGGCAAGACCCTGGCCCCCTTCATGACCCACGAAGGCAGCCGCATGGGCCGCACCCTCGACGACTTGCGCAAACTCTGCCCCTCGGCCACCCTCACCGCAGGGTTGCCCGTACGCGGCGGAGCGGTCGACAGTGCCGCCCCCGAAGTCGAGAAGTGGCTGAAGAAAATCGGCATCCGCTAAGATGGCAGCTCCGCTGAGTCATACCGAACGACGACAGCTCATCGACCGGCTCCATGCCGAACGGTGCTCCTGCGTCATCCGCAGCGGCACGCAGATACGCACGTTCCGCGAACGGGGCGTCAAGGACCTCTACCGGCTGCTGACCGAGGAACCGGAGTTGCTGCGCGGGGCTTTCGTCGCCGACAAGGTGGTGGGCAAGGGAGCCGCCGCACTGATGATACTGGGCGGCGTGGCGGAAGTCTACGCCGACGTCGCCAGCACGGCCGCGCTGGCGCTCTTCGCCCAATACGGAGTCGGGGTCGAATGCGCCCTCGAAGTGCCGCAGATCATCAACCGCGCCCGCACGGGCCGCTGCCCGGTCGAAACGCTCTGTCTCGACTGCCGCACGGCCGAAGAGTGCTTGGAACCGATACGCAACTTCATTCAGAATAATTCATGAAACGTTCACTTCTTGCTGCCGCAGTACTTCTGCTGACGCTTCCCGTTCGGGCTTCGCTGCCCGCCGAGACCTCCGTACCCGACATCGAAAAGCAACCGCATCCCATCGACAGCGTCGTCGTCACGGGCACCCGCTACCGGAGCGACATCCGCCATCTTCCGATGAGCGTCTCTACGGTCGACCGCCGGCAAATCGAACGGCAGCACGAACAGTCGCTCCTGCCCCTGCTGACCGAGCAGGTGCCGGGGCTCTTCGCCACCGGCCGCGGCATCATGGGCTACAGCGTTTCGACGGGTGCCGCGGGCCAGCTTTCGCTGCGCGGCATAGGCGGTGCGCCCCAGGACGGACTGCCGACCACCGGACTGATGGTGCTCATCGACGGCCATCCCCAATACATGGGACTCATGGGCCACCCCATCGCCGACGCCTACCAGTCGATGCTGGCCGAACGGGTCGAGGTGCTGCGCGGTCCGGCGTCGGTGCTCTACGGTTCCAACGCCATGGGCGGCGTCATCAACATCGTCACGCGCAAGATGCAGGAAGAGGGCGTCGAGACCGGCCTCCACGCCGGCTACGGCTCCTACAACACGCTTCAGACCGAGCTCACCAACCGGGTCAGGGCCGACCGCTTCACCAGCGTGGTCAGCGGTTCCTACAACCGCACCGACGGCCACCGGCCCCGCATGGGATTCGAACAGTACGGCGGCTACGCCAAGCTGGGCTATCAGCTCAGCCGGGCATGGGACATCTATGCCGACGTCAACCTTACACACTTCAACGCTTCGAATCCCGGCAGCGTCACCGCCCCCGTCATCGACAACGATTCGCACATCACGCGCGGCATGACCTCCTTCGCCCTGCAAAACGACTACGGCAAGACCTCGGGTGCGCTGAGTTTCTTCTACAACTGGGGCCGCCATAAAATCGACGACGGCTACTCGCCGGGCGCCGAATCCCTCGACTACCGGTTCCATTCGCGCGACGACATGCTCGGCATCTCGTGGTACCAGAGCGCCCGTCTCTTCGAGGGCAACCGGCTGACGTTGGGTTTCGACTGGTTCCGCTTCGGCGGCCGGGCCTGGAACCAGCCCCTCGACGGTTCGGAGCGCACCATGCTGGCCGACAAGGTCCAGCACGAGGTGGCCGTCTACCTCGATTTCCGCCAGACCATCGCCTCGTGGCTGATTCTCGACGCAGGCATACGCTACGACCGTCATTCGCACGCAGGTTCGCAGTGGGTGCCGCAGGCGGGGCTCTCGTTTCTGCCGTCGTCGAACGCCGAGCTGAAGATTTCGGCCTCCAAAGGCTTCCGCTACCCCACCATACGCGAAATGTACATGTTCCCGCCGCAGAATCCCGATCTGAAACCCGAACGGCTGTGGAACTACGAAATAGCCTGGTCGCAGCGCCTCGCAGAGGGCCGCGTCTCCTACGGCATCAACGTCTTCTACATCGACGGCGCCAATCTCATCATGCGCATCCCCGTCGACGGCCGGCCCAAGAACATCAACACCGGCCGCATCGAGAACGCCGGAGCCGAAGCGCAGATCGGCTGGCGCATCTCGCCGGCCTGGTCGCTCGACGCCAACTACAGCTATCTGCACATGAAGTACCCCGTTCTGGCATCGCCCGAGCACAAGCTTTACGCCGGGGCCGCCTTCACCAGGGGACGCTGGAACGTCTCGACGGGCGTGCAGTACGTCGGCGGACTCTACACCTCCGTGAAGGTCAACGGCTCCGGTACGGATAAACAGGAGAATTTCGTGCTGTGGAACCTGCGCGGAAGTTTCCGCGTCTGCAAGATTCTCAGTATCTTTGCGAGGGGCGAGAATCTGCTGGCCCAGCGTTACGAAATCAACGCCGGCTATCCGATGCCCAAGGCCACCGTGCTGGGCGGCATAGACATGAAGTTCTGATGCCGACGGAATATCATAATATCCTTATTTCAATACAGAAATAAACATCTATTGAACATATTGCTGGAAACATACAAACTTAACTATCTGAAAAACCGATGCAAACATTCACTGCAAAGCTTCATTCGCTGGAGTATCGCCAGGCCAGAACCTATCTGGTCGCACTGCTTTTCGTGCTGGGCAACATCGCCCTGCCGCAGCTGTGCCACACGCTCCGCATGGGCGGCCCCACGTGGCTGCCGATTTACTTCTTCACGCTCGTGGCCGCCTACAAGTACGGCTGGCGTGCGGGTCTGCTGACAGCCGTGGCATCGCCTTTGGCCAATGCACTGTTGTTCGGCATGCCGGCGCCCGTCCTGCTGCCCGCCATTCTGCTCAAGTCGGCGATTCTCGCCGTGGCCGCCGGATGGACCGCCGCACGTTTCCGTCGCGTTTCGCTCCTCCTGCTGGCCGGTGTCGTACTCGCCTACCAGACCCTCGGCTCGCTGGGCGAATGGGCGCTCGTAGGCGACCTCCGCACCGCCATGCAGGACTTCCGCATCGGCTTGCCGGGCATGCTGCTGCAGGTTTTCGGCGGCCGGGTGCTCATCGGACTCCCCAACCTTAACCGGCACGCAAGATGACGACAGCCAAAAAACTGGGATTCGGGTGCATGCGCCTGCCGCTGACCGACCCGGAGGACTTCACGAAAGTCGACATCGCGCAGGTCGAACGCATGGTCGACACCTTCCTGGAGCGGGGTTTCACCTACTGCGACACGGCCTACATGTACCACGAATTCCTGAGCGAGAAAATCGTGCGTGCGGCACTCGTCGAACGCCACCGCCGCGACTCGTTCACGCTGGCCACCAAGCTTCCCACCATGTTTCTCAAGGCCGAGGGCGACCAGGAACGCATCTTCGCCGAGCAGTTGGAGAAGTGCGGCGTGGAATATTTCGACTACTACCTGCTCCACAACCTCAATGTCTCGAACTACCGCAAGGCCGAGCAGTTCGGCAGCTTCGACTTCGCCCTGCGCATGAAAGCCGAGGGCAGAATCCGCCACGTGGGCTTCTCGTTCCACGACAGCGCCGACCTGCTGGACGAGATACTGACGGCACACCCCGAAACGGAGTTCGTGCAGCTGCAAATCAACTACATGGACTGGGAGAACGAGAGCATCCAGTCGCGCAAATGCTACGAAACGGCGCGCCGCCACGGCAAGCCCGTTGTGGTCATGGAGCCCGTCAAGGGCGGCACGCTGGCCCGCCTGCCCGAGGAGGCCGAACAGCTCTTCCGCACGCAGCGCCCCGACCTCTCGCCCGCTTCGTGGGCCATCCGCTACGCCGCCGGACTGGAGGGCGTGATGATGGTGCTGAGCGGCATGTCGTCGATGGAACAGTTGGAGGACAACACCTCCTACATGCAGGATTTCGAGCCGCTGGACGCCCGCGAGCAGGCCGCCGTCGCAAAGGCCGTGGAAATCATCAACCGCTCCATCGCCATCCCCTGCACCGCCTGCCGCTACTGCGTCGACGGATGCCCGAAAAAGATCGCTATCCCGGAGTACTTCGCGCTCTACAACAACGTGAAACAATCGCTCAACAAGGGATTCGCCGTGCAGAGCGTCTATTATGCCAACCTGGCGCAGACGCACGGCCGCGCCTCGGAGTGCATCGCGTGCCGCAAATGCGAAAAGAGCTGTCCGCAGCACCTGCCCATCGTCGAGCATCTCCGGCAGGTGTCGGCGAAATTCGACGCTCCCGAAGCCTGACCAAACCGGGCGGAAATAAGAAAGAGGTTTTCAGCGTTCGGCTGAAAACCTCTTTTTGGCATGCTTGCCCGAAGCGGCCCGCTTTCCGAAAACCGCCTCCGGTCCCTGCGGCAGACGGTCAGTTGGGAATCCGGTACTCCTTGGGTGTGAGTCCCGTAGCTTTCTTGAAGAGCCGCGAGAAGTGCTGAGGATACCTGAACCCCAATTCGTAGGCTACCTCGCTCACCGACTTGCGGGCATCGAAAATCCGCTCCTTGGCGATGTCTATCAGCTTCGACTGGATGTGCTCCTGCGCCGTGCGGCCCGTCTCCTTCTTGATGAGGTCGCCGAAGTAGTTGGCCGACAGATGGAGCTGCTCCGCACAATACTTCACCGACGGAAGCCCCTCGGTCTGCGGCTTCTCCGAAGCAAAATAGTCGTCGAGCAGCTGTTCGAAACGAGTCAGAACATCGTTGTTGACATGGCCGCGCGTGATGAACTGGCGTTCGTAGAAACGCACGCAGTAATCCAGCAGCAGCTCGATGTTGACCGTAATCAGCCGCTGCGTATGCTTGTCTACGGCATGTTCGGTCTCGGTGCGTATCTTGTGCAGGCAGTCGATGACGATCTCCCGCTCCTGCTCCGAGAGGTGGAGCGCTTCGTTGGCTTCGTAGGAAAAGAACGAGTAGCTGCGGATGCTGCGGCCGAGCGCCGTTCCGCGTATCAGGTCGGGATGGAACACGAGCGCCCAGCCCTTGGGCTGGAACATCTCGCCGTTGTCCTCCACGCCCGATACCTGTCCGGGAGCGATGGCGACGATGGTTCCCTCCTGGTAATCGTAATACTGCCTGCCATAGATCAGATTGCCGCACTTCACATCTTTGAGGAAGAGCGCATAGAAGCCGAAAGTATGGCGGCAATGGCGGATCATGCGGGCTTTCGACAGGTCGATGACCGAGACCAGCGGATGGAGCGTCTCCACGCCCAGCATGTCATTGTATTCGAAAACATGTTCGAAGTGCTCGATCGGATTCATTAAAAAAACGGTTTTGTTCACTGCAAATATAACATCGGAACCGCCGTTTCCTCCATACCGGCGGCCGATTCGGTAACAATGGTAACTATTCCCGTAATCCGTTTACGGAACGGCAGCCCCGAGCCTGCCGGGGCAGCAATCCCGACACCGCGAATCACTCCGCAAGCTCTTCGCCGCGCAAGAACACCCGCCGAATCAACGGAGTCTGATAAGCATAGGAGAAGAATTCGACCGACGGCATCGGGGCCGTAAGGAAGAAATTCGCAGCTTTGCCGGGAGTGACCGAGCCGTACTCATCGCTCAGCCCCATGGCATAGGCCCCGTTGAGCGTCGCGGCGTTGATGGCTTCGGCCGGCGTCATCTTCATGCGGATGGAAGCCAGCGAGACGACCATGCGCATGTTGCCCGAGGGCGAAGAACCGGGGTTGTAGTCCGATGCCAGGGCGACACCCAGTCCGGCCCGGATCATCTCGCGGGCCGGCGGATAGCTCATGCCGAGGAAGAACGCCGCACCGGGCAGCAAGGTCGGCATGGTGGCGGCACCGCGCAACGCTTCGATTTCTGCCTCGCCCATGCGTTCGAGGTGGTCGACCGACAGCGCACCGTGGGCCACGCCCGCCTGCACACCGCCCGACACGGCCAACTCGTTGGCATGTATCTTGGCCCGCAGGCCCGAACTGCGTCCCGCTTCGATGATGCGGACCGTTTCGTCGACCGTGAAGAACCCTTCGTCGCAGAATACGTCGACGAAATCGGCCAGCCCCTCGCGCACCACGGCCGGCAGCATCTCCCGGCACACCAGGTCGACATACTCCGCCTGCCGCCCGACGTAGGCCCGGGCCACGGCATGCGCCCCCAGGAACGTGGCACGCACGGCCAAAGGCACCGTCTCGCGGATGCGGCGAATGACACGCAGCATTTTCAGTTCATCCTCCGTAGAGAGCCCGTAGCCGCTCTTTATCTCCACGCAGCCGGTGCCCATGCGCATGATTTCGCGCACGCGCTCCATGGCCTGACGATAGAGTTCGTCTTCGGAGGTCTCGTGCAGCCGGTCGGCCGAATTGAGTATCCCGCCGCCGCGCCGGGCGATCTCTTCGTAGCTCAGCCCGTCTATCTTGTCCAGAAACTCCTGCTCGCGGCTTCCGGCATAGACCAGATGGGTGTGCGAGTCGCAGAACGACGGGAAGAGCATCCCGCCTCCGGCATCGACGACTTGCGCACCGTCGCCCGACGGGCATTCGGACATGGGACCGAACGCGGCGATGCGCCCCTCGTCGGCCAGCAGCCACGCATCGTCGAGGGTCTCCAGCCGCTTCATCTCCTCGCCGCAGACGCGCAGAAGAGCGGCCGGCCGGATGCCGACGATCGTGCCGATGTTCCTAACAAGCAGTTTCATGACTCAGAAATTCGACCGACGATTCGATGTGGGGATACATCACCGTATCGTCGATAATGAAGGGTATCCGGCCGCGATACCTGGACAGCAGCTCTTCCAGCACGGACGACGTGCGGAGCGGCCGTCGGAATTCGAAGGCCTGGGCAGCGTTGAAGAGTTCGATGGCGAGCACGCGCCGCGTATTGCACACCACGCGGTAGAGCTTCGTGGCGGCGTTGGACCCCATGCTGACATGGTCCTCCTGCCCCTGCGACGAGGGAATCGAGTCGACCGACGCCGGCATGCAGAGACCCTTGCTTTGGCTGACGATGGATGCGGCGGCATACTGCGGTATCATGAACCCGCTGTTCAGTCCCGGCTTGGCCACCAGGAAACTGGGCAGGCCGCGCATGCCGGAGATGAGTTTGTAGATGCGCCGTTCGGAAATATTGGCCAGTTCGGCCACGGCTACGGCCAGAAAGTCCATGACCAGCGCAATGGGCTGACCGTGGAAATTGCCGGCCGAGACCACCATGTCCTCGTCGGGAAAGACGGTCGGATTATCGGTCGCGGAGTTGATTTCGACGGTCAGGACGCTCTCCGCATAGTCGATGGTGTCTTTCGATGCGCCGTGCACCTGCGGGATGCAGCGGAACGAATAGGGGTCCTGCACATGTTGTTTTTCGCGCACGATTACCTCGCTGCCCTCCAGCAGCCGGCGGAAGTTGCGGGCCGTGGCCAGCTGCCCCCGATGGGCCCGGACCATGTGCACTTCGTCGCAGAAAGGCTCGATGCGGCCGTCGAAAGCGTCGAGCGACAACGCGCCTATCGTATCGGCCCACTCGCTCAGCCTGCGCGCCTCGATGAGCGACCACACGCCGTAAGCCGCCATGAACTGCGTGCCGTTGAGCAGCGCCAGCCCCTCTTTCGACTGCAATTCGATGGGCTGCCACCCCATTTCGGCCAGCACGTCGGCCGCAGGAACCACCCGGCCGGCATGCTCCACCTCGCCGAGCCCCAGCAGCGGCAGGCTCATGTGGGCCAAAGGCGCCAGGTCGCCCGATGCGCCGAGCGACCCCTGCTGGTAGATGACGGGCAGTATGTCGTTGTTGAAGAAGTCGATAAGCCGTTCTACCGTGGCAAGCTGAACGCCCGAATGACCATAGGAGAGCGACTGTATCTTCAGCAGCAGAATCAGCCGCACGACCTCCGCAGGCACCCGTTCGCCCGTACCGCAGGCGTGCGACATGACCAGATTTTTCTGCAACTGCGCCAGGTCGTCGCTTCCGACCGAGATGTTGCACAGCGACCCGAACCCCGTGGTGATGCCGTAGACGGGCCGTTCGGGATTCTCCATCTTGCGGTCGAGGTATTCGCGGCAGCGGACGATGCGCCGGCGGGCATCGTCGGAAAGTGCCAGGCGAAGGTGTTTTTCGAGGATTTCGCGGACCCGGGCTATCGAAAGATGCTCGGCCGAAATATGATGAACTTCCATGTGAGACAACAAGTGTTAAGCGTTATTCATTCAATATGTTGCGAATCAGATTTTCATCGGCTATGCTGGGCAGCGTGACTTGGAGTCCGGGAGTGCGCGCCATTTCGCGGCGGATAGCGGACAAGGCCCCTTTGTTGCGGGCCCAGCCGCGGCGGGCGATGCCGTTGTTGACGTCCCAGAAGAGCATGTCGCGGATGCGGCGGTCGGCATCCTCCGAACCGTCGATCACCATGCCGAATCCGCCGTTGATGACCTCGCCCCACCCTACGCCGCCACCGTTGTGGATCGAGACCCAGGTGGCGCCGCGGAACGAGTCGCCGATGACGTTCTGCACGGCCATGTCGGCCGTGCGCGACGAGCCGTCGTAGATGTTCGACGTCTCGCGGTAGGGCGAATCGGTGCCCGACACGTCGTGGTGGTCGCGTCCCAGCACCACGGGAGCCGAAAGGCGGCCGTCGGCGATGGCGCGATTGAATGCCAAGGCGATCCGGCTGCGTCCCTCGCAGTCGGCGTAAAGGATGCGGGCCTGCGAACCGACCACCAGCTTGTTGCGGCCGGCTTCGCGAATCCAATGAATGTTGTCGTCCAGCTGGCCCCGGATCTCTTCGGGAGCCGTGCGGCGTATCTCCTCCAACACTTCGGCCGCAAGACGGTCGGTCAACTCCAAATCCTCAGGCTTGCCCGAGGTGCAGACCCACCGGAACGGGCCGAAACCGTAGTCGAAGAACATGGGACCCATGATGTCCTGCACGTAGGAGGGATAGCGGAAACGGCCGCCCTCGCCCATCACGGCGGCACCGGCGCGCGACGCTTCCAGCAGGAAGGCATTGCCGTAGTCGAAGAAGTACATGCCGCGGGCCGTCAACTTGTTGATAGCGTCGGCCTGACGGCGCAGCGACTCCTGCACGCACTCGCGGAAGCGGACGGGTTCCTCGGCCATCATCTTGTTGGAGGCCTCGTAACTCAGCCCCACCGGATAGTAGCCGCCCGCCCAAGGGTTGTGGAGCGACGTCTGATCGGAACCGAGGTCGACAGCGATCTCTTCGGCTGCGAGCCGCTCCCAAAGGTCAACCACATTGCCCACGTAAGCCAGCGACACCACTTCCCGCTCGGCAACGGCCTTGCGAATGCGCGGCATCAGTTCGTCCAGCGACTCGTGCAGCTCGTCGACCCAGCCCTGCTCGTGACGCTTGGCGGCCGCCTTGGGGTTGATTTCGGCAATCACCGACACCACACCCGAGATGTTACCCGCCTTGGGCTGGGCTCCCGACATGCCGCCCAGGCCCGACGAGACGAAAAGCATGCCGCGCGTGTCCCTGCGCCCGCTCGTGAAGCGTTTGCGGGCGGCGTTGAGCACCGTGATGGTCGTACCGTGGACGATGCCTTGCGGGCCGATGTACATGTACGACCCGGCGGTCATCTGCCCGTACTGCGAGACTCCGAGGGCGTTCATCCGCTCCCAGTCGTCGGGTTTCGAATAGTTGGGAATCACCATGCCGTTGGTGACGACCACGCGCGGCGCATCGGGGTGCGACGGGAAGAGCCCCAGCGGATGACCCGAATACATCACCAGCGTCTGCCGGTCGGTCATCTCCGACAGATACTTCATCGTCAGCCGGTACTGAGCCCAGTTCTGGAACACGGCACCGTTGCCGCCATAGGTAATCAGTTCGTGAGGGTGCTGGGCCACAGCCTTGTCCAGGTTGTTCTGTATCATCATCATGATGGCCGCGGCCTGCCGGCAGCGGGCCGGATATTCGTCGATGGGCCGGGCATACATCTCGTAGTCGGGACGCAGACGGTACATGTAGATGCGGCCGTATTTGCGCAGCTCCTCGGCGAACTCCCGAATCAAGACGGCATGGTGCTTCTCGGGAAAGTAGCGCAGCGCGTTTTTCAGAGCGAGCACCCGCTCTTCGGGCGTCAGAATCTCCTTGCGGCGCGGAGCATGGTTGATCTGTTTGTCATAGGGTTTCACGGCGGGCAGCCTGTCGGGGATGCCGGCGCGAATATCGGCCTGGAATTCCTGCAACGTCATATCCTTATTGTATTTTCGATTCGACAAGAGCCAAAATCTCCTTTTCGAGGCGTTCGGCCTCGGCCGCCAGCGTTTCGGCTTCGGCGACAAGGGCGTCGGCCACAGCACGGTCTTTCAGCCCGGCAGCGTTGATTTTGACATTGAGACAAGCCCCCAGCACCGCACTGCGCGCCGCCAAAGCGCCCACTCCGGCGTCGGAGACCGAGTTGGGATTGCCTTCGGCGGCCATGGCCCGCACGATGTCGAAAACCTTCGACGCGGCCTTCATCGTGCGCAGCGGCACCTGCGTGGCATAGAGCGTCGCGGCCTGCAGGGCTTCGCTGCGCGCCGCCTTCTCCTCGTCGGTGGACTTGGGCATGGCGAAAACGGCCATGATGCGGTTGAAGGCCGCCGTGTCTTCGTCGACCAGGTGCAGCAGTTCGGAGAGGAGGGCCTGCCCCTTGTCGGCCCAGTCGGAGAACTCCTCCCAACGGTCGTCCCAGCCGGCCTTGTGGGCCGAGAGGTTGGCCACCATCGTGCCGAGCGCCGCACCCAGGGCTCCCATGTAAGCCGAAATCGAGCCGCCGCCCGGAGCCGGCGATTCGATCGCCGTTTCGGCGGCGAACGCCTTGCAGGTCATGTCGATAAGCCGCTTGTCCGCAACCTCCGCATCCAACAGATATTCTATCACCTTCTCCTCGGGCACGAACGGTTTCAGATCGTCCAGCCCCATCGACTTGACGGCCATGCGGACAATCTCCTCTTCGGCGATGCCGGTCGAACGCTGCTGCTTGCGCAAGAAATATTTGCCGGCTTCGACCAGCGCCCGCTTGGGCACCAGACCGACGATTTCGGTGCCCGTCACGCGTACGCCGCGGGCATCGGCCTTGCGGCACACCTCGTCGAAAGCGACATGCAGGGGTGTGACGGCAATGTCGGTGATGTTCATCGAGACCTGCGCGATGCCGTACTCCTCGATGAACCAGCCGATGGCCTTGGTCGCCTTGAGCGTGCCGGGCCGCATGACGGGATTGCCGTCGGCATCCTTCACGATTTTGCCCGTGATGGGATTGCCCTCGCGGACGGGACGTCCCTTCTCGCGCACGTCGAATGCAATGGCGTTGGCGCGGCGCGTGGAGGTGGTATTGAGGTTGAAATTGACGGCTATCAGAAAATCGCGCGCTCCGACCGTCGTGGCACCCGTGCGGGCCACCCCGTCGTCGTAGGGCCGGGCCCCGAAATCGGGTGCCGACTCCGCATGCGCCAGCTTCTCGGGCAGCGCCTCGTATTCGCCGGCCCGGCAGACGGCCAGGTTCTTGCGCTCGGGCCGGAAAGCGGCGGCCTCGTAGCAATAGGTCGGAATGCGCAGCTCCTCGGCGATGCGTTTGGCCAGGTCGCGCGACAGGGCGGCGCACTCCTCCAGCGTGATGCCCGATATGGGAATCAGCGGCAGCACGTCGGTGGCTCCCATGCGCGGATGGGCCCCCTTGTGCTTGCGCATGTCGATGAGTTCGGCGGCGCGCTTCACCCCCTGGAAAGCGGCTTCGACGACCGCTTCGGGGCTGCCGACGAACGTGACGACCGTGCGGTTGGTGGCTTCGCCGGGGTCTACGTCGAGCAGCCGGACGCCGCCCGAACGCTCGATGGCCGCAGTGATCTGCCCGATTACCTCCCGGTCGCGTCCCTCGCTGAAATTGGGGACGCACTCTACGATTCTCTGTTCCATGATATGTTGTTTTCGGATTTTTCCAATGCTGCAATCCGCCGTACAATCGGGACGGAAACGGCCCGTGCCCGACTCGCCGCATCCCGACCAACTCCTCCCGTCGAAACCGGAAACAGGTCGGAAACAGCAAGACATACGGACGAAGTCAAATATACGGATTTTTCGGCAGACGGACAACAAATCGTTAGAAAAATAACAGCAGGTCCGGCGGACAGCGCGGAATGCGGCTCTTCGAAACCCGAAAATATTCGCAGGCTGCACCCGGAGTGGCAAGGGCCGCCCTACCCCATAAAAAAGCCCGGAGCCTTATGGCCCCGGGCGGAATGCAGCCGGAAGCGGACGGAGCGTCCGCGCAAAAACTCAGCGGCGGCCGATGGTCAGCACCACGCCGCCCGTAATCCACGCACCGGGCAGCGGAATGCCGCCCATGTCGCAGTAACGGGTGTCGGTGATGTTCATGCCGTCGACATAGAGCCGGCAGATGCCCTTCTCCCAGGCCAGCCGCGCGTCGAGCAGAAAATAGGGCTTGAAATCGCGCGTTTCGGTCACCGAGGCATCGCCGGGTACGGGATAGTGGGTATAGCTGCCGTTGCGGTCGGCGACGGAGGCCGTGAGCGCCAGCGACATGCGGCGCAGGAAACGCACCTCGACGGCCAGCGCCGCCTTGTGGCGCAGAAAATCCATGGCGCTCTTGGCAATAAGGTCGGAACTGCGGTCCGTCGTAATCCAGGCATAGGACAAGGTCGCCCGGCGCAGGAAGCCCTCGGACGAGACATAGCCGCCCGACAATTCGACGCCGTAGGTGTCCAGTGCGCTCGTCTGCTCGGAATGCCACTTGCCGCGCCACTCGGCCACGGGGTCGTCGTCGGGGTGCCACACCCAGTCGATGATGTCGCGTCCGGCGCGGTAGTAGCCCATCGCCGAAGCGGTCCAATGTCCCCGGGCATACTCGGCACCCGCGCGGACCGTAACGGCCTTTTCGGGCACGAGGTCCAGGTTGTTGACCTGTGCGGGCGACGAATAGTAGAGGTCGGTGAAGGTCGGCAGACGCATCGACTGCGAAGCTCCGACGCTCAGGTGCAACCCCTCGGCAGGAGCATAGCCTCCGGCCACGCTCCACAGTGCAGCTTGCCCGTAGGGCGTGATGCTCGCGCCGACCGATGCGGCCGCATCGAAGCGCCGCCACTGCTTGGCGTGCCGCAGGTAGACGTTGCCGGTATGGCGCGACTCGCCGCGGAGATAGTCGCCGCGGGGCGTTGCGAGCGCCTCGCCCAGATTGGTGCTGTAGATGTGGTTATACGCATAGTCGCCGCCCAGCGTCGTGGTGCCGCCGGCCCAGTCGCAGTCGGCCCACACCTTGGCTCCGACGTTGTCGGTGTTGTGGCGGTTCATGGCCGTGCCGCGCGTCCAGTCGTAGCGGTCGAAGTTCTTGCGGTAGCTGACGGAGGCGCCGAACGAGAAGCGCCCTGCGGAGCGCAGCCATCTGAGCGACGCCAGAGCCGTGGAGGTACGCTCCCACTGCTCGGGGTTGTAGGCGGCATAGAACCCGTTCGACCCGAAAGCGCGAATCTGATACCCGGCCTGGAAGTCGAAAAATCCGGCCCGCGACGTCTCGCAGGTCGCCCGCGCGAATGCGTTGAGCGTCTCGAAATCGGTGTTGTGGCGATAACCGTCGCTGCGCCGGTAGGAGACGGCGCCCTGCGCCGTGAGCCCTCCGGACGATGCGGCACCCGAAAGATTGGCGTAACCGTAGCCGTATTGTCCGCCCGAGCCCTCGAAACGCAGATATTCGGGCATGAGGGGTGCCGTGCGGATATTGACGGCTCCGGCATAGGCCCCGACGCCGGGGATACCCTCCAGCAATTCGACGCCCGAAACAATGTCGAGGTCGACGGGCAGCGAGTGGGACTGGTGTCCGGTGCGGGCATCGGTGAAGTCGATGCCGTTGAGAAGGACCATGGTCTGGTCGAAAGAGCCTCCGCGGACGGAGATGTCGGCCTGCGTGCCCTTGCCCCCGCGTTCGCGGATGTCGACCGAAGGAGCGGTGCGCAGCGCCGATTCGAGCGTCTGATAGGGCGCCGCGGCCTGTGCTTTCCGGTCGAAAAGCGGGGTTTGCGACTGGGCGCTGCGCACCGGAACGGGAAGAGTTCCCGAAATGCCGACCTCCCGGATCCGCAGTTCCCGAAGAACCGCGGTCGTGTCGGCGTCCTGTGCGGATGCGCCTTGCGTCGCGAGCAGCAGAATAGACATCCCCACCGAGAGCACTCCGATTCTTACATGACGGCGCAGACTCGCGAAGACCGCCCAGCCTCCGCGACTCCACCGCCGCCAGCAGAGAGCCTGCTTCGGAAGAGATTTTTCCATTTGCTTGAAATTTGAATTTGAGTTGATTATGCGGCCTTGCCCGAAGCATTGCATCAACTCCGGAGAAAGGCCGAAAAACGGCGGTCGGGAAGGCGTCCGGCTGCAAGCCTCCGTCCCGCACCGCCGAGAAGAAATCAGATTGGTTCCGCGAGCCCCGGCTTTTGCCGGCCACACCGGCGAAAGTCGAAATTCACGGCTGCCGACCGCGGAGAGCCAGTGCGCAATGTCCGACAGATAAATATTCTGTATGCAAGCAATTTACGCACGACCGCCGGCAGTGTTACTTGAAGAGCTCTTCGACCTTGGCGACCACCTCGTCGACCGACGGTTCGAGCGGGAAAACAAGGCTCGGTTTAAGATACCACAATTCCTTGCCCTCCTTGAAGAGTCCTTCGCCGCCGCCCGTGATGTTGAGCATGACGGTGGCATCTTTCTCCACCTTGCCGTCGGCCACAGCCTTGATGAGCGACGCCGTAGCGACCGCAGCAGCGGAATAGATGTCGACGCCTTCCAGCTCCTTGAAGAGCTTGGCGGCCTTGCGGGCCTGGGCGTTGGTGGCAACGAAGACATCGCCGCCCGTGGCTTTCAAGGCATCGTAAAGCCCCCCGGCCAATCCGTAGGGAGGGCGCCGGTTGGACAGGACCTTGGCATCGATGATTTCGGCATCGCGGCGCGCCTTGTCGTCGTCGTAAGGCAGCATCTGCCGCGAATCGGCCCGCCAGGCGTCGTACATGGGAACGAACGGCGCATTCTGCGAAACCATCAGCTTCATGGTGTTCGAGCCGAAGCGGCCGTCCTCGATCAGACGCATGTTGGCTTCCCAGGCGGCAATGGCCCCCGTACCGGAACCCACAGCCTGAAAATAGTAGTCCGGAATGCGGCCGATGGTCGTCACGGCCGAAAGCACCGTGGTGGCCATGCCGTCGCGGCGGGCGATGTTCTTGGCGCCGCCCTCGGCATAGAAGCCGTTCGCTTTGAGGGCGAGGTTGGAGAGGTGGATGGCATCGAAATAATCGCCGCCCTTCTCGCAGCTGATGAGCTTGACGCAGGGATTCAGCGGCTCGGCGAACCACAGCGCATCGATATTGTCATGAGGTACGGCCAACAACAACTTGATGTTGTTGTCGGAGCAAACTTTGGCGAAAGCGCGGGCCGTATTGCCGGCCGAAGCGACGACCAGCACGCGGTTCTCGTTCTCGGCAGCACGGGCGCAGACCGAATAGGCCTCGGTCTCCTTGAACGAGCAGGTGGTCATCGCAGCGCCGACGGCCGGATAGTAGCCGTTGAAAGTAATCCAGAGGTTTTCGAGCCCCAGATGCGCGCCCAGCCCCTTGCTTTTGAAAGTGACCGGCGCCGACGAGCCTTTGAGCATGCGCTTCACAGGAAGCCAGTCGGCGAATTTGTAAAGACCGAATTTGTCGGGGCGGACTTCCAGCTGCTTCTTGGCATACCTGGCACGCACGAGCGAGGGCGACTTGCAGGCGCGGTCTTCCAGCACCCAGCCCTCGTCCTCGAATTCCCGCCCGGATGCGACGCATTCGAGCGTATAGGAGGTGGGAGTGAACTTTTCCATCTATTTCTGAAAGTTTGGTTTGTAGATACGGATTTTTCAGGACATGCGGTTCTTGAAGTCCTCGTAGCCGAACGCGCGGACCGTGTCGACGCGGCCGTCGCGCCGGACGATGACGATCGAGGGATGATGCACGCCGTTGAACATCGTGGTCTTGACCATGGTGTAGTGGATCATGTCTTCGAAAACGATGCGGTCGCCCGGTTTCGGGTCGCGGTCGAACGCCCAGTCGCCGCAGAAGTCGCCGGCCAGGCAGCTGGCGCCGCCCATGCGCCACCGTTTTTCGCCGTCGGCCGGTTCGTGCGCACCGACGATAGCGGGTTTGTAGGGCATTTCGAGACAATCGGGCATGTGGCAGGCGAACGACACGTCGAGCATGGCGGTGTTGACCCCGCCGTTGGCAACGATATCCTCGACGGTCGCAACCAAATAACCGGTCCGCCACGTAAAGGCGCTGCCCGGTTCGAGAATAAGCCTCAGCCGGGGATGGCGCGCCTTGAAATCTTTCAGTATGCGAATCAACTCATCGCAATCGTAGTCGGCATGGGTCATCAGATGGCCGCCGCCCATATTGAGCCATTTTATCTGCGGAAGCAGGTGGCCGAAACGCTTCTCCACGGCATCGAGCGCCTTTCGCAGCTGTTCGGGCCGCGATTCGCACAGCACATGGAAATGCAGCCCCTCCACTCCGGCGGGAAGTTCGGTCAGCTGCTCGGGCACGATGCCCAGACGCGAACCGGCAACGCAGGGATTGTAGAGGTCGGTCTCGACCGGCGAATAACCGGGATTGATACGCAGACCGCAAGAGATGCCGTTGATAAGCGCCCGCTGTCCGAAGCGTTCGAACTGTGCGACGGAATTGAACGTGATATGGTCGCTGCAACGCATGATTTCGTCGAAATCGCGGTCGCTGTAAACGGGGGCGTAGGTGTGGGCCGGGCGGCCGAACTCCTCCAAGACGAGCCGGGCCTCGGCGGCCGAAGAGGCCGTAGCACCGTCGGAATGCTGCGCCAGCTCGGGAAAGATGCTCCACATGGCGCACGCTTTGAGCGCCACGATGATCTCGGCACCCGACTCGCGGCGCACGCGGTCGATGATGGCGAGGTTGCGGTCGAGCAAGGTTTCATCGAGCACGTAACACGGTGCGGGCAACTTGGCGAAGTCGATCATGCTGTCTTTCTGATTTTGCGAAAAGTCATGCAAAATTAACAAAAACAGCGACAAAAACGACTCTCCGGAGAGAAAAACGCCGGAAAATAAGTCTTTATACCTATCCTTGGACCGGGCTCCGAAAAGAAATACGGCTCCGTCCCAGGAACCGGCATCGGTCATACCGGAAGCATACCGTCCACGCCCGCATCCGGATTGCAGGGTCCGCGTTTCCAAACAGCAACAGCTATTTTGCCCGGCCCCGCAGCAACAAAAACGGCCCGCGGAATTTCCGCGGGCCGCAACTCTGCCGACAAAAGGCCTCAGACCTCGATGTCGACGTCGAACAACTCGTGCCAAGGCAGACCCTGAGGTCCGAGTTCGGCGAGGAACGGATCGGGGTCGAACTCCTCGACGTTGAAGACGCCGGCGCCGCGCCACAACCCCTTGGCCCACATCGAAGCACCCAGTGCCGCAGGTACGCCGGTCGTGAAGCTGACGGCCTGCGTGCCGGTTTCCTTGAATGCGGCCTCGTGGTCGCAGTTGTTATAGATATAGTAGGTGCGCTCCTTACCGTCCTTGACGCCGCGGATACGGCAGCCGATGGAAGTCTGACCATGATAGTTGGCACCCAACGACTTGGGATCGGGCAACACGGCCTTGAGGAACTGAATGGGGACGATTTCGACACCGTTGTAGATGATGGGGTCGATGCGCGCCATGCCGATGTTCTGAATGACGCGCAGGTGCGTGAGGTACTCCTGTCCGAACGTCATCCAGAAGCGGGCCCGCTTGATGGTGGGATAGTTCTTGACGAGCGACTCCAGCTCCTCGTGATAGATGACGTAGGATTCGCGCTCGCCGATGCCGGGATAATTCAGCGGACGATGGATTTCGTGGGGCTCGGTGACCACCCACTTGCCGTTTTCGTAGTAACGGCCCTTCTGCGTCACCTCGCGGATGTTGATTTCGGGGTTGAAGTTGGTGGCGAAAGCCATGCCGTGGTTGCCGGCGTTGCAGTCGACGATGTCGAGGTAGTGGATTTCATCGAAATGGTGCTTGGCGGCATAGGCGGTGAAGATGGCCGTAACGCCCGGGTCGAAGCCGCAGCCGAGGATGGCCGTGAGACCGGCGGCCTTGAAACGGTCCTGGTAGGCCCACTGCCACGAATATTCGAAATGCGCCTCGTCCTTGGGCTCGTAGTTGGCCGTATCGAGGTAGTTGCAGCCGCATTCGAGGCAGGCATCCATGATGGTGAGGTCCTGGTACGGCAGAGCGACATTGACGACGATGTCGGGCTTGAACGCACGGAACAACTCGCACAGCTCGGGCACGCTGTCGGCATCGACCTGCGCCGTTCGGACCCGGTTGCCGCCGATGGCCGCCGCAACGGCGTCGCACTTGGACTTGGTACGGCTGGCGAGCATCACCTCCGAGAAAACGGGATTGGCGGCGATCTTCTGCGTGACGACCGTACCGACACCGCCCGCACCGATGATTAGGGCTTTACACATAGGAATATGTTTTTACTGTCAAAAAACGTTTGAACCCTACAAAAATATCGTTTTATTTTGGTAAAACAAAAATATTCTCTACATTTGCACCACCGAAAAGGAGCCCTGCTCCCGTTCGGCAGACGGAGAATCCGTAGCTCAGCTGGTAGAGCACAACACTTTTAATGTTGGGGTCCTGGGTTCGAGCCCCAGCGGGTTCACCAAAATTCAAACCGTTCTCTTCGGAGAGCGGTTTTTCTGTTTCCATGAAGCGGATGCACGGGGCTCTTCACCTGCGGTTACCTCCTTGCCGAAACCCCGAACCGCCCTGCGAATACGCCCCGAACGAAACGGCCCAAACCTTCGAAACTCTCGAAACGAAAGCCGTTCACCTATTTCCGGGTCTATTCCTTCTCCTTTTTCTGCCGCTGCTGGCGCAGTTCGTCCATATATCCCGCCGTAATCACACCGGACGGCAGGGCGATGATTGCGACTCCGAACAACGATGACAGCATCGACACGACTCTTCCGACATCGGTAACGGGGCACAAATCGCCATAACCGACCGTAGTCAGCGTCACCGTCGACCAATAGAGCGCATCGAAGAACGAATGAAACGTCTCGGCCCCCGTCTCGGGATTCGTATGCGGTTCGGCATTGAACATCACCAGCGCCGTGACAAAAATATAGAAAAGCGCAAGCATCAATACCGACAGCAAAACATGCCGCTCCTTATGGATGACCCTCATAAAAACGGCTATCTTGTCGGAATAACGGAAAAATTTAAGAACGCGCACAATCTTCATCAACCGGGTCAGACGCAGCAGCTTGAACTGGGAGCCTATCAGATTCAGCCCTGGCAGAATCGACAGCAGGTCGATGACGGCCATGGGTGTGAACGGATAAATCAGAAACGAAAGCCGGCCTTTCCCCAGCCGTATGTCGGCGGTATACCACCGCCCTGCATAATCAAGGATGAATGCGGCAACGGTGCCCCCTTCAACAATCCGGAATATCGGATAATCGCTGACGAACATCAACGGAACAATGCTCGCGACAATCATCGCAAGCATATACCAGTCGTAAATACGGCTCCACCCCATCCCCTCGCGGTCCCGGTCGACAATATCGGAAATCAGTTTGCGCAACTCCATGATACGATGAATTTTGAAAAATATGTTATTAACGGAGCCGAGCACCCCCGGACGAATCCGGACCGGGTCCATTCGGACAGGTCGAGAAGCCGTTTTTGTCGCAAAAAACAGGATTCCTACTCCACGTCAACTTCGACGAAGAGTCGGAAGCGGCCGGCCGGTGCGAAACGCAGGTCCAAGGGTTTGAACTGCCAGCCGCGTTCGCCGCGCGAATCGAACGTGAGTTCAACGGCGCACATGGCACCCGGCGCGAAAGGTTCGGAGTCGAACGCCAGAGAAGTACACCCGCACGTCCGTTCGTAGGAGACAATGACAAGAGGATGCGCCGTCCGGTTCTCGAACCACAGGCGCGAAACGGCCGTTTCGCCGGAGTGCAGACGCCCCAGTCGCAGGGTGTCGCGTCCGCCGCTTTCGAGCAGCGAATCGGTCAGTACAATGACGCGGCCCCCGGGCGCAACCGGCGCAGGCGAATGGCCGCACGCACCGCAAAGAACCGCCGCCAGCAGAAGAATCGCACTGCGAAACATGCCCGTCAGATCAGACCGCGGCCCGACTTCCTGATACGTCCTTCGGCCGTGAGCGACTCGACGATTTTGTCGAGCACGCCGTTGATGAAAGTACTGCTGCCCGGAGTGGAATAGAACTTCGAAATCTCGATCCATTCGTCGAGCGTCACCTTCACGGGAATGTCGGGAAACTCCGTGAGTTCGGCCATCGCGGTGCCGATGATAAGATTGTCCATGAAAACGATGCGCTCGACATCCCAGTTGGAGGTGAACTTCTCGATGTAGTCCTGATACTTGTCGTAGTTGACCAGCGACTTCTCGAAAAGCGTCTTGACGAACACCGGGTCGTCGTCCGACTTGAACTTGGGCGCTATCTTCAGTTCGGAGTGCGAGGGCTTCAGCATCGAGAGGGTGCGCAGGACAAGCACCAGCACATAAGGCAGGTCGTCGTTCCAAAGGATGGAAATCTCTTCGAGCTGTTCGTCCAGCGCGTCGCAGGTCTGCATCTCCTTGAAGAAATCCTCGACCAGGCGCCGGTCGTCGTCGAACGAGCGCTCCTCGCGCGCCATGTAGTCCTGGAAACATTCGCTTTCGCACAGCTGCCCGTAGAGCGTGCGGATCAGGTCGGGATACTGCGTCCAGCCCAGTTTGCGGGCGGCGAGGTAGTCGTTGACAGCGTCGCTGTTGGCAATGGTGCGGATAACCGCGTTGTCGACGAACTTGGTATTGGGATGAAGGTCTTCGAAAGCAGGCAGTTTCTTGGCCTTGGCTATTTCGATGCGCTGTTCGGCATAACGCACCAGCTCGACGGGAAGCGCCAGCATCTGGAAATAAAGATCGTAGGCCTTGTCGACGGAGGCCATGAGCGTCTTTTCGGAGGCGATCATGTTGTCGGCATCGGACTTGAGATGGGCGAACAGCGCCTTGGCGACCTTGATACGGAGTAATCTTCTGCTCAGCATGGATGCGGGAACGTTTTGAACGGCCGCAAAAGTACAACTAAAAATCAGAAATCGGAAATGATGCGCCGGGATTTTTCAGCAAGACGACCATTCTTGCGATGGCCCGCCGGCCCGGCGAAAATACTTCCGCAGCGGCCCGGAGCCAAATTTTAATCGCGATTTATGAATTATGAATCGCGAATTGTCTATCTTTGTACCCGTATGGAACAAACAGAAACGACACAACCCGCCGAACGGCAGCCCTACGACGTCATCGTCGTAGGCGCAGGCGCGGCAGGCATGATGGCGGCAGGCACGGCGGCCCGCAGCGGCAAACGGGTCCTGCTGCTGGAAAAGATGGAGAAATCGGGACGCAAGGTCCGCATCACGGGCAAGGGGCGCTGCAACGTGACCAACGCCCGCCCGGCCGAGGAGTTCGCCCAGCAGGTCCGCACCAACGCCGACTTCTTCGCCCCGGCATTCGCCGAGTTCAACAACCGGGCGACAATCCGCTTCTTCGAGCGTCAGGGCGTGAAACTCGACATCGAGCGCGGCGAGCGCGTCTTCCCCAAGAGCGGCAAGGCGTGGGACATAGCCAACGCCCTGCTGGACTACTGCGTCGACAACGGCGTGAAGATACTCTACGAAACGCGCGTGACGGAAATCATGACGCTCGGCGACCGCGTATTCGGCGTGCGCTACGTCAACAAGCGGGGTTTCGGACGCAAGGAGGAGTGCGACCGCGTCATCCTCGCTACGGGCGGGGTCTCCTACCCCGCCACCGGTTCGACCGGCGACGGCTATGCCTTCGCCGCCGACCTGGGCCATACGGTCGAACCGCTGCGGCCGTCGCTCACTCCGCTGGTCACGTCGCATCCGCAAATAAAATACCTGCACGGCCTGCTGCTCCGCAACGTCAAGGCCGTGCTTTACGTCAACAACGAGCCCGTGCGCGAGGAGTTCGGCGAAATCGGGTTCTCGGAGCGCGGCATCGAGGGTGCCGTGGCCCTGCGCATGAGCCGCGACGCGGTCGACGCACTGATCGACGGGCACCGCGTGAAACTCGTGCTCGACCTCAAACCCGCGCTGACCGAAGAGATGCTGCGCGACCGCATCGCCCGCGAACGGGCCGAGATGGAACCTGAGGAGTTTTTCGGCGAGCTCATGCGCAAGCTGATGCCCAAGGCCCTGGTCATGCCCCTGGCCCGGGAGCTGGACATCCATTCGAAAAACTACGTCTCGAAAATCACCGACGCCGAAATCGACCGCTTGGTCCGCACGCTCAAGGGGCTGACTTTCCCCGTCACGGACTACGCGCCGTTCGAATATGCCGTCACCACGGCCGGCGGAGTCCGCTGCGACGAGGTGAACCCCTACACCATGGAGTCGCGCAAGGTCCGCGGGCTCTACCTGGCGGGCGAAGTGCTCGACATCGACGCCAACACGGGCGGCTACAACTTGCAGATCGCTTTCTCGACGGGCCGCCTGGCCGGCATGCTGAAAAAATAACCGGCAATGAAGCAGGCGGGGCATCGGTTCAGGGAAAGGGTCGTTCGCGGCATGACGGCCGTAAGCACTCGGTTGACACGCGCCCGCCACTTCCGGGGCCACGGAGTGCATTCGCCGTTCGTCTATGCATTGGTGCGGGAGGTGTTCATGCGGCACGAGCTGTTGCCCGGCGACCGCTCGCTCTACGAGGCTCTGCGAAGCAAGGGTATCGCCGAGCAGCGGGCCGTACAGCTGCAAAATCTGGCTATTCACGCCGGACTCGCGACCTTTGGCCTGAATCGTGCGGAGGGCGCACTGACCGTAGCCCTGCCCGGACTGCCGCACGACGAATTGCTGAAACTGGCCGAGGATGCCAAGATTTCGGGGGCCGCGCTGGTCGTCATGCTGCCGTGCGTGAGAAGCGAGCGGCAGGCGCTGTGCCGTCAGCTCGTGGCGATGCACGACTCCACTTCGGTGGACAACCGCGCCTACCTGCTGCTCTTCAACAACCGGCTCCCCAAACAGCACTTCGTACTGTAGGACGCGCTTCGGGGAGGGCTTCCGGCACCGCAAAGCACCGCCACGGAAGCGGGCTGAACTCAGAACCACGGAAACACCACCATCCATGAAAGTATACACCAAAACCGGAGACCAAGGCATGACGTCGCTCATCGGCGGCGAGCGCGTTTTCAAGACCGACAGCCGCGTGGAGGCCTACGGAACGGTCGACGAGCTGACCGCATTCACGGCCCTGCTGGCCGATAGGCTGCGCACCGACGCCCGGCTGGAAAAAGAGACGGACGACCTGAACCGCATTCTGTCGCGTTCGATGACCGTCGAAGCCCTGCTGGCCGTGGGCGAAAACGGCAGCGACAAGGTGGCTCCCCTGCCCGGCGAATGCGTGGAGTGGCTGGAGCAGCGCATCGACGCCATGCAGGCGGCACTCCCGGCCATCGACAAATTCACGCTCCCGGGCGGCCACGAAGCCGTATCGCTCTGCCACATCTGCCGTACGGTATGCCGGCGGGCCGAGCGCGCCGCCCTGCGGGCCGACCAGGAGCACGGCATCGATGCATCGGCCCTGGTGTGGCTCAACCGGCTCTCGGACTACTTCTATCTCTTGGGCCGCACCTTGGCGATGCACTTCGGCGCAGAAGAAATATTGTGGATTCCGTAGCCTTGCCCACTGCGCAGAGCGATGTTCGGCGGGCCGTTGTTCCGACAAAAAAATTTGTATTTCTCGATTTTTTTATACTTTTGCAAATCGGGCTTCGGCAAGCAGTCGCCGTCGGAGCGCGCAAACGACTGAGTGAATGAATCTTAAAACTTGATACATTATGTACTGGACGCTTGAACTGGCATCGAAACTCGAAGACGCTCCCTGGCCCGCCACCAAGGAGGAACTGATCGACTACGCGGTGCGCTCGGGAGCGCCG
Organism: Alistipes sp.; assembly: GCA_029059935.1. GTDB lineage: Bacteria > Bacteroidota > Bacteroidia > Bacteroidales > Rikenellaceae > Alistipes. Next base: position 45,282 of record JAIDUZ010000069.1, read on the forward strand.
CTGGAGGTGCTCGAAAACTTGCAGGAAATCGAGGACGAGGGCGAAATCTACGAGTCCATCGAAGACATCTGGCCCGACTACCCCTCCAAAGACGACTTCTTCTTCAACGAGGAGGAATACTGATTCGGACCCGTCACCGAAACAAAAAGCGACCTTTTGAAGGTCGCTTTTTTCATTTCGGCAACATCGGCCGGACTCCCCGGGTTCCGACTTCGGCCGGAAAACATCCGGCGATACCCGACCTCACAGGTAATCTTCGCGATGGGACGTGAAGACATCGACAACCTCCCTGCCGCGAATGACTTCAAACGAATGGGGCGTGTTGCCCGGAATGGCATAGCTGTCGCCGGGATGCAGGACGACGTCGACACCCTGCGGCCCCTCGACAACAAGGCGATATTCGCCCGACACGACATATCCTCACTGTTCGTGCGGATGCCAGTGCATCGTGGCGAAATTGCCTTCAGCATAATTCATCTTCGTGACCATCGATTTCTCACCGATGGCCAGCACGATTCACTTCCCCAGAAACTCCCCTATCAGTTCCGTTGCCTGAGCTACGGGGTCGCCGTGCATGTCGAGCCAGCGGATGGAAGCGTCGCGGCGGAACCAGGTCATCTGCCGTTTGGCAAAGCGGCAGATGGCCGTATGGAGTTTTTCGTAGAATTCGTCGAATCCCGCAAATTCACCGTTAAGGTATTGCGCAATGAAGCGATATTCGAGCCCAAGGTTATAGAATGCCTCGTAGCTCACGCCCGCCGCAAGCCCTTGCCGCACCTCGTCGAGCATGCCTTGCTCCAGCCGCCGGCGCAGCCGTTCATCGATGCGCTGCCGCAACAAGGGCCGTTCCCACGTAACACCGATTTTCAGCACTTCGTAGCGCGGGCTGCAGGCGCGCGTTTCGTCCAGCAACCGGCCGGACAGCGCCACTTCGCACGCACGTACAAGGCGGCGTTTGTTGTTGACATCGAGATAGCCGGGCACCTCGCCGCCCGACTCCTCGCGTAGCAACCGCACCAGGTCGTCGGTCTCCATCGCTTCCAAACGTTCGCGCTGCGCTTCGTCGGGTCCGGCACCGACCAGGTCGTAACCGTCGGCCACAGCATCGACATAAAGCCCCGTGCCGCCCACCAGAAAAGGCTGCCGGCCGCGGCTCAGTATGTCGTCGATGGCAGCATAGGCGTGCGACTGATAGTCGGCCAAAGAGAAATAGGCGCCGGGGTCGGCGATGTCGAGCAGGTGGTGCGGCACCGCCTGCCGTTCTTCGGCCGTCACCTTGCCCGAGCAAAGGTCGTATCCGCGCAGTATCTGCCGCGAGTCGGCCGAAACGATTTCGCCGCCCAGGCGACGGGCCAGTTCGAGCCCCACGGCGCTCTTGCCCGAGGCGTTGGTGCCGACTACGGCTATCAGTTTAGGTTTCATGCAGTGTCTGTTCCGTCGGACAAAGATAACTCTTAATTCGCAAACCGCAATCGGATTATCCGGCGCATCCCCTGCGAAGCGCAAATTTCCCGGCACCGAATTTGCCGCGGGAGCGAGAAAAACTCCGAAAATGACAAACAACCTGCCGCATCCCGCACAAGCGCATTCCCGACGGCCTTTCACCCTGCGTTCGGCCTTAGGGCTGATGGCCGGCATCAGCCTCGCCACCGTCTCGGCCTACCTGCTCTTGCGCAAAGACACGAGCCGCGTGGTCCGCACCGGCATAAAGACCCTGCCGGTCGTGCTGCCCATCATCCTCGACCACCGCCGCGCCCCCCAGCCGACACCCGTCGCCGCCCCGCCCCGGCACAGCATGGCATACCTTCTCGCGGCCTATGCGCTGCCCGTCCTGCTCTGCCTCGCGCTGGGAGGATTGGCCGGATGGCTCCAGCACGCAGCGATGACCGAGTGGTACCCGGCCCTGCTCAAACCGGCCGGCACACCGCCGAACATCGTATTCCCCATCGTCTGGGGCGTCATCTACCTGCTGACGGGCTTATCGGCGGGCCGTATCCTGACAGCTCCGGGAGGTCCCCATTACGGCGCCATGACGCTGTGGGGCATTCAGCTGGGCGTCAATTTCCTGTGGAGCATCCTCTTCTTCGTCTGCCGCAGTCCGCTCCTGGGCATGATCGACATCGTGGTGCTCGACGCGCTGGTCATGCTCTATATTGCCCGCAGCTACCCCATCCGCCGCGATGCGGCCTGGCTCTTCGTGCCCTATCTCGTCTGGATTCTCTACGCCACCTATCTCAACGGCTGGATTCTCGCCGCCAACGGTCCCGGCATCTGAGAGCCGCACGAAAAAGATACCCCGCCGGCTGGTTTGCTGCGGAAAAATCCTTATCTTTGTCTACGGATAGGCAGCGCCGCGCGGCATCCGAACCGATACGCCTCCGCAATCCGGCCCGCCTCTCCGTAGCATTGTTTTTCGCAAACCTCTTCTCCGATGAAAGGAATCGTTTTGGCCGGCGGCACGGGTACGCGGCTCTACCCCATCACCAAAGGAGTCAGCAAACAGTTGCTGCCCATCTACGACAAGCCGATGGTCTACTATCCCGTTTCGGTGCTGATGCTGGCCGGAATCCGGGACATACTCATCATCTCCACGCCCGACGATCTGCCGGCTTTCCGGCGCCTGCTGGGCGACGGAAGCGACTACGGCGTACGCTTTACCTATAAGGAGCAGCCCCGGCCCGAAGGTCTCGCGCAGGCTTTCCTCATCGGCCGCGACTTCATCGGCAGCGATGCGGCATGCCTCGTGCTGGGCGACAACATCTTCCACGGCGCAGGCTTCACCGAGCTGTTGCAGCAGGCCGTCGCCACGGCCGAGCACGAGGGCAAGGCCACGGTGTTCGGTTACCGGGTCGACGACCCCGAGCGCTACGGTGTGGCGGAGTTCGACGCCGCAGGCAACTGCCTCTCCATCGAGGAGAAACCGGCGCACCCCAAGTCGGACTACGCCGTCATCGGGCTCTATTTCTATCCGAACAAGGTCGTCGACATCGCAGCCGACATCCGTCCTTCGGCCCGCGGCGAACTGGAAATCACAGCCGTGAACCAGGCTTTCCTGCAGGCGGGCGACCTCAAGGTGCAGACCCTCGACCGCGGCTTCGCATGGCTCGACACGGGCACGCACGATTCGCTGGCCGAAGCGTCCATCTTCGTCGAGGTAATCGAGAAGCGCCAGGGGCTGAAAATCGCCTGCCTGGAGGAAATCGCCTACCGCCGCGGCTGGATTACGGAGGAGAAACTGCGCACGGCGGCCGAACCGATGCGCCGCAACCAGTACGGCCAATATCTGCTGAAACTTCTCAACCGGAAAGGATGAATATCATAGAAACAGCCATCCAGGGGGTCGTGATTCTCGAACCCCGGCGCTTCGGCGACGCCCGGGGCTATTTCATGGAGAGTTACACGCAGCAGGCGTTCGACCGGCTGGTCCGGCCCGTCGCCTTCGTTCAGGACAACGAGTCGCTGTCGCGCCACGGCGTGGTGCGGGGACTCCATTTCCAGCTGCCGCCCCATGCGCAGTCGAAACTCGTGCGCGTCATCGCAGGCCGGGTGCTCGACGTCGCGGTGGACATCCGCCGCGGCTCACCCACTTTCGGACAGCACGTAGCCGTGGAGCTGTCGGGCGAAAACCAGCGCCAACTGTTCATCCCGCGCGGCTTCGCCCACGGATTCGCCGTGCTGAGCGACGAAGCGCTCTTCCAGTACAAGTGCGACGCCTACTACGCCCCCGAATCGGAAGGCGCCGTCGCGTGGGACGACCCGGCCCTGGCAATCGACTGGGGCCTGGCGCCGGACGAAATCATCCTCTCGGAAAAGGATGCCCGCCACCCGCGGCTGGCGGAAGCGCCCCGACTCTTCGACTACCATACCGATTACTATGCTTAATATCCTGATAACCGGCGCAGGCGGGCAACTGGGCCGGGCTTTGTGCCGCTTGGCGGCCATCTCACCCAACAACTACATGGCTACCGATGCCGCCGAGCTCGACATCACCGACCCCGCAGCCGTGGAGAGGGCCGTAACCGAGCAGAAAATCGACGTCATCATCAACTGCGCGGCCTATACCGACGTGGAGCGGGCCGAGGAGGAGGAAGCCGCGGCCGACCGCATCAACCGCGAAGCCGTGGCCCATCTGGCCGCGGCGGCCAAACGGCACGACGCCCTGCTGGTCCACGTCTCGACCGACTACGTCTTCGACGGCAAGCGCTGCACGCCCTACCGCGAGGAGGACCCCACGGCGCCGCAAAGCGCCTACGGCCGCACCAAGCGGGCCGGGGAAGAGGCCGTCCTGGCCTCGGGCTGCCGCCACCTCATTATCCGCACGGCCTGGCTCTACTCCGAAACCGGGAAAAATTTTCTCAGAACGATGCTCCGGCTCACGGCCGAGCGCGAAACGCTCGACGTCGTGTGCGACCAGGTCGGCACGCCGACCTATGCCGGCGATCTGGCGCTGGCCATCTTCTCCATCGTGGAAAACGGGCTCCACGCCGGCAACGAAGGCATCTACCACTTCTCCGACGAGGGGGTCTGCTCGTGGTACGACTTCGCCGTCGAAATCGCCGCCGCGGCCGGCCACGACCGTTGCCGCATCCGCCCCTGCCGCACCGAGGACTACCCCACCAAAGCGGTACGTCCCGCTTGGTCGGTGCTCGACAAATCGAAAATCCGCAGCCGCTTCGGCATCGAAATCCCCCATTGGCGCGAATCGATGCTCTATTGCCTGCAACGCATGGAAACCAACATCAAGGAAGCATGAAACGCAATCTCCTGATTACGGGCGGCGCCGGCTTCATCGGCAGCCACGTCGTACGCCTCTTCGTCGAAAAATATCCCGACTACCGCATCGTCTGCCTCGACAAGCTCACCTACGCCGGCAATCTGGAAAACCTGCGCGACATCGAGCAGCGCCCCAACTACGTCTTCGAGCGGGCGGACATCTGCGACTTCGACGCCATGCTGGCCGTCTTCCGCCGGTACGACATCGACGGTGTCATCCACCTCGCCGCCGAGAGCCATGTCGACCGGTCGATCCGCGATCCTTTCACGTTCGCGCGCACCAACGTCCTCGGCACCCTCTCGCTCTTGCAGGCGGCACGTTCGGAGTGGGAGGCGCGGCCCGAAAAGTTCGAGGGCAAACGCTTCTACCACATCTCCACCGACGAGGTCTACGGCGCTCTGGAGGCCGACGGCGGTTACTTCACCGAGACGACGCCCTACGCGCCCCACAGCCCTTACAGCGCTTCGAAAGCATCTTCCGACCACTTCGTGCGGGCGTTCCACGACACCTACGGCCTGCCGACCGTCGTCACCAACTGCTCCAACAACTACGGGCCCTACCAGTTTCCCGAAAAGCTGATTCCGCTCTTCATCAACAACATCCGCTGCCGGCGCCCCCTGCCCGTCTACGGCACGGGCGAGAACGTGCGCGACTGGCTCTACGTCGAAGACCACGCGCGGGCCATCGACACCATCTTCCACCGCGGCCGCACGGCCGAAACCTACAACATCGGGGGATTCAACGAGTGGCGCAACATCGACCTGGTGCGGCTGCTCGTCCGCACCGTCGACCGGCTCCTGAGCAACCCGGAGGGCCATTCGGAGGAGCTCATCACGTTCGTCGCCGACCGGGCCGGCCACGATCTGCGCTACGCCATCGACAGTTCCAAACTCAAGGACGAGTTAGGCTGGGAGCCGAGCCTGCAATTCGAGGAGGGCATCGAGAAAACGGTGCGGTGGTACCTCGACAACCAAGAGTGGATGGACAACGTCACATCGGGCGAATACCGCGAATATTACCGTCAGATGTACGGCAAATGACTTCTCAGGGCCGGCGGCTCAGGTCGGCCGGCGTCCCGCCCACATACGCCAGCAGCGCCTGCGGCTCTACCTTGAGTTGCAGGCCCCGGACCCCGGCGCTTATATAAATAAAGGGATGGTCCGCGACGGTCGAGTGGAAAAACGTGGGCAGCCGTTTCTTCATCCCCACCGGCGAGCAGCCCCCGCGGACATAGCCGGTCGAGGGCAGCAGTTCCTTCATCGGTATCAGGTCGGCTTTCTTGTTGCCCGACACGCGCGCCGCAGCTTTGAGGTCGACTTCGTGGTCGCCCGGCACCACACACACGAAAAGCCCCGTACGGTCGCCCCGCAGCACCAGCGTCTTGAATACGCATTCGATGGGTTCGCCCAGTTGTTCGGCCACATGCGTCGCCGCCAGATGTTCCTCGTCCACTTCGTAGGGCACCAGTTCGTAGGCGATGCCGGCCCGGTCGAGCAGGCGGGCGGCGTTGGTCTTTTCAATCTTTATACGGGCCATGACGAAAACTTTTCTGTCGCCAAAGTTACGCCAAATTTGCAGATTTCATTACCTTTACGCCCTCTAAAAACCGAAAACGATGATTCGAGGAGCCCTTTTCGACATGGACGGCACGCTGGTCGACAACAGCGCCGTGCACATCCAGGCATTCGAGATATTCTGCGCCCGCTACGGCGTGCGCGACTGGCGCGAAAAACTCGCCCAGGCGTTCGGCATGGGCAACGACGACATCATGCGCCGCATCATGCCCGAGGAGGTCATCCGTGAAAAGGGGCTGGCGGCGCTGGCCGACGAAAAGGAGGCCGTCTACCGCGAAATCTACGCCCCGACCATCCGGCCCGTCGAGGGGCTCGCCAACTTGCTGGGACGCCTGCACTCGGCCGGCATCCGCTGCGCCGTCGGGTCGTCGGGATGCCGCAAGAACGTCGATTTCGTGCTCGAAAAGTGCGGCATCGAGGGGTGTTTCGATGCCATCGTCTCGGGCGACCGGGTCGCGCGCTGCAAGCCCGACCCCGAAATCTACCTCACGGCAGCCGCAGCACTCGGGCTGGAGCCTGCGGAGTGCATCGTCTTCGAGGATGCCAAGGCGGGTATCGAGGCCGCCCGCCGGGCCGGCGCCGGCCGCATCGTGGCGCTCACCACCACCCTGCCGCGCGAAGTGCTGGCCGCAGAGACCGCCGCCGATGCCATCATCGACACCTTCGCCGACATCGTCGACCTCGAAACGATTCTCCGATAAGATGTTACGCGGAATCGCCACCATCGTGCTGCTCGTCGTCTCCAACGCCTTCATGACGCTGGCATGGTACGGGCACATCGCCTTCAAGTCGCGGCTCGAACGCTTCGGGCTGGCCACCATCGTGTTGTTGAGTTGGGGCATCGCCCTCTTCGAGTATTGTTTCCAGGTCCCCGCCAACCGCATCGGGTCGGCCCAGTTCGGCGGACCGTTCTCCATCTGGGAGCTCAAGGTCTTGCAGGAGGTCGTCTCCCTCTCGGTCTTCACCCTCTTCGCCCTCCTCTTCATGCGCTCCGATTCCCTCCGTTGGAATCACCTCGCCGGCTTCGTCTGTCTGATTCTGGCCGTGTATTTTGTTTTTAAGAAGTAAAAGTATATAAATGCAAGAGAACCACACAAGCAACATGGTTTGTGCAGCTCTCATTAAGAAGATATCTATTATGATACCGTTAAATCATTTATAATACTTGTCAGAAGATTTTGAAAACAATGCATCTTCTTGTAATAAATTGATGGTAAAACTATTTGAGCATTTTGCTGTTTAAGAGTTGATTTTGTTTTAATCACTTCAGGGCAATCCGGATCTCTAATCCAAAATATTACGCCTTCATCCTCGGGTTGTATCCTATAATTTAATAGACTTGCACGCTTCGTACGGAACTCTTCATTGTATGTATATGTTCCATCGCTGTTATTTTTAAGATATTGAATAGTCTTAAGATAACTATTGAGCCGTGCCCGAGTTATCATGACTGGTTTAAGTTTTTTTATGGGAATCTGAATGATTTCCCCCTTTCCATTTTGGCGCCAGCCTATATTCTGCTTTTGTATCCACACCACACGACCAATGTGACCATCATATTCTACGAAGTTACCAATGGATAATTCTTCTTTCTTAATAAAATTCGTTGACATGTTTTTTTGTTTTTAGTTAATTAAAAAAGGTTATTCAAACTCCATTTCGTTGGTATTAGAAAAAGATTCCCAACCATCGGCTGCTCGATAGGCATCGGCACTGCCGATCGGAACATACAGCGGTATTGTTGGCCTGGGAACCCCATTAAACGCTGCGAAACCTATTGTCGGAGGCGTTTGAGCCTTGCAATAGATGCTTGCCAGGCCGCGGCAATTGTAGAATGCGTAGGACCCAATCGACGTCACACCGTTGCCAATCGTTACGCTTGTCAGGCCGCGGCAATCCTCGAATGCGCGCTCTCCAATCGTCGTCACACTATTGGGAATCGTTATGCTTGTCAGACTGCTGCAATACTGGAATGCCCAGCTCCCAATTGTTGTTACGCCGTCGGGAATCGTTACGCTTGTCAAGCTGCTGCAATTGAAGAATGCGCTCATCCCAATTGACGTTACACTGTCGGGAATCGTTACGCTTGTCAAGCTGCTGCAATTGGAGAATGCGCCAAACCCAATCGACGTTACACTGTCGGGAATCGTTACACTTGTCAGGCGGCTGTAATTGGAGAATGCGTAGGACCCAATCGACGTTACGCTATCGGGAATCACCAGCTCGTCGGTTATCAATTCACCATTCAAATACAAGTTCTGGGCATAAACCAGAGGATTGGAACTACCCCTATAGAATTCTATCGCACACCATTTTGCTATATCGGTAATATATACCCCTGTTAGGCTATTGCAATCGATGAATGCGTAGTTCTCAATCGACGTCACACTGTCAGGGATAGTTATGCTTGTCAGGTTGCTGCAACCCCTGAATGAGGAGTTACGGATAGTTTTCAGTGTCAGCGGTAGTTTGATGGATATCAACGATGTTTTTTCATAGAATAGTACAGGAAACGCCTTCAAATTCACATGTTCCATGTCGAGAACTGCGAGATTGGGGAGTTTTTCCAGAGTCGCAATATCCTTGTCGTTCAGATTGCCGATAACGGTCAAATCGGTAATTGTCGTTTTATCGTAGTCGGCCAGCAGTTTCGACAGGGTGCCCGCAGTTTTGACCTCGACTGTTTTACCGTCGAAAGATGCTTTAAGTTTAATTGTAACGTCTATTGCTGCCATAATGGTCTGCGAGCCGTTCGACACGGTAATAATTACGCGATTATCGGTCGACGGTATTTTGACCGTGATTTTTATGGTTCCTTCCGTTGCCGAAGTCTGCGTTATATAGAACTCGTAGGCATTGTCGTTGTCGGGGTTCTGCATCTCGGCTTTTACTACGGTTTTATCACTGCCGCCCGTAATGGTATAGTGGACGGTCTTTGTCTCTCCGACGTTGAACTCCAACGAATTACCCTCGGCGAACGTAATGACGAGTTCTTCGGGAATGGGCTTTGCCGACACGGCGATTTCTGCCGTAACGGTCTGCGAGCCGTCCGACACGGTGACGATTATACGATTCTCGTTCGACGGCTTTTTGGCCGTAATCGTAATCGTTCCCTCCGTTGCCGAAATCGGTGTCGTTTCTACGGTATAGGCATCGTCGGGGTTCTGCATCTCGACTTTCACCACGTTATTGGCACTGCCGCCCGTGATAGTGTAGTGGACGGTCTTGGTCTCGTCGACGTCGAACTGCAACGAATTGCCCTCGGCGAACACAATCGCGAGTGGCTGAGGGTCGGGCAAATCGGGCGTCTCGACGCCGTCGTGCTTACTGCACGACGGGAACGCGGCCGCGATGAATAATGCGGCCAAAAGAAACAGTTTTTTCATAGCAATATAAATTTGAGTTTTCGAGTTCAAATTCTATTGCCGTATCAGCTCCGCTGCGGCGGGTTCGGGGTATGGGCAAAAAGAAAGTGTGGAGCCGATTTTCGTCTATCTAACTGAAGGTTGTGGCGAACCTTGAAACAAATAGACGATGCAATACCCCACACTTGGATAGAAATGGAGTACCTCGGTGCGTAGAGACGCACCTTGTCCATAGTCTATACAAGAAATGAGTGCCGTTCGTCGTCCTTGTTTCATAGAAAATTGCCACATTTTCAGTTAAGGACAGTGCGAAAACACTTTCAATATATGTCTGCTTCGGACAAAAGCCTCAGCACCGCAAAAATAGAAAATATTTCCCCGACGAACAAACACTCTGCGGGATATTGCAGGCAAAAATTTCGAGAAAAGATTTCTGAAAATCAATATTGATCCGAAACTATGTTATTTCATCTTGGGGAAGAGTATTTCCGGACAAGAGGAATCGAAGCCTCATAACCGAATCATAAAAAAGTCGCCGTGCAACCCGAAAGCGGCACGGCGATAAGCGGTAAAAAAGAACGAGAATCAAGAAAGCGCCGAATCGGCGGAACACTACTCGGATTCGGAAGATTCGGGAGATTCGGGAGATTCGGGAGATTCGGGAGATTCGGGAGATTCGGGAGATTCGGCAGCCGTGCCGGCAGTTTCCGGAACGGCGGCGGGAAGCACACAGACGAGATACCCGCCGACAACATGCGAATCGAGCCCGGCGACGAACCGCTGCATGGCCTCGTCGTGCCGCAGTTTCCGTTCGGACACCATCAGCACGCCGCCGGCGCCCTGTCCGGCCAGTGCTTCATCCGCGGAGATTTCAGTGATGGAGTGCCCCAGGTAAACATCCATGTTCTCGGGCCGCCGCACTTTCCAAACGTAATAACCGGCGAAATCGGACTGCTCCGCGGCAACTTCCTTGGCCGTGCGGCACAACTCGCCGTAGCCCAGCATGCTGTTGAAGCGAGGCAAGGCGAAACCGCCAACGAAAATCGCGCACAGCAGTCCGCCGGCCAAAACCTGGACCGAGCGATACATGTCCCGGCGCCGGAAAAGGAACCACAGCGTCGCAGCGCCTCCGGCCGAAAGCAGCGCCCCGGCCGCAAAGCACCACCCGTTACGCAGGAAAGCCGTCGCAGGCATCGAAGCCGCTACAACGACCGCAGGCAACGCAAGCGTCCAGATGACGGCCGGCACCGCCAGTGCGGCCCGCATCCATCCGTTCACCCGCACCCGGGCCAACAGCGAGACCGCCGCATAGACAACGAACGGAAACGCCGGCGCCAGATAGACCGCCAGTTTGGAGCTGAACAGCGAGAGCATGACGAACGTGGTGAGCGCCGCCGAAAGAAAGAAACGTTCCGTTTCGTTCAGCCGCACGCGCTGCCGCCAGGCCGCCACGAAGACAACGGCCAGAAGCAGCGACCACGGAGCCAGCGAATACCACACCGACATGCCGTAGAAATAGAACGGCGCCTTGTGGTGGAACGCATCGACGGCCCGGTCGAGCGTCTGATGGAAGAGGAGGTTGTCGAGATACTCCGTGCCGCCCTCGGCCCATACGGCCGAGAACCACAAAGCGCACCCCGCCAGCAGAATGCCCCATGTCCGCCAGCCCCAATAACGGCCTATCTGCCGCCACTGCCGCTGCACGACGAGGAAAACGACGGTCGACAGCAACGGCACGAGCAGCCCCACGGGCCCTTTAGTGAAGAGGGCCATGAAAGCATAGAGCGGAAAGAGCATCGCGGCCCGGCGGCTGTCGCCCTCGCCGGTGTAAAGACGCCAAAAAGCATGGAGCGACAGCACGATGAACATGCACATGAGCATGTCCATGCGCAGGAAGACGGCGAGGCCCAGGAAAAGCCCGCAGGTCATCGTCATCCACGCTCCGGCCGCCCGCATCCGTTCGTCGAGCGCCGGACGCACCCAACGGTCCATCGTACGGAGGATGACCAACGCCGGGAAGAACGAGAAGAGCGACAGGAACCACATGCAGTGCGCACCGAACAACAGCCTGCCCGCCATGACGATCCACAGATAGAGGGGCGGTTTGTCGGCATAGGCGGCACCGTGGGAGGTAAAGGCGAAAAAATGCCCCTCGCGGATGGCTTCATCGGCAATGCTGAGATACCGCAGTTCGTTGGAGGGCGTGAAATCGCGCAGCACCATCACGGGCAGCAGCGCCATGAAGAAAAGGCAGAAAAGCAGACGTAGCGACTTGTTCATGACCGATGTTTTTTACCGATGAAAAGATTGCGGACGTAGGCGGCGAATCCGACCGACTGGCCGAGAATCAGCACGGGGTCATGACGCACGATGCCGTAGAGCACAATCATGCCCGAGCCCGCCAGCGACATGGCCCAGAACCCGGCCGGCAGCACCGATTCGCCGCGCCGGACGGAGCAGAACCACTGATAGATGAAGCGGAGCGAGAAAATCAGCTGTCCGCACGAACCGAACAGCAGCAGTCCGAAAGGCACCTCGTCGTTTTGCAGGAAGGTGCGGAAGAAGAGCGGCGCGTTGTGCCCGATGGCAATCAGCGCAGCAACGGGCGTCAGCAGCAACAGGACCCGGAAAAGAAGCGGCACAGGGCGCCACAGCCCCTTCGAGTCGAGGTTCCAAAGATAGATATAGTAGGAGACCAGCTGCCCGAGGATGATGGCGAAATCGTCGCGCAGCCAGCCGTAGCAGAACAGCAGCCACGACCCGGCCACGCTGCATATCCAGTAGGCCGAGGGCGAAACGACCGCTTTGGCCCGTTCCGAAAGCACCCATTGCACAAGAATGCGCGCCGAAAAAAACGCCTGAGCCAAGAACCCTACGGCGTATATCCACCAGGCCGTCGTCATAGACTGCGCTCGGCAACGGTGTAATTGATATAGCGTTTCTTCATCCAGCGATAGGCGAAGCAGTCGACCAGCGGACCGATCAGACGGTTCCACATGCTGAATTTCGAGACACCGGCCGTCCTCGGGAAGTGACGCACGGCAATCTCCTTGTAGTCGCATCCCTCCTGCAGGCGAATCAGCGCAGGCAGGAAGCGGTGCATGCCCTTGAAGAAAGGAATGCGCCGCGCAGCATCGGTGTGCAGCACCTTGAGCGGACACCCCGTGTCGGTGGCGTCGTCGTGGGTCATCATCCGGCGGAATCCGTTGGCGAAGCGCGACTGGAAGCGTTTGAAGCCGGTGTCCTTGCGGTCGGCGCGAATACCCGTCACCAAAGCATAGTCGGCCGCATGGGGCAGCAGCAGTTCGAAATCTTCGGGCGTGGTCTGCAAATCGGCGTCGATATATCCCACGAGCGGCGATTCGGTGCTGTCGATTCCGGCCTTAATGGCGGCGCTCAGTCCCGCATTGCAGGCGAACGAAATGTAGTAGCAGTGCGCCACCCGGTCGCAGAGCGTGCGGATGCCTTGCAGGCTGTCGTCCGACGAGCCGTCGTTGACGAAGAGCACGCAGGTCGGCCGCGAGGCCGCCGCAAGATAGGCCCGGAATGCGTTTTCGAGCTTCTCCATGTTGGCCGATTCGTTATAGATGGGCACAACGACGGTAAAGTCGTATTCGGAGGTTTTATTCATCTTTTTGCAACAGATAGAGGTTGTATATGAATCGTTCGTTGTAGCGTTTGGCCGATTTCTGCCGTTGGTTGTCGTCGAAGCGGCCCACGAAAGCGGCTTTCACCCCAGCGAAAGGCACCCGCGGCGCATCGGCCTCGTGGAGCAGCAGCACGAAAGGCAGCGCCCCGGCCACGGCCGCGGAGTCGGTCAGCGAGAGGGGCCGGATCGTGCGCCCGGCTTCGTAGAGGATCTCCGGACGCGGCGCATCGTCGGCCGCATCGTAGCGGAAAGGAATCCCCTGCAGCAACGGCATCGTGCGCACGGCCCGGATGCTCTGCCGCTCGCGGTTGTTGGCTATCGCCCCTACGTAGGGCATCAGCACCGTCTCGGCAACAAGGAAAAGGGCGACGACTCCATAGAGGAATTGCTTCGGAGCATAGCGCAAAGAGCAGAACCACAGCCAGGCGGCAACGGCAATCAAGAGCGCCGACAGCCCCGCCATCGGCCACAGCTCAATCAGGCCGGGCCGGAACAGAAAGAGGTAGAGCCCCACCGGCAGCACCGTCGCCACAGCGGCTATAAGCAGCGTATCGACGCGGAAAAACCACTTGTCCGTCCGCGAGAACCAGCCGTCGTCGCGCATGCGCTGCCAGCAGTTGAAAAGGTATCCCACCGTATAGGCCGCAGGCACAAGAATCGGAAGCAGGTAGCGGGGTTTCTTCTCCGGCACGCACGAGAGCAGGACAAGCATAAGCACCATCCACACCAGCGGGAAAAGATACTCCCGGCGGGATTCCGTCGACCTGCGGCGCCAGTATCCGACGACGAGTGCCGACAGAAGCGTCAGCGCCCACACGCCCGTCTCCCAGAAGAATCCCCAGTAATACCACCAGGGGCGGGTGTTGTAGCTGACCCAGGCGCCCGATTCCTTGCGGACTACGGCGTCCAGCTGTTCCGGATAGAAAAGATAGAGCCCAGCATGCCAGAAACCGCCGGTCGCCAAGCATACCAGCACCATGGCGGCCGCGGGCCATCCTTTGCCGCGCAGCGAACCCACCCGGAAGAGCCCCGCCGTCAGCATGAACGGCAGCAGCAGAGCGAAAAACGCTACGGGCCCCTTGCTCAAAAACGACAGTCCCATGAAAAGACCCGCCGCAAGAAAAGAGCCCCAGTTCCGGCCTTCGCGAAGCAAGCCTCGAAGCAGCAGCCATATCGCCCCCATCATAAAGGCATGGCAATAGATGTCCCACGTGGCCGTACGCCCCATCAGAATAAGGCTGTACGAGGTGCACAGCACCAGCGACGAAAAGAATGCCTGCCGCCGGTCGCGCGTCAGCAGGTCGCCGCAGAGGTAGAAGAACAGCACCAGCATCATGGCCGCCACACCGGCCGCAGCGCGTTGCAGGGCCAGGTTGTCGGGCGAAAGCATCTCCACGCCCGCCGCTATCCACGTAGGCAGGGGCGGCTTCTCCAGGCGCAGTTCGCCGTTGAGCGTCGGCACGAACCAGTCGCCGCTCTCCACGATTTCGCGTGCGGTCACCAGGTTGCGGCACTCCATGATGTCGGGCAGGATCGTGCGGTTGTGAACGATGAAGGCCGCGACCGACACCAGCAGCAGAATCAACAGATGCTTGGCTCGCGACATGGTTCAGAAGGTCTTGCGTAAGGGGTTTTCAGCCGAAAGGTACCACGCTGCAAAACGTCCGATACCTTCGCGGAGCGTCGTGCGCGGGCAGTAGCCTACGGCCTGCTCCAGTTTGCGCGTGTCGGCATAGGTCAGATGCACGTCGCCCGGCTGCATGGGTTGCAGGTCGAGTTCCGCCTTGCGACCGAGCACGTCTTCCAGCGTACGGATAAAATCCATCAGCTGCATGGGACTACCGCAGCCGATGTTGTAGATGTCGGTCGGCACATCGCCCGCCGGGGCCTTGTCCAGCAGGCGGACGATTCCCTCCACTATGTCGTCCACATAGGTGAAATCGCGGGCCATGTCGCCGCGGTTGAAGACACGGATGGGCCGCCCGGCCAAAATAGCCTCCGTGAAGAGCATCGGCGCCATGTCGGGACGGCCCCACGGACCGTAGACCGTGAAGAAGCGCAGCCCCGTGGAGGGTACACCGTAGAGCCGGGCATAGACTCGGGCCGTCAGTTCGTTGGAGCGTTTGGTCGCAGCGTAGAGCGACACGGGGTCGTTCACGGGGTCCGATTCCGAGAAAGGCACTTTCGTGTTGCCGCCGTAGACCGAGCTCGACGAAGCATAAATCAAGTGACGGACAGGATAGTGGCGGCAGCATTCCAGCAGATTCACGAACCCCATCAGGTTGCTGTCCACATAGGCGTAGGGGTTCTCCAGCGAGTAGCGCACCCCGGCCTGGGCCGCCAGATTGACCGCCGCGTCGAACTTCTCGGCAGCGAACAGCTGCGCCAACCCTTCGCGGTCTTCAAGATTCATCCGGCGGAACCGCAGCTGCGGAAACCGGGTGCTCCGGCATTCGTCGCCACGCTCCGCATCGGCAATGCCCAAGTCGGCCAGCCGGGCCAGCTTGAGCCGCACATCATAGTAGTCGTTGAGCGAGTCGATGCCCACCACTTCATCGCCCTTCGCGAGCAGTGCATGCGTCAGATGATGACCGATGAATCCGGCCGCTCCCGTAACCAGTATCTTCATGTTCCGTTTCTTCTTGTTCGCCGCGGCTCCGACGCCGACGCCGGATACCGCACTGCCGCCCGCCTCAACAGCACAGGCCGGCATGCGTTTCCGATACAAAGTTACCTTTTTTATCCGTTCCCTCCAATTTTTCAGCCCCTAAAAGCAGTTCTTTTTCAGCGTGGTTTCGTCGCTTCCGCATCGCCCGGATTGGTTCGATTCCGCACTCGGTTCGCCGGAAACACCCCTATCCCCTGCCTTTCCGGCATATCCGCCAGCCGTTCACAAAACATCATTTACTCGCATCCGTACAGATGCATTTATCTGCGCTTGTAAACAACCTCCACGACTCCATTGTAGTTCAACGTATCCACCAGACTCAGATTTATCGCACCGCCTATTTCTTCGAATAACTTGATGCCCCCGCCGAGGATGGTCGGTATTATCGAGATGTGGAACATATCTATCGAATCTTCTTTCAGCAATTGATTTACAACGTCTGCCCCTCCGCAAATCCAAATATTCTTTCCCGTTTCTTTCTTAAGAATGTCTATCAGCCGGCATGGATCCGTATGCGTGAATTTTATGTCCTTCGTGTCTGCCATCGATGCATCATGGGTCAATACGTAGGTCGTAGCTCCCGCATACGGCCACTTGCCGGGCGACAGCTCCGTCGTTATCTGTTCGTAGGTTCTCTTTCCCATGACAACGGTATCTATGCCGTCGAAAAAAGGCGAATAGGTATCCCGCATTTCTTCGGAATCATCTTGTCCTTTTATCCAGTTTACGGTTTTTTGGCGGTCTGCTATGTATCCGTCAAGACTCATTGCAATATATAGGACAACCTTTTTCATATAATCTCCAACAAGTTGCGTATGCTTTTTCGTCAGTGCAAAAATACAAAAAAGTACCGTTCAAAAACAGTACTTCTTGTCTTCCAGCACAATTGAGCGCCGGCACCGCAATAATAAATCACTATATTTGATTTTTCGTCGTTTCTCTATCCTTTTTATAGATTTGATAGGAGTTCACGAAGTTCTGCCACACGATGTAGGCAGTAGGAGCGATGGAGGAGATGGGGTCGAGGAACGACTGGGCCATCCACACGGCGAGGACCGTATTTTTCTGTCCGAGCGACTGCCCGCCGGCCGCAGGGTCGCCGAACCGGCGCCCGATGCGCCGTCCGACAGCGAACTGAACAAGGCATATGACCAAAGCCGCCAGCGCGAGCCACACCTCCACGGAGCGCGAAACATCGTGCAGGTCGATGATGAAGGCCGTGGTGCGGCCGATGGTGACCACCAGGGCCGCCAGCCACATGTAGAACGAAATCTGCCCGTGCGCCCCCACCCAGCCGGCCAGCCGCGGCACAACGAGCCGGCACAGCTGCGCCGCGGCGAACGGCATGATCAGCAGCGGCGCAATGCGGGCGAATATCTGTGCAAAGGTGCAGACGCCCGAGCCGGCGAACGTCAGGATTCCGGGAGCCGCCACAGCCACGGCCATGTTGCACAGCAGGCTGTAGGTCGCCACCGTGACTACGTTGGCCCCGAGCATCCCGGCAATGACCACGGCGGCCATGGCCACGGGCGTCAGGATGCAAATCATCGCTCCCTGCGCCACCGTCGTATCGAGCGGCAGCAAGGCAAAGTAAACCGCGGCGCACGCCGCCATCTGAAAGAGCAGCAGCCACACATGAAGCATGGAAAAGCGCATTTCGCGGGGTTTCACACGGCAAAAGGTGACGAACAGCATCAGGAAAATGAGCGTCGGCGTAATCATCCGCCCCGACCACTCCTCCAGCGTCGTGACAGGACGGCACAGCAGCGCCCCGACAACCATGGCCAACGGCATGGCGATGCTTTTCAGATTGCGATGAAATTTTTCGAGCACGTGCATCTCACAGATTTTTAACCGCAACGGTCACTCGCGTTCCGTCCCGGCGTTCAACGGTCAGTTGGGGTTTGTCGCCGCGAATCTCCCCGCGGACGAAGGCGCAGGGGTCGGCCTCCGATACATCGACGGTGCCCGCCCGCACAATCCGGTCGCCCGGGGCCACCACGCCGGCAAGCGCTTCGTCCCACACCTGGCCCACCACGAGGCGGCCGTTCTCGATGGCCACGGCAATATTGCGCACCGAGGTTTCGGGGGTCGCGGGAGCTGCGGCATGCGGCAGCAGCCAGAAACGACGTCCGGGATAGTCGATAACCACCGTCCCGTAGCGCAGCAGGCCGCACCCTATTTTGTTGGTCCCGCCGTAGGTCTCGCCTGTCGGAATATCGGTCAGCACGGCTCCGGCCACCTCAAGCCGGGGAAGCACACCCCACACAGCTTCGCGTTCGGCCGAGCGGTTGGTCCAGCCCATGCGGGCCGGACGGCCCGAAGCCCGGCGCACGTCGCGCAAGATGCCCCGGTCGGCCAGCAGTTCGCATTCATGGTAGCGGCAGTCGAAAAAGCCCGCCGACCCGGTGTCGAACAGCGCGTAGAAGTCCATGCGCCGCCCGCCGTCGCCGGCATGCAGATGCACGAACGGGCGGCCGCCCGCCCGATGCAGGCGCACCGCTTTCCGGCGGTCAGGTTCTTCATACCGACGGTAGCTGTCGGCCAGCGAGACGAGCGAATCGGCAGCGGAGATACGCACGACGAACCGGCGCAGAAGGTCGCTCCCCACAATGCCGTCGACACCCAGACACCATACATACGACGAGTCGGGCAGCACGTCGACAGGCCAGTCGTCGAAACGCGCTTCGCCCAGCTGCAAGAACGGCATCCGCGCCATGTCGAGCCGGCTGCCGTAACCCTCGTAATCGCCGACCGTGCGCTGTCCCTCGGCGGAAAGACCCAGTTCGCGGCACAGCTTCCCGCTGACGGTCGTTCGCGACGCTCCCGTATCGAAAACGAACCGGCGCGGGCCCGCCGGAGTCCCCACCTCCACCACATATTTGCCGTATTCGATCCGGCAGGGCAGGTCGAAACGCACAGCCGGCCTGCGGGCGTGCAGTGCCTGCACCGCGGCCAGCGCACCGAGGAGCGGCAGCAACCGTCGCATCAGCAGCATCCTATCCCAGCAACTCCTTGACCTTGGCCGAAATGTCCTTGCCGTCGGCACGGCCGGCCAGCCGCTTCGAGGCCACGCCCATCACCTTGCCCATATCTTTCATGGAGGAGGCGCCCACTTCGGCAATGACGGCCCCGACTTCGGCGGCCAGTTCCTCGGGCGTAAGTTGCTTGGGCAGGAATTCCTGGAAAACGGCCACCTGCGCCAGTTCTTCCTCCGCAAGGTCGGCACGGTTCTGTTCCGTAAAGATGGCGGCCGAGTCGGTTCCCTGCTTGGCCAGCTTCGCAAGGATTTTCAGCACGTCGGCATCGGGCAGTTCGGTGATTCCCGAGCCGGAGGTCTTGGCTTCGATGATATACTTCTTGGCGTTGCGCAGCGCGCTCAGACGCACCGCGTCCTTGGCTTTCATGGCATCCATGATGCCCTTTGAAATCTGTTGTTCGAGTGACATGGCAAAAAAGTTTTACGCCTCCAAAGTTACGATTTTTCCGCAATACTCAGAATAACCTCCAATACTCTATTTCATAGAAAAAAATATTTTTCAATTATATATTGTATATTTGTAATATAAAAATCAAACTTATGAATTGCATTTGCCCTAAAAATTGGCATATTTCAACCTGGTTAGGAATAGTCCTAATTCTATTTATTTGCGGAGCATTTACTTACATTTATATAATGTATGAATCCGAAAATCAGCGAATCCCATATATCGCTTTTTTATTAATGCTACTCGCCACAATTATTTATATGTTCTTAGCTGGAAAAAACAATATTCCCGATCAGAAACTAATTGACGGAGCATGGCTAGCCGTTATAGTTTTATGTATAGCTCCATTATGTGCATCAGATTGTTTTTGCTACAAAGATCACCATATCACAAAATTTATTATTGATTATTGCACTATTATAGCATCAACAATCTCAATCATATTTGTTATATATACCTTAATATTACAACGGAAACAGCTAAGTGAGAGCAACTCTTTAACTCGCCAAATGCGAGATAATGAGGTCTTAAAAATTATCGATGAATTCCTATCACCAGAAATACAAATTTACCGAAACAGATCATCATCATTACGAGATAAACTTCGTTTCGATAAAGAAGCTACTATTGCAGGATTAAAGTTTGCATTCGAACGGCAAATACGAGATGATTATTACAATAGCAAAGAATGGAAAAAATTTAAGAAGACCCCTTTATACGAAGAATACGCTGCTTTCACGCGACTTATGCGTTTTTTTGACATGATTTCACACGCACCTCTCTCAGAGACAACAGCCCAATCGATTCATTTTTATTATGTTTGGTGGAGTAGTTTTTTAATAGAAGTTACTCAAATATTCAATGATGTATGGGAAGATGTTCCTTCCTCCAAACGCTATCCATCTTTTAAACCCAATTGGGTTGCAACAACAGAGCGATTAAATGCTAAATTAGCATCATTCGGTCTTCCACTTCAATAAATATCTTTTCTGTCCGACGCTCAGCAAAAGGAGCCCCGCGACAACGAAAAGCGCGTTATAGACCAGCAGTTCGAAACCGATGCGATAGCCCCAGCGTTCGGCGGCGGCATATTGGAGCAGGGCGCTCAGCACCGGCCCGGCAAGCGCCGCGAGAGGCACCCAGCGGTCGCGGGGCCGCAGGCGCGAAAAGATGCCGAACAGGAAGAGTCCCAGAATCGGTCCGTAAGTATAGCTCACGATGCGGAAAAAGAGGTTGATGGCGTTGTCGTCGGCCAGGTACCCCACCCCGAGGATGACCAGCGTCATGCAGAGGGCCATCGCTCCGTGCACGCACCTCCGCACACGGGTAAGCCGCCGTTCGTCGTAGCGCCGGGGGCCGTCGAGCAGGTCGACCGTAAAGGAGGTCGTCAGCGCCGTCATGGCCGAACCGGCTGCGGAGTAGGTGCTGGCAACGAGTCCGAGCACGAAGACCACGCCCACCACCCCGGGCAGCCCGCCGTCGACGGCCACCAGCGAGAAGAGCTGGTCGCTCTTGGGCGGCAGCGCCAGTCCGCTGCGGTCGACATACATATATAGGAGTACCCCGAGAACCAGAAACAGCAGAATGACCGCAATCTGACAGAAAGCCGTCAGCACAATGTTGCGCCGGGCATCGCGCGGCGTGCGGCACGACAGGTTGCACTGCATCATGTCCTGGTCAAGCCCCGTCATGGCCACAAGGACAACGATTCCGGCAACGAACATCTTCCAGAAATAGCGGTCGGAGGCCGGGTCGTCGAAGAAGAACATCCGCGACATGGGCGACGCCGACACCTCGCGCACCACCCCGCCGCCGTCCAGCCCCAGCGCCCGGGCCACGAAGACGATGGTCAGCACCAGACTGCCCACCAGACAGAGCGTCTTGAGCGTGTCGGTCCATATCAGCGACTTGACGCCGCCCTGCTGCGTGCAGAGCCACACAAGGGCAACCGTCACCACGGCATTGCTCCAAAAGGGCCATCCGCAGGGTTCGAAAATCAGCAGCTGCATGACGGCGCAGACCACGTAGACGCGCAGCGCGGCGCCCAGCATCTTGGACAGGATGAAGAAGCAGGCCCCGGCCCAGTGCGAGACGATGCCGAAGCGCTCGTCGAGATATTGGTAGAGCGACACGACCTTCAGCCGGTAGAACATCGGCACCAGCCCGAACGCCACGATGAACTGCCCCACCGTGAAACCCGCCACCATCTGCATGTAGGAGAACGAGTCGGCGGCCACCGAACCGGGCACCGAAATGAAGGTTACGCCCGACATGGCGGCCCCTATCATGGCCAGCGCGGCCATATACCACGGTGTGCGGCGGTTGCCCGTGAAAAAGCCGGCGTTGTCGGCCCGGCGTCCGGAGAACCAGGCCACGACGAACAATACGGCGATGTATGCCAGAACGGTGAATATGACGGCGGATGGGGACATGGCTTCGCTGCGTTTTTATTCGATGCACCAAAGGTACGCACTTTCGGCGAAGTATGGACGTAACAGGACGAAAAAGCCGGCGATTAATTGGAAAGTTTCGGCCGTTTGTGTATTTTTGCGCCGTCCGGCTTCATCGCCAAAACCCCGGACAAAAACTTTCAAACCATAGATCATTATGGCTAAAAAACTAAAAATCAGAGACCTTACGTTGCGCGACGGCCAGCAATCGTCGTTTGCTACCCGCATGACCCAGGAGCAGATCGACCGCTGCCTGCCCTACTACAAGGACGCGAAATTCTATGCCATGGAGGTATGGGGCGGCGCCGTGCCCGACTCCGTGATGCGTTATCTCAACGAGAATCCCTGGACCCGTCTGGAGTCCATCCGCAAGGCCGTCGGCAAGGTGTCGAAACTCACCGCCCTCTCGCGCGGCCGCAACCTCTTCGGTTATTCGCCCTATACGGACGAGATCATCGACGGCTTCTGCCGCAACGCCATCGAAAGCGGCTTGGGCATCATGCGCATCTTCGACGCGCTGAACGACGTGGACAACGTGAAGTCGACGATCCGTTACGTCAAACAGTACGGCGGCATCGCCGACTGCGCCGTCTGCTACACCGTCGACCCCAAATATCCCGAGCCGGGTTTCTTCCAGAAGCTCCTGGGCAAGAAGAAGCCCGCCCCCGTCTTCACCGACGCCTACTTCCTCGACAAGGCCAAGCAGATGGCCGCGCTGGGTGCCGACATGATCACCATCAAGGACATGTCGGGTCTCATCCCGCCGCGCCGCGTGGCCACGCTCGTCAAGCTCTTCAAGCAGCATCTTTCGATTCCGGTCGACTTCCACACCCACTGCACCCCGGGCTACGGCCTGGCTTCGGTCCTCGCGGCCATCGTCGCCGGCGTCGACATCGTCGACACCAATTGCTGGTACTTCGCCGGGGGTACGGGCGCTCCGGCTCTCGAACTGGTCTACGTCTTCTGCAAGAAGCTGGGCATCGATCTCGGCGTCGACATGGAGGCCGTGGCCAAAATCAACGGCGAGTTGCGTGAAATCCGCAAGGAGCTCAACCGGTCGGTATTCGGCACCGAGAAGCCCGAGCCCAAACCGTTCAACCCGCTGACCGACCGCCTGCCCGACGAAATCGACGCCTTGTTCGACGAAGCGATCCGCGCCGCACAGGCCGACGACGAGGAGGCCACCATCGCCGCCTGCCGCAAAATCGAGGCCCACTTCGGTTTCCCGGCTCCCAACGAGTTGGTGCAGAAGGCCGAAATCCCCGGCGGCATGTATTCCAACATGGTGGCCCAGCTTCAGCAACTCAAAGCCGAGGAGATTCTGCCCCGCGCCATGGAGCTCATCCCGTCGGTGCGTCTCTCCGCGGGTCTGCCGCCTCTGGTCACCCCCACTTCGCAGATCGTGGGCGCCCAGGCCGTCAACTGCGCCCTGGACGAGAAGGCCGGCCGGCCCATGTACACTAACAAGAGTTCGCAGTTCGTCGGTCTGGTGAAGGGCGAATACGGCAAGACGCCCGTCGAAATCGACCCGGAGTTCCGTCTCAAGATTTGCGGCGTGCGCGAAGAGACTCCCTACGACACCTCCAAATACAGCATGCAGCCCAACCCCGAACTGCCGGAGGCCGGCGGTGCGAAGCTGGCCGCCACCGAGAAAGAGGTGTTGTTGCTCGAACTCTTCCCGTTGGTCGCCAAGAAGTTCCTCACCGACCTGAAGGTCAAGGAGTACGAGGCCAAGAAGGCCGCCGAGCCGAAACCCGAGGCACCCAAGGCCGAGGTCAAACCGGCTCCCGTCATCACCGGCAACACGGTCAACGCCCCCCTGCCGGGCCGCATCATCGAGGTGCTGGTCAAGGTCGGCGACAAGGTCAAGGCCGACGACGAGGTGGTCATCCTCGAAGCCATGAAGATGGAGAACTCCATCACCACCGACTACGGCGGAACCGTAAAACAGATTCTCGTGGAGCCGGGACAGATCGTCCCCACCGATGCCATTCTGGTGGAAGTCGAGTAACCACGGACATCCCATACCCGACGACCGGACCTTCAGCCGAAGGTCCGGTCTTTTTTTGCGGCCGCCCGGCCGTCCGGTGCGCCTTGGCACGCTACTCGCACTGTCCTGCTCCGACAAAACATCCAAAACCTCTCAATCATGGCATTTTTCAAGGAATTCAAGGAGTTCGCCCTCAAGGGCAACGTCATGGACATGGCCGTCGGCGTCATCATCGGCGGGGCGTTCGGCAAAATCGTCTCGTCGTTGGTCAACGACATCCTCATGCCCCCGATCGGCGCCCTGCTCGGCAACACCGACTTCTCGCACCTGCGCATCGACATCTCGAAGGTCCGCGACGTCACTTCCGGAGCCGTGCACGGCGTCGGCAAAATGGTCGGCGGCAGCAGCAAGGTCCTCACCGAAACACCGGCCGACCCCATCTATTGGAACTACGGAGCCTTCATCCAGCAGTGCGTCGACTTCACCATCCTGGCCCTGTGCGTCTTTCTGATGGTCAAGCTCATGAACAAGCTGATAAAGAAACTGGATGCGCTCCCCGGCCCCGAACC
>JAIDUZ010000007.1 GCA_029059935.1 Alistipes sp.
CCCCCACCAAGGAGGAGTTGCTCCTGCGCGAAATCCGCGACTTGCTCAGGGAGCAGCGGAAATAAGAAACGCCGTCCCGCGTGCAGCGAAGAACTCTGCCGAAAGTTTCGGTCCAAGATTCTCGCTCCGCCCGGAACGGCGCGTCGCCCTCGAAACAGAAGAGACCGGTCTACTGATCGGTCTCTTTCTTATGGGTGTATTCCTGCAAAACGTAGGTGGTGAATATCGGGAAGAACATCATGCCCAGCGACGGCAGCATGATGCAGAACACCTTGCCGATGGCCGTCACCGGGAAAATCTCGGCCCCGACGGTCGTGACGTTCATCCACGCCCACCACAGGGCGTTGCCGAACCCGTGCAGCTTGGGATTGACGCCGGATTCGTATTCGAAGAAGACCAGCCCCGAAATATAGGTGAAGACCACCACCGTGAATACATAGGCCACCAGCATGCGGCGCATCTTGTTGTCGCTCGTGAGCCACCGCACGATGATGACCATCGCCAGGAAGGCCCGCAGCATCGGCAGCAACCCCACCACCACGCCCCAGTCGCGCGTGACCGAGACGCCGCACCAGCCCAGAATGTTCAGCCACGGAATCGAAATCAGCAGAAACAGCAGGTTGCGCCCCAGGTAGCGCGCCTTGCGTTCGGCGGCGCCCCACAGCACAAAAAAATCGAGCAGGAAAACGATGCAGACCGCCAGCTGGACATTCAGATAGAAAGTCGAAAAACGGGTGTCGCCGCCGCCGATTATTTCCCACGACAGGGCCACAAGCAATACGATGCCGGCAATGACGGCCAGCACTTCCAGCCCGTTGCGAAACCCTTCGTCCTGTGCCCCCGAGCGGGGCAGCTTGTTCTTTCTGTACATGATAATCAGTGTTTTTTGTCGTCGGCCGAACGGATTTCCCGCCGGCTGTGGCCCCCGGGACAAAATCGGTGCCAAAGCGAAAAAGGGCCCGTCCGGCAATTTTTCACTCAAAAGTTTTTGTTCGTTCGGATTTTTCCGTTATCTTTGCACTCGCTTTCGAGCAATGGCGGGATAGCTCAGCTGGTTAGAGCGCATGATTCATAATCATGAGGTCGAGAGTTCAAGTCTCTCTCCCGCTACCTGAAAACCGAGGGGCCGCATCTAAGATGCGGCCCCTTTTTCGTTTCTCCTTGCATACATTTTCCGGCCTGCCGCACGGACGCCTCTTCTCCCCTTACGACGACGATTCGTGATTCCGTTCGAGATACCTGCGTTTGAACAGGTCGACGCAGAAGATGAACATGGCCAGCATCAGAGGTCCGAAAATCACCCCCATGAACCCGAAGAGCGACAACCCGATGAAGACCCCGAAAATCGTCACCAGCGGATGGGTGTCCGCCAGTTTCTTCTGCATCACGAAGCGCACTACGTTGTCGACATGCGTCACCACCAGCATGCCGTAGAGCGTCAGGCCTATCGCAGCGCCCCAATGACCGTCGAGCGCCATGTAGGCCGACAGCGGCACCCACACCAGCCCGGTTCCGATGATGGGTATGATGGTCGCGAAGCACGTCACCACACCCCAGAACAGCGGGCTCGGAGCTCCGAAAAGCAGATAGCCCACATACGCAACGATGCCCTGCACTATGGCCAGCAGCGGAATGCCGATGGCGTTCGAGCGCACAATCATGTGTATCTCGCGCATCACCTGCCGCCCCGTCGAACGGTTGAACGGCAGTATCTCCCGCACATAGGCTTCCATCCGGGTGCCTCCTATCAGCATAAAATACAGTACGAACAGCAGCACCACCAGATTGAGCGCAAAATCGGCTATGCCGCCCACAATCCATTGTCCGACTTTGGGCAGTAGCGCCAGCGCCGACTGAAGGTTGCTCTCCTGCCACAGGTCGTATCCGGTCCGTTCGCGCAGCAGTCCGGCAGCATGCCGCAGCGGCGCCACCACCGACTGCGGGTCGAGCGCTATGTCCTGTATCCGGGCCACAAGCATCCATATCACCAGACTCACCGGAATCAGAAACAGAAACACCGCCTCGGCCATCAGCAGCGATGCCGCCAGACTGCGGCGCCAGCGCCTCCGTTCCGTCAGATACCACATCTGTCCCCGCAGCAGCACATAGATCGTCACCGCCCCGAGCAGACCGCCCAGAAACGGGGTCAGCATCGCCACGATCGTCACGCCCAGGCCCACAATCAGCACAAAAAGCGAATATCGCCAGTATTTTTCCCGAAACGACATCGCCGCCACCGCCCGCAAGGAACGTGCCGACCCGCCCGCCCCGGAGCGTACGCTGCCACCTCGGAGAACAATTATCCACAGGCCAAATGGCGCTACCGTACGAATGC
>JAIDUZ010000070.1 GCA_029059935.1 Alistipes sp.
AAAGCTCCTGCTTTTTCTCAGCTGTTAAATAAGCCATTGTGCATTGAATTATTTAAGTTCCACTCTACGACGCATCCTCCTTACTGCGAATAACGCCAGAGCGTTGGGCAAAGGTACGAATAAATTCACAATTGATGATTCACAATGCACAATTATTTTCATTTTCGGGCGGAAATAAAGAAATGTTCAAAGGGAAAATCGTATTTTTGCCGGACAAAAAAGCGAATTTTATGCTGAAACGGTGCATGATTGCGGGGATGCTGGCGCTGGCGGCCGGCTGCGCCCCGCGAAACGACGGATACACGACCGTGGACGGGACGATGCTGGGCACGACGCTGCATGTGGCGGCCGACGTGCAGGGCATAGGGCCGCGCGAACTGCGCACGGCCATCATGGAACTGGACCGCGAAGCCAAGGCCTCGATGTCGATATTCGACGAGAACTCGCTGCTGAGCCGCCTGAACCGCAATGAAACGGACAGCGTGGACCGCCACATCGCCTACTGCCTTGCGCTGGCCGACAGCATAGGCGCCCTGAGCGCCGGCCGCTACGACGTGACGGTCAAGCCGCTCGTGGAAGCGTGGGGATTCGCGGGCAGAGAACGCACGGGCGAACCCAACGTGGACTCGCTGCTGGAGTTCGTGGGCCGCGAAAAGGCGGCGATAAGCGGCGGCCGGCTGGTGAAGAGCGACCCGCGCGTGCAGCTCGACTTCAACTCGGTGGCCAAGGGCTACACGGTCGACCTGCTGGCCGCCCTGCTGGAAAGCTTCGGGGCGCGCAACTACATTGCCGACATCGGCGGCGAAGTGCGCTGCAAGGGAGTCAACCCCCGCGGCACCCCGTGGCGCATCGGGGTGGAGACGCCGTTCGACGGCAACATGACGGCCGGCGAATATCTGCAAAAACGCATCGCCATGACCGACGGCGCCCTGGCCACGTCGGGCAACTACCGCCGCTACTACGTGGACGAAGAAGGCCGCAAGGTGGCCCACACCATCGACCCGCGCACGGGCCGCAGCGCCCTTTCGCGCCTGCTGTCGGTGACCGTGGCAGCCCCCTCCTGCGCCGAAGCCGACGCGCTGGGCACGATGTTCCTGGCGATGGGAGCCGACGACGCTCTGGCGACGGCGGAAGGGATGCCCGACGTGAAAGTCTACTTCATCCTGGCGGGCGAGAACGGGGAAGAATACGAAGAATACATATCGCCTGCGATGCGGGCGCTGATTATGGAAGAGCGATGAAAAAAGCCGTTTTCCTTTACAACGACCAATCGGGCAAGGGCCGCATCCGGCGCAACGCGGAACGCATATGCGCCATCTTCTGCGAAGCGGAGTACGACATCGAACCCGTGCCCATCGACTTCGACGCCAATCCGTTCGACGGCCGCGAAGAGATAGGGCTGATGGTGGTGGCGGGCGGCGACGGCACGGTGAACTTTGCGGTCAACGCCATGAAAAACAAGGGACTGGACATACCCATCGGCATCATTCCTGCCGGCACGGCCAACGACTTCGCACGGGCGCTGGGCATGTCGGACAAACCCCTGGAAGCGGCGCGGCAGATAGCGTTCGGCAGCATCGACCGGGTGGACTGCGGACGCGTAAACGGCCAGTACTTCGTGAACGTCCTGTCGTTCGGCATCTTCACGACGACCTCGCAGCACACCTCCAACACGAGCAAACACCTGATAGGCAAACTGGCCTATCTGATCGAAGGCGCCAAGGAATTCCGCTCGTTGCATGCCGTGCCGCTGGAAGTGGTGGCCGACGGAGAAGCGTTCGACCTCGACTCGCTGATGGTGCTGGTATTCAACGGCGAAACGGCAGGCGGGTTCCGCCTGGCGCGCCGCGCGTCGGTCAAGGACGGGCTGTTCGACTGTCTGATGCTGGAAAAGAAGAACTTCTTCCGCTCCACGGTGGCCATGTGGCGCTACCTGCTGGGCGGCAACCCCCGCATCATCCGGCAGATGCAGGTGCGCGAACTCGACATCCGCTCGACGCTCAACGAACCTACCGACGTGGACGGACAGAAAGGAGCCGAATTCCCGCTGCACATCGAATGCCTGCCGGGCGGCCTGCAGGTGATGTGCGAAAAAGAGAACGACGCATGAAAAAGACGACCCGCGAGAACCTCAAAAAAGTCTCGATACCGCGCATCAAGAAGGAGATGAGCGACGTATGCTATCTTTCCGACGACCTGGTCATCACGTCGCTCGACGCCCAGCACAACACCACGTCGGAATACCCGGTGGCGATAGACGGATTCTCGGTCATCATCATGGGAGCGGGCGAAGCCGTAGTGTCGATAGACCTGAAGGAATACCACATACGCAAAGACAACATCGTATTCTTCAACTCGGGCAGCATCATCCGCACGATACGCTGCTCGGCCAACGCCGCAGCCTTCGTACTGACGTTCTCGGAGTCGTTCGTCAACGAAGTGCAGATCGACCTGTCGGCCTCGCTGCCGGTATACATGCGCTTCGGACGCTCGCCCGTGCTGCAAGCCACGACGCAGGACGTGGCCGAGATACGCCAGATATTCCAGGTGGTCAAGACCATGCTCCAAAGCGACAAGGAACGCTACCGCCACGAAATCATCCGCTCGCTTTTCACGGCGGCCTTCTATCTGATAATCGACATCAACCAACGCGAAAGCCGCACCGAACAGAAACGGGGCCGCTGCGAAGTGCTGTTCAGCGAATTCATGAAACTGCTGGAACAGCACAGCAAGTCGCAGCGCAACGTGGGGTTCTATGCCCGGCAGCTCAACATTACGCCCAAATATCTGTCGGCGGCGGTGAAGGAAGTGAGCGGCAAGACGGCCGCCCGCTGGATAGACGAATCGGTCATCCTGGAAGCCAAGGCCCTGCTGAAATACTCGGGGCTGAGCATCCAGGAGATAGCCTACCGCCTCAACTTCTCGACCCAGTCGTTCTTCGGCAAATACTTCAAACAACACACCGGCACCTCGCCCTCGCGCTACAAACGGAAAGGGTGACGAGGGGCAATCAAAATTTCGGGCGGCGAACAGGCGGCTGAAAGAGGAAGGAGCCGAGGAATCGGGCGGCGAACGGAAACCCGACGCGAATACGGCCGGACGCATTCGAAAACAACCGCCCGGAAGAGTTCGGATTCTTCGATTTCGACTTTCTGTCGTTTCGGGCGCTTTTTTTGCAGGCGAAGAAGAAAATTGCGGCCGAAGCCCTGCCGAACCGAAAAAATATGTACATTTGTAAAAACAACCATACCATGGAGTACGCAAACCAACTGAACGGATACGCTCCCGCACGGAGCGCTGCCGAGGTCGACGAATGCGTCGCCCGCATGCGCAAGCTCGCCGCCGAGCGCAACCACAACGCCGAAGTCTACAAATTCTGCTACTCGGCCATCGACCTCACGACCCTGTCGTGCAACGACTCCGTAAAATCGGTGACGGAGTTCGCCCGCAAGGCGGCCGAGTTCTACCAGAAATACCCCTCCATCCCCAACGTGGCGTCGATCTGCATCTACCCCTCGTTCGTGGAGACCGTCGGGCTGGCCGTCGACGGCACGCCCATGCGCATCACGTCGGTGGCCGGCGGATTCCCGGCGGCGCAGACCTTCCTGGAAGTCAAGGCGCTGGAGGTGGCCATGGCCATCGAAAACGGAGCCGACGAAGTGGACATCGTACTCAACGTAGGCCGCATGCTTACGGGCGAATACGACGAAGCGGCCAACGAAGTGGAGGTGATCCGCTCGGAGATGGACCGCGACGTGGTGCTGAAGGTCATCATCGAATCGGGTGCGCTCAAAACCCCCGAACTGATCCGCAAGGCTTCGCTCCTCTCGATGTTCGCAGGTGCCGACTTCATCAAGACCTCGACCGGCAAAATCGATGTGGCGGCCACGCCCGAAGCAGCCGTGACGATGTGCGAAGCCATCCGCGACTACCACGAGAAGACGGGCCGCAAGGTGGGATTCAAGGCCGCCGGAGGCGTCCGCACGGCCGAAGATGCGGCGCTCTACTACACCATCGTGGAAGAGATTCTGGGCAAGGAATGGCTGACCGTGGACCTCTTCCGCATCGGTGCCTCGTCGGCCGCCAACAACATCCTTTCGGCCATCGAGGGCAAGGAAGTGAAATATTATTAACGGTCAACGAAGGGCCCGACGGGTCCGTCGCTGCGACAAAAAACGCTCTCCGGGAATCATCCGGGGAGCGTTTTGTTGAATGCAGCCTCCGTGAATCATTCAAAACAAGGCTGCCGCTTCCGATCGTAGCCGAGGGGTATTATGCCCGGCCAGCATTTCAATAACCTTCCTCCATGAAGAGGTCGGACGGCAGGTCGTCCTCGGCATCCTCGAAATAATCGGCCTGGACATCCTCCTGCGCCGCAGGCTGAGCCGCGGGAGCGGAACTCTTCTTGGGAGCCGGAGTCTGCCCGGGAGCCGGGGCTGCGGCGGCCTCGGAACCGGGGCTGCGCTGCCACAGATGCGACCACTCGAAATCGTCGGGCCAGACGAGCGACCGGTAGCGTCCGCTGCCGAGGACGGTGAAGACGATGATGGCGAGCGTCGCCAGCGTGAAGAGGATGCCAATCAGTTTCTTAATCATTTTTCGGGGTGTCGTTAAGGATTTCGATGGCCCGCACGATGACGTTGTCCACCGGATAGATGTTGGCATAGAAACCCGTATCCTCCAACCGGGTGTTGCGGCCGATGTAGGCCCGGAGCTGGGCCTCGATGAGCCGGCGCGAACGCGCGATGTCGGCGCGCCGAGGAGCCACGCCCTGCCGTGCGGCATAGGCGACGAAGTCCTCCACCAACCGGGTGTCGCGGTCCAGCAACGCCTGCAACTCCCCGACGGCAGAGACCGAATCGAGCGCCCGGCGGTGCCGGTCGGCATACTCGATGGTATAGCGGTAGAGGATATTGCGGCCCGCGACCTCGACGAAATAAGGGGTCATGCCGGTGGTGTCGGCCGGGACGAAGACATCGGGCATGATGCCCCCGCCGCCGTAGACCACCTTGCCGCCGGGAGTGACGAACCGCAGCGAATCGGCGAAACGGATGCTGTCGGCCGAGAAGAGTTCGTTGTGGCGGTAACGCTCCCACAGCTCCTCGCCGTAACCGTCGCCGTCGCCGTTGGTATAGGGCTTCTGGATCGAACGCCCCGTGGGCGTGTAGTAACGTGCGGTGGTGAGGCGCAGGGCCGAACCGTCGACGAAAGGAATCTGCTGCTGCACGAGCCCCTTGCCAAACGAACGGCGGCCGACGATGGTGCCGCGGTCGTTGTCCTGCAAGGCCCCGGCCAGAATCTCGCTCGACGAAGCGCTGCCCTCGTCGATGAGCACGGCCACGGCCATGTCCTGGGCCGAACCGGTGCCGGTGGCATACTCGCGCAGCTGCTCGCCGCTGCGGTCCTCGGTGTAGACGATGAGCTGTCCCTGGTGCAGGAACTGATCGGCGACAGCGATGGCCTGGTCGAGGTAACCGCCCGCGTTGCCGCGCAAGTCGAAAATCAACCGGTCGACGCCCTGCCGGCGCAGCGAATCGAGCGCCCGGGCCATCTCGGCCGACGTGGTGCGGGCGAACTGCCCGAGCTTGATGTAACCGGTGGTGCCGGAGATGCGGAACGCCGACTCGATGCTTTTGATGGGGATGGCACCGCGCACCACCTCCACCTGCACGGGTCCGTCGATTCCCTGCCGCTTCAATCCCAGCCGCACGGTAGTGCCGCGCGGGCCGCGCAGCCGTCTGACGATGCGGTCCTGCGGGATGCTCCGGCCGGCGACAAGCGAATCATCAATATGCACGATGCGGTCGCCGGCCCGCACGCCGGCCTTGTCGCTCGGACCGCGGGGGATGACGTTGAGGACGATGACCGTGTCGGTGGCCATGTTGAAGACGA
Source organism: Alistipes sp. (assembly GCA_029059935.1). Lineage (GTDB taxonomy): Bacteria > Bacteroidota > Bacteroidia > Bacteroidales > Rikenellaceae > Alistipes. The sequence continues at coordinate 5,893 of JAIDUZ010000070.1, forward strand.
CGCCGATGCCGTCGAACTCGCCTTCGAGCGGCTCGTTCATGGCGGCCATTTCCTCGGCGGGGATGTAGACCGAATGGGGGTCGAGCTCGCCGACGAGCAGCGGAATGACAAGCTCGGCGAGCGAATCCGCCGACACGGGGTCGACATACCGGCTCTCGATGAGCGAGAGGGTCTGCGTGAGCTTGTTGTCGGGCTGGGCGAGCCGCTCCATCAACAGGTCGCGCAGCTGTGTGCCGGCCGTATTGCGGCCGACGTAGACGCCGAACAGGGCGCCGGCGACGATACCTGCCGCCAACACCAGAGGAAAGAGGACGATCCGCATCGGATTCTTGTACATCACTTGTTCTTGAAGGTATAGGAGAGACCCACGCTCAGGAGCGTTTTGGTCTGCACATCCACATTCTGTGCCCGGTTGTAATAGAACTCGAAGTTGAGCGTGGTGGAGAGGTATTTGGTGGCCCGGATGTCGACGGTGTTGGTCCAGCGCACGGTGGGATGGATGGAGAGGTTGGGCTTGTCGGTCAGCTCATGCCCCACGGAGGTGTTGTCCTTGTCGTTCCACGCTTCGAGCGCCCGGAGGTACTCGCCGTAGGATCCGATCTTGTTGTGCTGCCCGATGTTGGTGATCCAACCGTAGAAAGAGAAAATAGAAGTACGGTAACGCAGGATGCCCTTCTTGCCGAAGGTGCGGTCGAAATCGACCTGGACCGAAGAACCGCCCTCGTACTTCGAAGTCTTGTCGGGACCGGCCAGGCCGTAGGTTTGCCACCCGGGCTTCTTGTCCCAGACGTTCTCGCGAATCAAGGCGCTCTCGACGAAGACGGCGCTCAAGGCGATGGGCGAGATGTTGACGACGATGGGGAACTTGGGCTTGGGGCACTTGTAGGTGATACCCAGCGAGACGTCGAGGTAGCCGGGAGCCATGAAGGCGCTCTTGCGCTCGATTTCGTCCTGCTGCGTACGCGAGATGTAGCCGTTGGCGAACTGGCTGCGGAACTTGACGATGGCACCGTAGGACCAGTTCTTGGACATCTTGAACGACGGAGCCACCGAGATGTCGAACTCGTCCTGGTTCTTGAACCACACGCCTTCGCTGCTGGTGCCGTCGTCGGTGGTGGTCTCGACCTTCATGCGGTTGTAGCCGAACTTGGCGACGAACTTGGTCTCGACGGAAAAGAGGTTCTTGGTAAAGGTGTGGTTGAGAAACAGATTGGCCAGCAAGGCGATGGAGTTGTCACCGCCCGACACCTTGATCCACGAATCGTTGTGCGACGTGAGCGCCCCCTGCAAACCGCCGCCGAACTCCAGCGTGTTGCGCTCCTTGCGGACGGCGGCGCGCTCGGCGCGGTAGCGGGCCCGGCTGAAATAATCGACCTCGACGGGGATGGAGCGGACCGGATCGCGGAACACCGGCTCCTCCTGCCGCACATCGACCTCGTCGACCGAGAACTGGGCCGAAGCCGCGGAAGCCGCCAACAAGGCCGGCAAAAGCAAGAACAACGAACGATATTTCATAAAGCGGAAATTTGAACCGAGAGGAAATACGGTGCAAATTTATGAAATAATTCAGAGAATCCGTAACTTTGTCGTAAGGTTGGAACCCGAATCTTCCGGTTTCGGCCTTTCGACTTTCATCTTACGCAAATGAAGCATTTCGGAGCACACGTCAGCGCCTCGGGCGGCGTAGGGAACGCCCCGGCCAACGCCCGGGCCATCGGAGCCGCGGGATTCGCCCTGTTCACCAAGAACCAGCGCCAATGGATGGCCAAGCCGCTCACGGCGAAAGAAACCGACGAATTCCGCCGGGCCTGCGAACAGGGCGGCTACGGCCCGGCACAGATACTGCCCCACGACTCCTATCTGATAAACCTGGGGCACCCCGAACCCGAAGGGCTCGAAAAGTCGCGCGAAGCCTTCACGGACGAGATGCGCCGCTGCGAACAACTGGGGCTCGACCGGCTGAACTTCCACCCGGGGAGCCACCTGCGGCAGATAAGCGAAACCGAGAGTCTGGACCGCATAGCCGAATCGATCAATCTGGCGCTCGACCGCACGCACGGGGTGACGGCCGTCATTGAAAACACGGCCGGGCAAGGCTCCAACCTCGGGTATCGCTTCGAACAGATAGCCTACATCATAGAACGGGTCGAAGACAAGTCGCGCGTGGGCTGCTGCATCGACACCTGCCACGCTTTCGCGGCCGGATACGACCTGCGCACCGCCGCGGCCTGCGACGCCACGTTTGCGGAACTGGACCGCACCGTAGGACTGCAATACCTGCGCGGCATGCATCTGAACGACGCCCTGAAACCCCTGGGCAGCCGCGTCGACCGCCACGCCCCACTGGGCGACGGCGAAATAGGCTGGGAATGCTTTCGCTACATAGCCCGCGACGTCCGGTTCGACGGCATGCCGCTGATTCTTGAAACCCCCGACGAAAGCCGCTGGCCGGCCGAAATAGAGGCGCTGAAGCGGCTGGCGGAGGAGTAAAGCACCAATAAGAAAGGGACGTACTTGGCACGTCCCTTTTTGTTTAAAAACACAAATTTCACGGATTTACATCCGAGGATGTTACGGGTAAAATTTTCTTAGCCGTTTTATACAACGGCAAACTTTTCAAACCATCTATATGTTCATACAAACTATTATCAATATGAGGCGCATACATAGCATCCAAAACAAAATCAATCCCTTCCCTACGTGCCAACTTGGCGGCCGGCACGAAATCGGAATCTCCCGAAATAAGAACGATCTTATCTACAAATTGTTTAAGTGCTAAAGAAGCTATGTCCACACCTATCTTCATATCGATGCCCTTTTGTCTAATTTCAAAATACACATCATCTTCAAGCAGATTCGAAGCATTTTTAGCACCTTTGATTATGTCATCAACAATATGACTTCTGAATTGCCAGGAATTAGTAGTTTTGAGCTTTCCCAATCTCAATGCCATTTTTCTCTTTTTCTTCAATTCTTCAAGAAGGTTTCTTTTGAAAACAGCCTGCGGGGAATTATTGAAATTGATACATTTTTTCGATATGGGATTATGAACTCTTTTTTCCAAAGGAACACAATCGTAATAAAAAATGCGGTACAAATAATTTTCATTTCCAACATGAGAATGAGCCAATGTATAAATATCATTGGCTACTGCTTCAGGCGTTTTTATTCCGAGTTTATCATACAACGTATGATATCGTTTAAGAAAAAATCCGCCATCGATAAGGACAGCTACTCTAATAGGTGTCGAGACACTGGGAATGTTTTGCCTACGACTTGTCGATTGTGGTGATTTTGCAGTAGTCATAAAAACATAAAAAAGCTCTCGGGGTCGGCATATTCATTATCAAGTAGGAATATACGGAAGCCGAGAGCGTAATTGTGTATTGCAAAATTACACAATCAAAATTGATTATACAAATATTTTGCCATTTTTTTAATTTTTATTTTGAAAATAACTTTGAACCAAATCCGAAAACAACGAATTCTCACCTCTTCTGTTCTCCAATCCGTCCAGGCACCGGCGAATCAAAGCGGCGCTGTCGCGAATCTCGCAATCGGAGATGGTCAGCGGAGGCGAGATGCGGAATGCCGTGTCGCAATAGAGGAACCAATCGCTCATGATGCCGGCCTCCTTGAAGAGCTCCATGATGCGGTAGAGCGGCTCCGAAGCCCCCAGCTCGACGGCCAGCAACAGCCCCGAACGGCGGATTTCGCGCACGGCGGGATGGTCGGCGAGCAACTCCTCGTAGAGGGCGCCCTTGCGCTCGACCTCCTCGACGACCCGATTCTCCGACAAGTAATTCAACGCTGCCAAGCCGGCCGCGCAACAGACCGGATGGCCGCCGAAAGTGGTGATGTGGCCCAGCACAGGGTCGCTCTGCAACGTATCCATGATTTCGTGGCGCGAGACGAACGCCCCGAGGGGCATGCCGCCGCCGAAAGCCTTGGCCAGACAGACGATGTCGGGCACGACGCCGTACTTCTGCATGGCGAACATGGCGCCCGTGCGGCCCATGCCGGTCTGTATCTCGTCGAAAATCAGGAGTGCTCCGACCTCATCGCAACGCCGGCGCAGCGCTTCGAGGTATCCGGGCGCAGGCGGCCGGACCCCGGCCTCGCCCTGCACGGGCTCGGCGAGAACGCAGGCCGTGCGGTGCGTGATGCACTGCAACTCGTCGAAGTCGTTGAACTCGATGGCCTGCACGTCGGGCAGCAAAGGCCGGAACGCATTCTTCCACTCCTCGCCCTCGGGGGCGCCCATCATGCTCATGGCCCCGTGCGTGGAACCGTGGTAGGCGCGGCGCATGGAGATCAACTCGGTGCGGCCCGTAAAACGTTTGGCCAGCTTCAATGCCCCCTCGACCGCCTCGGCACCCGAATTGACGAAATAGACGCTCTCCAAGCTGCCGGGCAGCAACGACGCGATGCGGGCGGCATACTCCACCTGCGGAGTCTCGACCAGCTCGCCGTAGACCATCACGTGCATGTAGCGCGCGGCCTGCTCCTGCACGGCCCGCACGACGGCCGGATTGGCATGCCCGACGTTGCTGACCGACACGCCGGCGACCAGGTCATAGTAACGCTTGCCCTCGGGCGTATAGAAAAACGAGCCCTCGGCCCGGGCGACCTCCACCAACATGGGCGACGGCGATGTCTGCGCGACATGGGAAAGGAACTGCTTGCGGAGTATGTTCATTTTACAAAAGTGAAAGGTGAAAAGGGAAAAGCGAAAGGTTTTTATCCTCGCATCTGCCGCAAAGAACAATTATGTTATAGGGTCCGGGACCTTTATTCCCGATCCTGCAACCCGTCGCCGAAGTGGCGGTTGAGAATTTGTGCGGCATCGGCGACGCTGCGGTACATCCACCGGTAGAGCGTTTCGGTCTGCAAGGCGGGCGGCAAAGCCCACTCCCCCACCTGCTGCCGCACGCGCTGCGACAACATGTAGATGAGGATGGCGGCCGACGCCGAGACGTTGAGACTCTCGACCATGCCGCACATGGGGATGCGCAGGAACTCGTCGGCCGCGGCGACCGCCTCGTCGGAGATGCCGGCATGCTCGGTGCCGAAGACCAGAGCGAAAGGCCCGCGCGCGACGTCGAACGTCTCGGGCGTGGTATCCTCGCGGTGAGGCGTGGTGCAGACGATGCGGTAGCCCTCGGCCCGGAGTGCGCGGAGCGCCTCGGCTGACGAAGCGTGACGGCAAACGTCGACCCACCGGTCGGTGCCCCGCACGACGGCGGCCGCGGGGCGGAACTCGCAGCGGTCCTCGACAGTGTGCATGCGCTGCAAGCCGAAAGCCTCGCAATGGCGGACGAGCGCGGCGGCGTTCTGCGGATGGAACGTATTCTCGGCCAGGACGGTCATATAATGCGTACGCTGCGCCACGGTGCGGCGGAAGAGTCCGGCACGCTCCTCGGTCATGAACTCCGCGAGGCAGGCGATGCGCTCCTCGTACCAGGCGGAGGGTCTATTTGCGGTATTTGTCATCGTCGTCCAACATTTTGAGATAACTTTCGTAACGCATCGGTGCGATGCCGCCCTGCCGGACGGCCTCGACGACGGCGCAGCCGGGTTCGTGGGTGTGGGTGCAGTTGTAGAAGCGGCAGTCGCGGCCCGTGCGCATCATCTCGGGGAAGTAGTGCCACAATTCGCCCCCGTCGATGTCGATGAGTCCGAAGCCCTTGATGCCCGGGGTGTCGATGACGGCGCCGCCCCCGGCCAGGGGATACATGGTGGAAAAGGTGGTCGTATGGCGCCCCTTGCAATGGCTCTCCGAGATTTCGCCCGTGCGGATGTCGAGCGACGGGTCGATGGCGCCGACGAGCGTGGACTTGCCCACGCCCGAGTTGCCCGAAACGAGCGTGGTGCGGCCCCGCAACAACGCCTCGACCTCGGCCATCCCCTCGCCCGTGGTGGCCGAGACCGTGAGTACACGGTAGCCGGCCGCTTCGTAGACGGCCCGGAACGCAGCGACCTCGTCGGGGTCCTGAAGGTCGATTTTCGAGAGCAGGATGGTGGCGGGGACTTTGTAGGCCTCGCAGGTGACCAGAAAACGGTCGACGAACTCGGGGGCTGTCTCGGGCCGGCGCAAGGTGACCATCAACAAAGCCTGGTCGACATTGGCGGCGATGATGTGCGACTCCTTGGAGAGGTTGGAGGCGCGGCGGATGACGTAGTTGCGGCGCGGCTCGACGGCCACGATGGCGTGGTCGCCGTTGGCATCGCTCTCGCAAGTCACGCGGTCGCCCACCACCACGGGGCTGGTGGAACGCACCCCCTTGAGCCGCAGGCGGCCCCGGATACGGCAGCGCAGGCGCTCGGCGCCGGCGAGCACCTCGTACCAACTGCCCGTGGCGCGGACCACCACTCCCTCGAAAATATGCTCCATAGGCTATGCTTCCTGTTGTTTTCCGGACTCCTCCGAATCCTCCGGCTGCGACATCCGGTCGCCCAGCCGCTCCGCCCAAGGAAAGACTACTTCCGAAAGCCGCAGAACGGGCCTGTAACACCTCGACGAAGCGACGGCGGACTCGCTGACGAGCGAATAATCGGCATTGAATTTGTCGAACGCCGCGAAGAGGGCGCTGACGACCAACAAGTATTTGAACACCGACACGGCGATGCCGAGGACGAGGTCGAAAGTGCCCAACCCTGCGAAACGGAAGATTCCCCGCACGGCCCGGGCCGCCACGGCGACGACCAACACGGCAGCCACCAACACGACGGCGAAACCTCCGGCCGTACGCACCGACTCGTCGAGCCGCAATGCTTCGCCCACCGCATGGCCGTAGTGCGCGGCGCACCACAGCCCGGCGACGATGGCCAGGAGCGAACACACCTGCACGATGAAACCCTTGCGCCAACCGTTCCACACGGCGACGGCCAGAACCAGCAGGACGATCAGATCGATGGTATTCAAGGCGAAGCAGCTAAGACGAAGCCAAAGGTACGAATTTTATCGGGAATTCCGAATTTTGCGTATCATTGGCATGGCCGAAGATGCCCTCGTCCCGGCATAATCAAACCTGCGGTTTGCTTCTGCGCTCGACTTATTCGACTTTGGCTTCGCCGAAGATACTTCGCCTCGGTAATGCTCAAATAAATTTGGCATTACGCTCGGCTTATTCGACTTTGGCTAACGCCCAAGATACTTCCGCTCGGCAAAATGCAAGCGAGCTTGCTTTTGCTCTCGCTTATTCGTATCTTTAATGCAGTGGGAAATAATTGCTTGACTGCAAGCGATATGAGAAAATCATCGTGAAAAAAGGCAATGGATAAGTAAATCGTAAAGTGTGTAAGATCACTTCATTTTCACGATTTCAAACAACTCGTTAATCTTATTGCAAAAGTAATTCTTTTTGCGTTATTCGCAATATCTATAACGATTTATTTTTCATCTTTTGACATTTCGATTTGTTCGGCGTTCTTTGCAGCCAAGACCTGTTTGGCATTGAGACGCGAAACCACCTTTTTGCCTGTTCTGGCTTCGAGTTCCAGTCGGGCATTGCGGGCGATCGTGCCACCTTGCCGTGCGACCGCTTTGTGTGCCGCCAGCGTTCGGGGCTCGGTTACCTCGGTTATGTCTTTGGTAGATGCCTCCGCGAGCATATTGAGAATCAGCTCGGTGTTGGTCATGTTGTCCGCAAGTTCTCTTTATGCAGTCCCTTGTACGCCTTGTACTCGCGTGTGGTAAAACCCGACCACGTATTGGTAATTATGTCGGTCAGCGTAGCGAACTGCTGCCCCTCCTGCACTCCGCGCTTTTTCCATGCGTCGGTCAAGTCCTTGCGCACCTCAATCGCTTTTAATCGCTGATTGATCCAGTTGTCCGAATACCCCAATTGCTTATAATCGGCCATCGCCTGCTGAATCGACAATTCGGGGTCCTGCATCTGGTCGAGACGGTCGGCAGCGACTTGAGCCATCCACTGCATGAATGGCTCCGCTTTCGGCGACGGGATCGACTGAATGATACGGAACATTCCCTGCGCCGTTGCGCAATTCACTTTCTGGCGACCTCCGTTTGTTTTAGATGATGCCGCGATTCTCTACTACAAGCCATATCGGCGTTTCCACATATGAAAAACAAGTGCTTACAAAATAAATATAGATTATACCCATTAAAAAATTGAACAAAAAATCAGAAAAAGAGTAGAACGAAAGAATAAAAATGCTACCTTTGTACCAGTCAAGTTTCCGTAGGCGTACCGCCTGCATGGAATTAAAAGGGAATTCGGTGAAAATCCGAGCTGTACCTGCAGCTGTAAGTCCCCGCAAATGTTTGTCGCATTCTTTGCCACTGGTGTAAACTGGGAAGGCGCGACAAATGGGACGAGTCAGAAGACCTGCTTGATGAGCAATGTGATTCAGCGACCACGGGTAATTGGCGCTCGATCAAAATGAAACAAGGTTCATCATACAGATACCTCACATTTCTTTTTGATAACTTGTCCGCACCCGTTCGTTGCGAATCCATCGCAAGGAACGATTTGACGTGTGCGTACCTTTTGTTTAACTTTTTAATAAACAAGGTTATGAAAAAGAATTTCAGATTGATGGCGATGGCCGTTGCAGCAATGGCTGCCGTGACGTTCTCCGCTTGCAATGCGGATGACGATTTTTTCGCAGAACCTCTGCATGACGAAGCGGCTCCCGACACCCGAGCCAATGTGGAAAGTGAATGGGTTACAGTGACTTTCGATGATGTATCCTCCAATCAGCTTGCCGGTCCGACTTCCTACGGTGCCAATCTATACGATGGCTACACTGGATCGAATCCGACCCGTTTCACCACCTACACCGACCGAGCAGCTCGGCTTTTCAACATCGTATACGGATTGAATGAAGACGGTTACGGAGGTACGTATAATTATTGGAACGGAGGTATTGCCGTTTCGAACTGGAATATCCGCTCCAACGTCGACGGTCATTCGGGCGATTGGTGGTATTCCTACCAAAACCAATGCAGCGTTTACAATACGGCGTCCGTAGATAATGCCAATGAAAATGCCGGACACAGCGGATCGAACTTCGGCGTGGTTTACGGATATACCGACACTTACTCGGGATTCATCGCTTGTGCGCAGATGTCGCTGGCAAACAATGCGGAACGCAAGTTCGACCGAATGTATGTCTGCAACTCTTCTTACGCATACGGCGTAATCGTCAATGGCAACAGCTTCACGCAGGGCAGCTTACCGAGCAAGAACGGTTGGTTCAAGCTGGTGGTTCGCGGTTATAAGACCGGAGCTACGGCTCCTGTGGCGACGGACGAAATCTATCTTGCGGACTATCGGAACGAAAGCAATGTTTGTCTTACCGAGTGGACGTTATTCGATCTGACGAACATCAAAAAACAGGCCGTAAATCGTATCGAGTTCGATTTCGTGGGTTCGGATTCAGGAGCCTACGGGTTGAACACGCCGGCTTATGTCTGCATTGACGACGTTCGTATTTTTAGAAACTAATTAAATAACCGGAGATGGCTCGTCTCCATTTCCACTTGTTTGATCCATGACAAAGCGTATATTTTATTTTTTATTCGCACTCCTATTGACCTCATGTATGGGGTATGGTCCCATCGACGAGGAAACGTTTTATATAGACGGCAATTTCGGTGACGGAAGCGAGGTTACAGGCAAGGGGTTGTTCATTACCAACGAGGGGAACTTCATGTACGGCAATGCGTCGTTATCCTACTACGATCCCGAAACGAAACGGGTGGAGAACGAGGTATTCGCCCGTGCCAATGCTCAGAAATTAGGCGACGTGGCGCAGTCGATGACCATGCACGGCGGTCTGGGCTGGATTGTAGTGAACAACTCGGGCGTCATCTTCGCCATCGACCCCAATACGTTCAAGGAGGTGGGACGTATTACGGGTTTTACCTCGCCGAGATACATTCATTTCCTATCGGACGAAAAAGCCTATGTGACGCAGATATGGGATCCGCGCATCTATATCGTCAATCCCAAGACCTACCAGATTACAGGGTACGTCGAGACAGACATGGACTATGAATCGGGTTCTACGGAGCAGATGGTGCAATACGGCAAATACGTCTTTACAAATTGCTGGTCGTACCAGAACCGTATTCTGAAAATCGACACTGAAACTGATGAGGTTGTCGATGAACTGGTCGTGGGTATCCAACCCACCTCGCTGGTAATGGATTGCAACAATAAGATGTGGACGATTACCGACGGCGGTTACGAAGGATCGCCCTACGGGCACGAGGCGCCGTCGCTCTATCGCATCGACGCCGAGACGTTCAAAATCGAAAAGCAGTTCAAGTTCAAGTTCGGCGACTGGCCCTCGGAGGTGCAGCTGAACGGAACGAAAGACAAGATCTACTGGCTCAACAATTCGGTTTGGTGCATGGGTGTGACAGCCGATCGTGTGCCGGTAAAACCGTTTCTCGAATATCATAACACACTTTACTACGGATTGACTATCAATCCCGTAAACGGCGACGTCTATATCGCCGATGCCATCGACTACGTGCAGAACGGCGTGGTGCTGCGCTATTCGGCCGAGGGCGAGTTGCTCGACACTTTTACCGTCGGCATCATTCCGGGAGCTTTTTGCTGGAGATAAAAATCATCGGATTATGAAAAAACTTTACACTCTCTTTTTGATTACGGTCTTTCTTGCGGGATGCAACAAGGACGGGCAGGTCGAAATCGACCAGCCGATGACGCCGCAAATCACGCTCGACAGCGAGGATGGAATCTATACGGTAAAAGTCGGCCGCGAACTGACCATCGCCCCAACGGTGCAGTATGCAGAAAACGCCCTTTTCTCGTGGACGTTGGACGGGAAACTGCTCTCCACGGAACCGACATTGACCCATACATGGAGCGAAGCGGCCGAAGTGTACGTAATGTTCACGGTGCAGAACGAAAACGGCAAGGCCGAAGAGGAGTTGAAAGTGGTGGTGTTGGAGATGGCTCCACCGGTCATTTCGCTGGCTCTGCCGTCAAAAGGGTTGAAGGTACTGCAAAACACGGACTACATCTTTACACCCGATATTCAGAACTCCGATTTGGAGGAGTTTCGATGCGAATGGCTGCGCGAGGGCGAGGTCGTGTCCGAAAGCGTAACCTATACGTTCAACGAGGCGGAGCTTGGCACCTATACGGTTGTTTGCCACGCTTCGAATATCGACGGCGAGACGACGAAAGAGATTACGCTCGAAGTCGTGGACGAACTCCCTTACGAAGTTTTCTTCCACACACAATCCATCTTCCGGACATCGACGGACCGCTATGTTTATATCGGCACGCCGATCTTCCTCGAACCGCAGCTCTCCTATTTCGACAATCCGCAGTTTGTATGGAGCGTGGACGGCGAGACGGTTCCCGATGCCGTAGCGCGCATGTTCCGGTACACACCGACTGAAGCGGGAGAGCATATCGTCCGGGTTACGGTAAGCGAAGCGAAGCAGCAGGCCAAACAACTTACCCGCAACATTATCCGTGCCGAAACGGCGTTCACGGCCGAGGTAAAGGTTACCTGCGTCGATGCTGCGCAAGAGGACCGCTACCGTCCGGCCACGGGAGACAGTTCTCCGCTGTGGAACAAGGTATGGGAATATACACCTGCTCCGGGACAGTTCGTCGGCGAGATGAAGACGGGCGGGTTCGACGGCACGGAGACGACGCAGGAGGCAGCTGTAGCTTATGCCGAGGGGCGTCTGAAAGAGAAGATATGGGTGTCGCTTGGTGCTTTCGGCGGCTACATCGTCGTAGGCTTCGACCATAGTATCCCCAAACGGGCGACGGCAGAGGGCGAATACGACTTCACGATTCAGGGCAACGCTTTCGACGGATCGTCGGAACCGGGTATCGTTTGGGTTATGCAGGACATCAATAAAAACGGCGAGCCCGATGACGAGTGGTACGAACTGCGCGGCAGCGACACGGATAAGGAGGGGACTATTCAGAATTACGCTGTCACTTATTATCGTCCCGCCGGCAAACAGATGGACGTGCAGTGGACCGATTCGGAGGGCAAATCGGGGTGCATTGATTACCTGATTACTTACCATCAGCAGGATTATTACTATCCTGCTTGGATCAAATCGGATACCTACACTCTTTACGGAACCCGTCTGGCTCCGAACAATGTGCAGGACCCGACCACTGGATACTGGGATAATCAATCCTATGGCTGGGGGTATGTCGACAATTTCAGCGAAACAGACAACCTCGGCGGCGACGTGGTAGACGGCAGCGGCCAGACCAATGGCTTCCGCATCGCCAATGCCATGTATCGTGACGGCACGCCGGTCGATCTCCAATACGTGGACTTCATCAAGGTTCAGACGGGCGTGCAGGTCAAGAGCGGCTGGCTCGGAGAGGTCTCGACGGAGGTATTCTCTTTCTCGGATTTGTCCGTTGCGACCGATAACGAAAACAATAAATAACCAGAAACTATATAAAATTATGAATTTGAAAAAAATGCTATTGTTGGTCACCGTCGGTTTTCTGATGTTGGCCGGTTGCAGCGATGACGATCCGATCAATCCGATTCCTGAAGATGCGGACGACAACTTCATCACATCGGTGGTGCTGACCGTCGGCGAAACCTCCTATGCTGCGGCGATCGAAGGGAACGACATTACCGTAACGGTTCCCTACAACGTATCGCTCGACGGTGCTGCGGCCGAATTCAAGTACACGCCGTCGGCGACGATCATGCCCGATCCGGCCGAAATCACCGATTGGAATACCGAACGTCAGTTCCGCGTGACCTCCTACAACGGTCGGACGAACGACTACAAATACCTCGTCGTAAAAGACGATATCCGCGAAGAGGGCGATGTCGTGCTTAAAACCGATGCCGAGGTCAAGGCATTCGCCGACAAAGGCGTGACGATCATCAAGGGCGACCTTATCGTCGGCGAGGCGAGCGGAGACAACGCCGTGACAAACATCGAGGCGCTTTCGGCACTCACGCAGGTCGAAGGCGACATCGTCATCAACGACACCTATAAGGGCACGACACTGGACGGTCTGGAAAATGTTGTGAAGATCGGCGGCCTGCACATCGGCTCGACCGAGGCGGCGTCTACCGCTCCCGAACTCTACTATGCGAGCCTCCGATCGCTCGAAGAGATTGCGGGCGACATAACGATATGCAACGACAAATTGCAGTGGTTCGAAGCCGAGAAACTGACGGCAATCGGCGGTTCGCTGGTCATGCGCTCGGCGGCGCTTACGTCGGTAACGACGCCCGCTTTGGCGACAGTCGGCAGCGATTTCGAGTTGCAGGGCTCGAACGAGGAGAAGGCAGGCGGCGATATGACTATTGTCGAGATGAAAGCACTTGCATCTGTCGGCGGTAAAATCAACATCAAGAACTTTGCGAAACTCAACGCCGTGAAATTCGAAGCGCTGACTTCGGCCGGAGCTGTGCTGTTGCCGACGATTCCATACGAGTTCGAGACGATTTCGTTGCCCGTGCTTTCCGAGGTGGGCGGCGACATTCAGCTTATCGCCAACACCGACGCCACCTCTATCGGCGGCATGGCGATGAATACGGGCGTCAAGACCATCGACATGAACTCTCTGTCGGAAGTGGACGGCACGATCGTCCTCTCTGCGTTCGCAGAACTTCGCGAGATACCTTCTCTGAACGGAATCAAGGTAAAAGGCATCGAGCTTGTCAACTTAAGTAAAGTGCCCGATCCGCTGAATCTTTCCCAAACGACTTTCTCGGGCGGTGGCCGGCTCCTGCTTACCAACATGAATCTTATTGCAACGCTTACGTTGCCTGTGCAGGCGGATGTAACGCTCGAACTGCGGTACAACAAACTGTTGGGCAAGGTTGATGGCGTCGAAGAGCTTGCAGGACTCGTTTATGTACCCGGAACGGACTGCTCGTTCTCTTCGCTGAAGAGTGTCCGGGGCGATGTTTCGTTCAGTAACGGTCCTCAAACGACGATCTCTACGCCCCAGCTCGAAAAGGTCGGCGGCAACCTGTTGAACGATGTCGAAAAGATCGGTTATCCGAAACTCATCGAAGTAGGTGGTTATCTGGCCGTAAGCGACAACGTCAGCGACGATAGCGGAACGGCGTGCGACTTCTGCGTCCTGCGCAAGATCGGCGGCCAACTTTACTTCGACAGTACCAATATTTACGCAGCTATCGATATGCCGGAATTGGAGGAGATCGGTACGGCCGCCGATCCGGCATACTACAAGGCGGGGGCGAACGATAAGTATTACAAGGAAGCCCTGTACGGCTCCTGCGCGCTTACAAGCTACGATGGTCTGCATCTTCCTAAACTGCGGAAGATCGGCGGCGCCGGCTTTACCCTCGACCTCGGGCTGGGTGGCGGCATGTCGTATTTGGAAGAGCTGTCACTGCCTTTACTCGAAGAGGTGGATGGGATTTTCCAGATCCACCAAAACGGTCCGGGAATGACACCGGCCGCCCCTCTGGAACGAATCGCACTTCCTGTCATCGCAAAGATCGGATCCGTACATATCGAAGGGTGTTCGGTTACGGATTTCAGTGCCTTTGCACCTGTTGTCGGACAATTATCGGACGAAACATGGTTCGTCCACGAGGATTGTTCCTATAGTCCGACATGGCAGGACATGAAGAACGGAAAATACAAGAAAGAATAACCATTTCGAAAACCGTCTGCGACCTTTACGGGCCGTAGGCGGTTTACTTTCCTTATGAAGAAACTGACGGCATTCCTATTCGCCTTGCTTCTCGGATTCTCCGGCTTCGCGCAGGAAAAGTCGAAGAGCGACGGGCAACCGCCCGCAAGATCGGGCAAAGGCTGGTGGAACGACAATCCGTCGTTCGTCCAGCCGATTCCGGAGGTTTACGTTACGGCGCGGCGGCCGATGAAAGAAATCGGTATGCAGCAGACCAAACTCGATTCGACGGTGCTGAAAGAGAATATCGCCCTTTCGATGGCCGACGTGCTGACGTTCAATACCTCGATCTTCGTCAAGCAGTACGGTCGCGCCACGCTCTCGACCGTAGCGTTCCGCGGTACGTCGCCCTCGCATACGCAGGTAACATGGAACGGCATGCGCATCAACTCGCCGATGCTCGGCATGACCGACTTTTCGATGATTCCCTCCTACTTCATCGACGACGCCTCGCTGCTGCACGGCACCTCGTCGGTCAACGAGACGGGCGGCGGACTGGGCGGTGCCGTGAAACTCTCCACGAAACCCGCCGAAGCCGACGGATTCGGGTTGCAATACGTGCAGGGCGTCGGGTCGTTCAAGACGTTCGACGAATTTTTGCGCCTGACTTACGGCGACAAGCATTGGCAGGTCTCGACCCGTGCGGTCTATTCATCTTCCGACAACGATTTCAAGTACAGGAACTACAACAAGAAGATGAATATCTATGACGATGACCACCAAATCGTCGGCACCTACTATCCTACCGAACGCAACAAATGCGGTGCGTTCCGTGATTTTCACATCTTGCAGGAGGTGTACTACAATACCGGCCGCGGCGACCGCTTCGGATTGCAGGCGTGGTTCCTCGACTCGAAGCGCGGCGTGCCGATGCTGTCGGTCGATCACCGCTCGGACGACGAATACGTGAACGAGCAGACGGAGCAGACCGTTCGCGGCATTCTGTCGTGGGACCGGCTGCGCGGCAACTACAAAGTAGGCTTGCGCGCCGGCTATATCCATACGGGACAGGGCTACGATTTCTCGAAGGACAAAGGCAACGGCACGATGGCGGAGATGATCCGCTCGCGCAGCAAGATAAACACGTTGTACGGACAGGCTGAGGGTGAATACTACATCGGCAAGAAATGGCTCTTCATGGCGAATGTCTCGGTGCACCAGCATTTCGTGGAGAGCCGCGACAAGAATGTCCTCGAACTCAATTCGCAGTCGTTGGCGCAGGGAAATAACAAGAAAGTGGTCGTGGGATATGATAAGGGGCGCGTTGAAGTATCGGCCTATGCCTCGGCCAAGTGGATGCCGACCGACCGGTTGGGAGTGTCGGTGGCCTTGCGCGAAGAGATGTACGGCGAGGAGTGGTCGCCCGTCATTCCGGCCTTTTTCGCCGACTATGTGGTCTCGAAACGCGGCAGCATCGTAGTCAAAGCCTCCGTATCGCGCAACTATCGCTTTCCGACGCTTAACGACCTCTACTTCCTGCCGGGCGGCAATCCCGATCTGAAAAAGGAGCAGGGGTTCACCTACGACGCCGGATTTTCGTTCGCCGTGGGTAAGGAGGGCATCTATTCGCTCAACGGTTCGGCGACGTGGTTCGACTCGTATATCGACGACTGGATCGTGTGGCTGCCGACGTTCAAGGGTTTCTGGACGCCGAAGAACGTCAAGGAGGTACACGCGTACGGCGTCGAACTGAAAGCCGATGCGACGGTGCGGCTCTCGAAGAACTGGCAGTTGGGCGCAGACGTCTCGTTTTCGTGGACACCCTCGATCAACAACGGTGACCCAGTGGACTGGGCCGACAAGGCGATCGGCAAACAGCTGGTCTATGTCCCCGAATACTCCGCTTCGGCGACAGGCCGATTGTCGTACCGATCGTGGCGTCTCGTTTACAAGTGGTGCTATTACAGCGAGCGTTTCACTACCTCGGACAACGACATGAAAAGCAAGATCTCGCGCGTATTGCCCTACTACATGAGCGACGTGTCGCTGGAAAAACTCTTTTCGCTGCATTGGTCGGATTTCTCGGTCAAGGTAGCCGTAAAGAACCTTTTCAACGAGGAGTACGAATCGGTGCTCTCGCGTCCCATGCCGCGCATGAATTTCGAGGTATTCCTCGATATACGGCCCAAATGGGGTAAAAAGAGATAGAGATAACGGCAGCGCCCCTTTTCATCGCGGAAACCTTTGCAAACCTTCTTCGTAAAAGATTATTCGCTGCGGTGTTTTGTATGGACGAAAGCCGAAAGACTGATTAGAGATTAGTTGCAGAGTGTTATTTGCCATAACGACTTAATCGGATTTTCGCCCATGCTATCGAGGGGAAACGGACGAACAGCCCCGTTTCCCCCTTTTTTGAACCGAATGAAAACGAATAAAAGAACTATGAAACAATGGATTCAGTTGGCGGTAGTCGCTCTGTGCGCGATAGTCGTCGCGGCCTGTGGTCGCAAGAGCGTTTCGCTCGAAGATTTTGACAAGCCGGTCTACATGCTCGAATACGCTTCGGGATTCGACATTCAGGGTGCCGAGGGCAGGCAGAGCGTACTGCTCACCGTCACGAACCCGTGGCAAGGCGCGGACGGCATCGCCGTGCAGTTATTCATCGCCCGCGACGGCGAAACCGCTCCCGAGGGCTTCGACGGACAGGTGCTTGAAGGCGATGCCGAACGTATCGTGGCGATGTCCTCGACCCATATCGCCATGCTCGACGCCATAGGCGAGGTCGACCGCGTGGTCGGCGTATCGGGCATCGACTACATCTCCAATCCCGACATTCAGGCGCGCCGCGACCGCATCGGCGACGTGGGCTACGAAGGGAATATCAACTATGAATTGCTGTTGTCGCTCGATCCCGACCTCGTGCTGCTCTACGGCGTGAACGGTGCCAGCGGCATGGAGCCGAAGCTCCGCGAGCTGGGCATCCCGTTCATGTACGTAGGCGATTACCTCGAAGAGTCGCCGTTGGGTAAGGCCGAGTGGATGGTGGCCCTCTCGGAGGTCGTCGGTTGTCGGTCGGAGGGCGAAAAGGTTTTCGCGGAGATTCCCGTCCGATACAACGCCCTGAAACAGCGGGTGGCGGAGAATGCCCTCGACGCCCCGTCTGTCATGCTCAACATGCCATACGGCGATTCGTGGTTCATGCCCTCGGCCGGGAGCTATGCCGTGCGGCTGATCGAGGACGCGGGCGGAGATTATATCTACAAGAAGAACACGGGCAACGCCTCGACGCCCGTCGACATGGAGGAGGCATACCTGCTCGCTTCGGCTGCCGATCTATGGCTGAACGTGGGTATGGCGAGCACGCTCGGCGAGGTGAAAGCCGCCTGCCCGAAGTTCGCCGACACCCGCTGCTTCCGCAACGGATACGTCTATAACAACAACGCCCGCACCAACGCCGCCGGAGGCAACGACTACTTCGAATCGGGCGTCGTGCACCCCGAACTCGTGCTGCGCGACCTTATCAAGATATTTCACCCCGAACTCGTGGAGGAGGATTTCGTCTATTACAAACGACTGAAATAGATGCGCTCCCGCTCTGCTATATTGTTCGCAACCTTGTCCGCATTTACGGTCGGCCTCTTTCTGCTGGATCTGGCCGTCGGTGCGGTGCGCATTCCCCTCGGCGACGTGTGGGCGGCTCTGACGGGCGGCGACTGCCCGCAAGCGACGGCTAAAATCGTTCTGAACATCCGCCTGATAAAGGCGGTAGTGGCTCTGTTGGCGGGCGCGGCACTGTCGGTCAGCGGATTGCAGATGCAGACGCTGTTTCGAAATCCACTGGCAGGCCCCTATGTGCTCGGCATCAGTTCGGGCGCGAGCCTCGGCGTGGCGCTCGTGGTGCTTGCCGGCGTCGGCTCGTCGGTCGGCATCGCTACGGCCGCATGGGCGGGAGCGGCGACTGTGCTGCTGGTAATCGCTGCTGTAGGCCACCGCATCAAGGACATCATGGTCATCCTGATTCTCGGCATGATGTTCTCGTCCGGTGTGGGTGCCGTAGTGCAAATCCTGCAATACCTAAGCAAAGAGGAGGCCTTGAAAGCCTTCGTTGTCTGGACGATGGGGTCGCTCGGCGACGTGACGGTGCCACAGCTCGCTGTCCTCGTGCCGTCGGTCGCGGTCGGACTGCTGCTGGCCGTATGGACCATCAAGCCGCTCAACCTCCTGCTATTCGGCGAGGAGTACGCCGTAACTATGGGGCTGAATATCCGCCGCTCGCGCGGACTGCTGTTTCTCTCGACAACACTGCTGGCCGGCACAGTAACGGCTTTCTGCGGCCCGATAGGTTTTATCGGTCTTGCTATGCCCCACGTCGCACGGATGCTGTTCCGCAACGGCGACCACCGCGTGCTCGTGCCGGGCACCCTTCTTTCGGGTGCGGCGGTGCTGCTCCTTTGCGACCTCGTTTCCAAATTGTTTACCCTGCCCGTAAACGCCATTACCGCGTTATTGGGAATCCCGATTGTCGTGTGGGTGGTGTTGCGCAACAAATCCTTTACGGCATGATACGACTGCACGATTTCTCCATCGGCTACGACGAACGCACACTGCTTCGCGAAGTGAATGCCGCTATTCCGAAAGGTTCGCTGACGGCCCTTATCGGACGCAACGGTACGGGCAAATCGACGCTGCTCCGTGCCATAGCGGGACTGAACCGCCGTTATTCGGGCGAAATTCTGATCGACGGACGTGATATTTCCGACATGAGAGCCGACGAAATGGCCAAGATGCTGGCATTCGTCACGACCGAACGCACGCGCATCGCGAACCTGCGTTGCGAGGACGTGGTGGCCATCGGCCGTGCACCCTACACCAACTGGATCGGACGGATGCAGGATGCCGACAGGGAGATCGTGGCACGGTCGCTCGCCTCGGTGGGAATGGAGGCTTATGCACATCGGACGATGGATAAGATGTCGGACGGCGAGTGCCAGCGCATTATGATTGCCCGCGCACTGGCGCAGTCTACGCCTGTCATCCTTTTGGATGAACCCACCTCGTTTCTCGACCTGCCCAACCGCTACGAACTCTGCTCGCTGCTGGCCCGGCTGGCGCACGACGAGGGCAAGTGCATCCTCTTTTCGACCCACGAGCTGGATATAGCCCTCGCGTTGAGTGACAACATCGCCCTTGTCGATACACCCGACCTGCACTGCCTACCGACATCCGAAATGATTCACAGCGGGCATATCGAACGGCTTTTCAGCAACTCCGCCGTGCGGTTCGATCCCATCAGGGGAACGATAAAAGCAAATACATAAATTTTAACAGTCATAATATCCAACAGAATTCAAAATCAATTACCTTATGCGGTATATGCTACTTATAAAAAGCTAATACCCAGTGTATTTTGCATATTCAATAAATAATAGAATTTAATGAGCTCGAATAAGGCGTGGAAATGATTTCACGCCTTATTCTATGCAATTCTGTTAAATACCAATCCTAAACACAAAGCTATGGTTACATTTATCGAACATTTGAAATGCGAGATGGACAAAAAACTACAACCGATTTTGTCATCCGATCTGAACATCATGAAAAAATCGCACGATGCCTCACTCGTTTATGCCGAAGCCTTCAACCGATTAAAAAATTTCATTGCCGGTTATACCTTTCACGATGATGCGGAAGAGATACACTTTTTCAAAGAAATCAAACCCCGTTTGTGCTCCGGGTTGATTTATTGGCGGAAAGTTTATAACATCGAAATGAACCGACCGGAAGGCGTCGAATCGCAAAGAGCGTATTTGATTGATGAGATTAAAGGCATCAATCGCTATAACTCCAAACGTTCCGATTTTGTCCGTTATTACCGTTCAGGGCTTACCCATCTGGATTCGATCTATTATCTTCGCGGACACGCCGATGTCGCTCTTTATTTCGATTCATTTTATTATGAACGCGATCCGATGTTTTCGACCAATTGTGATTTCACCGTAGCTCGGTTGTTGGCAAATGAGTCTCTTACGGAATATCTGAATAAAGAATTGGACGGGTTGGAGAACCACTGGTCGTCGTTGTCGCTACCCAGAGTACGCATTACATGGTCTGCTCAAAAAACGGATCTTTACGAATTGATCTTCGCATGCGATAGCAGAAAGGTGTTCGGTAATGTCCCCATGACACAGCTTGTCGAGTATTTGCAAACAGTATTCAATATTGAATTGGACAAGAATATTTCCCGAACATTCAGCGACATGCGGATTCGCAATACGAAAACTCCGTTTCTCGATAGTTTGAAAGTGGCCTTAATCGAACGCATGGAGAAATAGTCGAATCAAAAACGGGACCGATGATTACCCCAATAAGTATTTTACGAAATTATGGATGGTTTCCGCCATCCATAATTGCGATTACCGACATCGGTGTTTGCCTTATTTCGACATGAATTTACGTTTTTTATTGCCGCCAGAACTCCTTTATCGACATAACAATCATTGTATCAGCAGAATATTTTATCGCAAAAAAGTCGTACCGACCTTGTTATTACCGTATCAAATAATATCGACCTTTGTAACAAACAAAACAACAAAGGATTATGAAAATACTTATTATCGGAGTAAAAACCTACAAAGAACTCATCGGAAAAATAGAACGAATACCTGTAAACCTGTGTAAAGAGTAGGCGGCCATGATGCTGGACAGGGAGTATTTCGAGGGTTGGATGCAACGTCTCGCCAAGCGGTTGGAGCACATCGAAGAGTTGTGCACGCCCGCCGCGGAGCAAAGCCTCTCCGTTTTGCCCGACGGCGACAGACTGCTGGATAATTACGACTTGTGCAAGATGCTCAACATCTCGAAACGTACGCTGCAACGGTATCGTACCTCCGGGGATTTGCCCTACCAGATGATCTATCACAAGACGTTCTATCGCGAATCGGACGTATTGCGGTTCATCGAGCGTAATTTCAGCAATTTCCGCAAACTGAAAAAGGAGCGGGAAAATAATTCGTTCGGAAAAAGATAATAAAATCGGCCGTAAATTTGTTGTGTTACTAAATATTGGTAACTTTGCGGAAAAGGAAGTGAATTATGAAAACGACATCGGTAGCTTTGGGAGCCTATTTCGAGAATTTTATCCAATCGACAATCGCACAGGGACGTTATAATAATGCCAGCGAGGTCGTGCGCGCCGGCCTGCGGCTTTTGGAGGAGCAGGAAAACAGTGTCGTGGCGTTGAAGAGCGCAATCGACGAGGGCTTGCGCAGCGGCATTGCCGTAGGCTTCGACCCGCAGCAGCATCTTCGGACGTTGAAAATGCAGCGAAAAAATGGCTGATCTGCTTTTCTCGAACAAAGCCGTCGAAGACCTCACGAACATCTGGAATTACACGGTCGAAACATGGTCGGAGACCCAAGCCGACAAGTATTATGCGTTGCTCGTGGCTACCTGCCGTCAAATAGCCGACAGTTCTCGACCGCTGGGCCGGGAGTACGCGGAAATCATGGCCGAATTATACGGATACCGAACGGGCAAACACATCGTTTTCTATCGGACGGTCTCCGAGAGTGCCGTAGAGATCGTGAGAATCCTGCACGAACGCATGGATTTGAAAAGCCGAATCGGAGAGTAATATGATTCGGTATAAATAAAAGCCGACGGCAATACCGTCGGCTTTGTCGTTACATCTTGATGCCCTTGTTTGCGCCGGATTCGTTTTTGACCTGCGTTCCGACACGCCCGATGACGATACGCCCGCCGGAGGCGTCGGCTATCTGTTGCAGCCGGTGTTACGTCCGCAGAAATAGGTCGAACGCATCGTAGAACTCCCGGTCGAGGCTGCGTAAGGTTATATCCTCCTGCCCGCATTTCCGCTGCACGAACTCCCGCAGGTGGCTATAAGAGCGTACATAGCATTTGTAGGTCTCTTTCGTGCGGTCGATGCCGATGCGCTTGCGGAACTCCTCGTTGTGCTCCCGAAACAATGCCAACAGCGTCAGCGACTTCTGTCCGATGCCTTTCACGGCATTCTTCACCAGTTCAGCTGTTACGAATCCGAGCGACAGATTGATTCGCTTGTAATGCCCCTTGATTTCGTCTGTCAAGGTGTCGATAGCTCGATTTACTTCGTTGGCATTGCGGCCGCGACCGTCGGCACGCCCTGTCGTGGGATTCCAGATTGCAGAGACGACCGCTACTTTCGTCCCGATTTGTGCCGCCTCGGCGTCGATGCTTACCTTGCACAAGAGCTGGCACAAGCCGTCCTTGCGGACTTTCGTGCGGTTGATATAGAACAGCACGGCAAAGGTGCTGCGGCGAGTATTCGTAGTTTTCATTATTGTTGTAATTAAGGAGTGGTTAAATAGCGACCGTAAATCGTTCCGCAATTCGTTTGTCGAGCGACAGCGTGTCGATGTCGATTTTGTTGTCCGTCACTTGGGCATAGATCTGCGTCGTATCGACGCGGCTGTGTCCCAACATACGGCTGACCGTCTCCATCGGCACTCCGTGCGAGAGCGTGATTTCCGTAGCGTAGGTATGGCGCGCCATGTGAAAGGTCAGCTTGCGGTCGATGCCGCAAGCAGCGGCAAGAAGTTTCAATCCTTTGTTCAACTCCGAGTTTCCGTACATAGGGAGCAACTTCCCGTCCGGCGCTGTATCGCGATACTTGTCGATGATATGAAGCGGCAGGTCGAGCAGCGGTATCTCGAACTCCACTTTCGTCTTTTCTCGCGTCGCCTTGATCCAAACCGTTCCGTCTTCTGCCGTTTCGAGATTCGCAGTGGTCAAGCGGCACATATCACCATAACTGATGCCCGTATAGCAGGAGAACAAAAACAAGTCGCGGACGAGGTAAAGCCTTGATGAAGGGAGTGGCGTAGTCATCAGCCGCTGCAACTCCTCGCGTGTGAGATACCGTCGCCTGCGCTCAGGACGCGGAGGTTCGTACCCAGAGAATGGGTCGGCAGTGATGATGCCTGCGGTGATGGCTTTATTGATTACCGTATGCAGGCGCGACATGTAGAGAACGACGGTGCTCGGAGCCAACCTCCGTTCCGTGCGCAGGTACAGGTCGAACTTATCGACAAACGACCGATCCAACGCCGAGAAGGGAACATCCGACATCCGCAGCCGCTCGGACAGAAATCGTGCGACGTGTTCGTAAGCGCAACGATAGGTGCGTGCCGATTTGATCGTACGGTTTACGCCTACTCGCTTCTCGAAATGTTCGATATACGAGCGGAAGTAATCGAGCAGCGTCTCCTGACCGAAAGCCATACCCAGCAGGAGGCATTTGACCTCCTCGGCCGTTACTCGGTCGCGAACGACTGACTGCTCGCGATAGATCGCCAGCGCCGAAGCCCGCAGTTCATCTAATCGGCGGTTGATTTCGATGACCTCGGCACTTTTGCCTTTGGCACGACCCGACACCCACAGCGAACGCGGCGCGAGCATCTTGGCACTGAACACGCATTCCGAACGTCCGACAGTCAAGCGACCCATGACGGGGCAACGACCCGCACTGTCTGATTCGTTTCTTTTAAGGTAGAACGCAACCTTTATATCCTCGTGATTCATAACTCTATTAATCGTTTGCAAAATTAACTGATATAGAACTGTTTGAAGCCGTGAAAAACAAAGCGGAACATAGAATAAAATACTATGTCATCACCTCCGAAGCCGTCTTTTTGCGAAACTCCGAGTAAAACGACTACCTTTGTCGTGAACTCTTGCGAGAAAACCAGCGTTCCTTGAAGTGCAGAACCGTTTTCAGAGAGCAGAAGCGAGGCTTTCTGCAACCTCTCCCCAGCCTTTGAAAAGGCAACGTTTTCGGTAAGCCGAGGGCAGAGCCGAGTTTACTCGGTCTATGCCGAGGCGAGAAAACGACGGCGAATAGCCAACGGATAAGTAACGAAAACCTCGCTCAACTCCTCGAAATCCTGCTTTTCAGCCTTTTCGCAACTCGACGAGAATCAACAGGTAACATTTCTGCCGCTCAAACACTTAACCTTATTCCTCCCCATAACCTTACTTTATCCAAAATTCTTCGTATCTTTGCCCAAGGGAAACCGCGCCCGGAAGCCCGGGCGGAACCCATCCGCGGAAGCGCCCTGCGCGACTTCCCCGCTACCGGCGCCGCACACCAACGGCCGACGCACGCAACAAAAACACTGAAAACCAATTCCGAAATGAAACGTTATCTTCTGCTCTGCCTGATGCTGGCACTCGGGGCTCCGCTGGAGGCCCGCGAAATCCACCCGCTGAACGAAGGCTGGCGCTTCTTTTTCCGGACGGAAACTTCGAGCGACAACGCCCGCTATGTGACGCTGCCCCACAGCTGGAACAACGACCCGACCCTCGAAGGGGTGCTGGTCGAAACGACCGGCAACTACCAGAACGACCTCTACATCCCGGCCGAATGGGCCTCGAAGCGGGTCTTCATCCGCTTCCACGGCGCGCAGAACGTGGCTGACGTATTCGTGAACGGCTACCTGGCCGGCAGCCACCGCGGAGGCTCCACGGCCTTTGCGTTCGAGATTACCGACCGGCTGCGCTTCGGAGCCGACAACATCCTGCTGGTGCGGGTGAGCAACGCCTCGCGCAACGACGTACTGCCCACGTCGGCCGACATGAACTTCTACGGAGGACTCTACCGCGAAGCCGAACTGATCGTCACGGAGCGCACCGCCGTATCGCCCCTCTACCTGGGCACCGACGGAGTGCTGGTGCATCAGAAAAGCGCCACGGCGGCCAAGGCCGAAGGTGAAATCGAAGTGCATCTGACCTCGACCGACGAAACCAGCTGTCCGCTGACCCTGACCGTCACGGCGCCCGACGGCCGCACGGTGCTCAACAAGACCCTGACCGTACGCCTCGACGGCAAACCGGTGAAGATAGCCTACAACATTGCCTCGCCCAAGCTGTGGAGCCCGTCCCGTCCGGCGCTCCACACGGTGACGGTGACCGCAGGCGAAGGGGCGCATCGCGACCGGGTGTCGGTGCGCACGGGATTCCGCGAAGTGAAAGCCCTGCCGAGCGCCCTGCTGCTGAACGGCGACAGTCTGAAGATGCGCGGAGTGACGCTCTACCACGACAACGCCGCATCGGCCGGCACGCTGACGGCGGCCGACTACGAAGCCGACCTGCGCGAGATACGCACGCTGGGAGCCAACGCCCTGCGCTCGGCCGTGATACCCCACGGACATGCGCTCTACGACCTCTGCGACCGAGAAGGGGTGCTGGTGTGGGTGGACACGCCCCTGCGGCAGGCCCCTTTCCTGAGCGACGCGGGCTACTACGCCACGCCGACCTTCGAACAGAACGGTCTGGAACAGCTGCGCGAAATCGTGGCGCAGAACCTCAACCACCCGTCGGTGGTGATGTGGGGCATCTTCTCGCGGATGCGCACCACGGGCGACGACGTAGTGCCCTACATCCGGCAACTGCACCGCACGGCCCGCGAAGCGGACCCGTCGCGCCCGACCGTGGCGGTGAGCGAACGCAACGGCGCCATGAACTTCGTTACGGACCTGATCGTATGGCGCAAGGAAGAAGGCTGGAACAAAGGACGGCCCGACAACCTGACGGTGTGGCTCGAAGGGCTGCAACGCGACTGGTCGCATCTGCGCTCGGCCATCGAATACGGCGGCGAAGGATTCCTGGACCATCACAGCTTCACGATGCACCCCCGCCCTGCCAACGGCCGGATGCCCGAAGAACGCCAAACCCGATTCCATGAAGAATACGCCCGGGTGCTCGAACACGACTCGCTGCTGTGGGGCGTGTGGATAGAAAACATGTTCGACTACGGCTCGGCCCGCAGGCCCTACGGCATCAACGGCTGCGGACTGATGACCCTGGACCGCCGCAGCCGGAAAGACGCCTACTATCTGTACAAAGCGCTGTGGAACAAGCGGGAGCAGACGCTCCACATAGCCGACAAACGCTCGACGCACCGCACCGAGCCGAAGCAGAGCTTCCGCATCTACTCATCGGCCGGAACGCCGGTGCTGACCGTCGGCCGCGACACGGTGGCCGTGAAACGCTATGCCGACTGCCAATACCGCTCGGACTCGGTGATGCTGACAGGCCGTGTGACGGTGAAGGCGTCGGCGGGGAAGCTGCACGACAGCGTCACCCTGCAGATAAACTGCGCCGCAAAACCGAAAGGCTATCCGGCCCCTCGGCGAACAACAAATCGATGAACGACAGACCGGCGGCGAAAGGCTGCCGGTCGGCGAAGACCTGCACGTAGGACCCGGCACGATAGGCCGGGTCCTGCGCGTTTTTGGGGCGCAGGTCGAGGTCGCCGGGAGCGGCGGCGAGGTAGGTGTCGCTCACGGCGGGCATGGCGATGCGGACGGCCGAACAGAGCGTTTCGAGCAACTGCAAATTGTAGTCGGCGAGGAACCCGAACGACTGCCGGTAGAAAGGCTCCAGCAAGCCGGCATAGTGGTCGAAATAGGGCGACGCCTTGTAAGCGGCGACCAGGGCGCCCCAATGCTGGTGCTGCCACCGCTTGGAGTAGTCGAGCCGCACATCGCGCATGGGCTGGCGCGGACGGTCGGCACGGACGACATGGGCGGTCAGCGCCATGGGTCCGCCGGCCGCGAGGATGCAGGCCCGGTTGCGCTCCGAACGCTTGATGAAGTGCTCGCCGAGGTCGACGACGCACCCGCCGCGCACCAATTCGGCGAAAAACCGCACCGACGGCAGGTAGGCACAAGGGAGAAGAACTTTCGGGGAATTCATAATTCAAAATGCACCATTCACAATAGAGGTTCCGCCCTCCCGCATGGAGAGCATCGGCCGGATTCTTCGCGAGCCTTGTTGCGAGAACCGCGGATGCCGCGCAGGACTCCGCAAGCCGAAAAACGACAGCCGCCCGCCCGGGGCTTTCGACCGGTCACTTTTCAACTTTCACTTTGTCCTCCGGCTCCTGCCACTTGCCGTCGGCCTTGATGAGGGCGACGAGACGGTCGAGGGCCTCGTGCTGGGGAATGTTGCGGGCCACGACCGTGCGGCCGCGGTAGAGCGTGATGCACCCGGGGGCGGCGCCGACGTAGCCGTAGTCGGCGTCGGCCATCTCGCCGGGACCGTTGACGATGCACCCCATGACGCCGATGCGGAGGTTGGGGAGGTGCGACGTACGGGCCTTGATGTCGCGGAGCGTACGTTCGATGTCGTAGAGCGTACGCCCGCACGAGGGGCATGCGATATACTCGGTGCGGGAGAAGCGGGCGCGGGCGGCCTGCAGAATCATCAGCTCCACGTTGCGGATGTCGGCCGCGGCATGGCCCGGGGCGTCGATCCAGAGACCGTCGGCCAAGCCGTCGAGCACCAGGGGACCGAGGTCGGCGGCAGCCTTGACAGCCAATGTCTCCAACGAAGCATCATCGTAGCGACGCTTCACGACGACGGGTTCGTCGGGCTGTTCGAGGTTGAGAATCGCGGCCCTCAGTTCGGCCGTGGGGTTGCCCGAAAGGGCTTCGATGATGCGGAAGCCCTCCATCGGCTCGTCGTGCACGACGGGCACCGCCACCCTGCTGCGCCGCCGGTACTCGGCGGGCGACCAACGCTCGGGATGGCGCACCTCGAAGGTGCCGGGCCGTGCGGCGAAATGGTCGGCCAGGAGCTGTGCCACGGGAATCTCGTTCTCGGGAGCCTCGGTGAGCGAAACGCGAACGGTGTCGCCGATGCCGTCGGCCAACAAGGCCCCGATGCCCACGGCGCTCTTGATGCGCCCTTCGAGCCCGTTGCCGGCCTCGGTGACCCCCAAATGGACCGGATAGCTCATGCCCTCGGCCTCCATGGCTTCGACCAGCAAACGGTAGGCGGCGACCATGACGCGCGTGTTGCTGGACTTCATCGAGACGACGACCCGGTCGAACCCCTCGCGCCGGCAGACGCGCAGGAACTCCATGGCCGAGACGACCATACCCTGCGGCGTGTCGCCCCACTCGTCGAAGACGCGCTTGGCCAGCGACCCGTGGTTGACGCCGATGCGCAGGGCGACGCCCCGCTCGCGGCACTGCGCGATGAGGGCTTCGAGCTGGCCGCGGTCGGTGCGGTAGTTGCCGGGGTTGATGCGCACCTTGTCGACGTACTGCGCAGCGACGGATGCCGCCTCGGGCAGAAAGTGGATGTCGGCGACGAGGGCGGCATCGATGCCCTCCTCGCGCACGCGGCGGGCGATATGCTGCAAATTCTCGGCCTCGCGCCGGCCCTGAGCCGTGAGGCGCACGATACGGCCGCCGGCCGCGGCGATGCGGGCGATCTGCGCAACGCATGCCTCGGTGTCGTTGGTGTCGGTGTTGGTCATCGACTGCACCGCCACGGGGCGGGAGCCGCCGATGGTGACGCCGCCGATAGCGACCTCGTGCGAACGGCGCCGCACAAACATGTTGAGATTCATGGGTTCGGGATAGTTTTCCGTGAATCCGGCCTGCCGGCCCGGAGCGAACCGGCAGCAGGCCGGACGGGTCATTTTATGAGACTGGTGAGGGGATATTTCAGATTCCGGTAAGCGGAGATGTAGGCATTAATGGAACCGACGCGCACGGGCGACTCGATGTAGAGCGGGATTTTGTTCTCGTCGTCGGAAATCCAGATGGTGAAGACCGTGCCGTCGGTGAAGGAGTAACCCTCGGTGGTGCCCAGCTGGCAGTCGAACTTCAAGGTGTTGAACTTGCCGATGTTGCGGATTTTCTTGACCTCGCGGCCCAGGAACCGGTAACGGATGCTGCGGACGGTGTCCTGCAAGACCATGCGCAGCAGACGGGGCTCGCCCTCGCGGAAGTCGTCGGCCGCAGCCGTGCGCATGTTGAAGAAGAGCGAAATGGCGTCCATGCTTTCGGGCGTGAGGGCCAGCTCCTTTTCGGAATAGGGATTCTGCCGGCGGCGCCAGCGGGTATGGACGACGCTGTTGTCCCAATCGTAGTCGAAATAACTCTGGAACGTGTAGTCGCTCTCGTGGAGGTCGCTTTCGAAATACTCGGTGCGCAAGGTGGCGGGGTCGACCCAGATCTTGTAGGTGTCTTTGAGATTGTAGAACCACCGGTAAGTGGGCAACGTACGGCCGACGGCCTCGACGAGGTAGTATTCGCGTCCGTCGCGTTCGGTTTCGGAAGTCCTGACCTCGACGGCGCCGGCCTCGGTGTTGGGAAACATCTTGGCGCGGTAGCTGACGCGGTATTCGAGCACCTCGCCGGGATGGTAGAGCTGCGCGGCGAGCGGCGAAGAAGCGGCGAAGGCGAATATGACGAAGAGGAGCTTTTTCATGGGCGAAAGATTACGGACGAAAAACGAAGCGAAGAAAAGGATTATTACGAAATACGCGAAAAATCGGTCTCGCGGCGCCCCGAATAGTTGTGCCGCAGGAGGGCGAGCCCGCGGTTCTCGGGCCGCGAGAGGGTGGGGTCGTCGTCGAGCAGCGAGATGGCCACCTCGCGCGAGAGGGTGAGAATCTGCACGTCGGCCGTGGGGTTGGCGATGCGCAGGTCGAGCGAGATGCCGCTCTGCAAGGTGCCGTTGACGTCGCCGGCGCCGCGCAATTTGAGGTCGAGCTCGGCGAGGCGGAAGCCGTCGTTGGTCTCGCACATGGCTTCGAGCCGCGCGCGGCCCTCCTTGGAGAGCTTGACGCCCGACATGAGGATGCAGTAGGACTGCTCGCCGCCGCGCCCCACGCGGCCGCGCAGCTGGTGGAGCTGCGAGAGCCCGAAGCGCTCGGCCGACTCGATGACCATGACCGTGGCGTTGGGCACGTCGACACCCACCTCGATGACCGACGTGGCGACCATGATGTGGGCCTCGCCGGCCTTGAACTGGCGCATGGACTCCTCCTTGTCGGCGGGCTTCATCTTGCCGTGGCAGATGGTGGTGACGTATTCGGGCAGGGGGAAGTCGCGCGAGATGGACTCGTAGCCGTCGGTGAGGTCCTTGTAGTCCATCGACTCCGACTCCTGGATGAGGGGATAGACCACGTAGACCTGGCGTCCCTTCTTGATCTCCTGCTTCATGAACCCGAAGAGCCGCAGGCGGGCCGAATCGGTGTAGTGGACGGTCTTGATGGGTTTGCGGCCCGGAGGCAGCTCGTCGATGACCGAGACGTCGAGGTCGCCGTAGAGCGTCATGGCCAGCGTACGCGGAATGGGCGTGGCGGTCATGACGAGCACGTGGGGCGGCCGCCGGTTCTTGGTCCAGAGCCGGGCGCGCTGCTCGACGCCGAAGCGGTGCTGCTCGTCGATGACCACGAAGCCGAGATTGTCGAACTGCACGCGGTCCTCGATGAGGGCATGGGTGCCGATGAGGATGTCGATCTCGCCCGACGCGATGCCGAGGAGCGCCTTGCGCCGCTCGCGCTGCCTGGACGAACCGGTCAGGATGCCCACCCGCACGTCGAGGCCTTCGAGCATCCTGGTGAAGGTGGCGAAGTGCTGGCGAGCGAGGATTTCGGTGGGCGCCATCATGCAGGCTTGGTAGCCGTTGTCGACGGCCAGAAGCATGGACATGAGGGCCACGAGGGTCTTGCCGCTGCCGACGTCGCCCTGCAGGAGGCGGTTCATCTGGAAGCCGGTGACGGTATCGTTGCGAATCTCCCTGATGACGCGTTTCTGGGCGCCGGTGAGGGGGAACGGGAGTTTCTGCGTATAGAACGTGTTGAAGACGCCGCCGACCTTGGGAAAGAGGAAGCCGTCGCTCTTGGCCAGGCGGGCCGAACGCCGCGACTGGACGTTGAGCTGCACGCCCAGGAGCTCGTCGAACTTCAGGCGATACTGCGCCTTGCGGAGCGCCTCGGCCGACTGGGGGAAGTGGATGTTGTAGATGGCCTCGCGCAGAGGCATCAACCCGTAACGGGCACGAAGCGCATCGGGCAGCAGCTCCTCGATGTGGTCGCGGGCCAGCTCCCAGGCATGGCAGATGATGCGGTACATGCCTTTGGTGCCGAGCACGTTGGAGAGCTTCTCGGTGGAGGGATAGATGCCCTGCATGCCGCTCTCGGGCTTGCGCGCGAGGGCCTGTTCGACGGTCTCCAACTCGGGATGGGCCAGCGACAGCTCACCGCGGAAGAACGACGGACGCCCGAAGATGAGGTATTCGCGCCCCACCTCGACACGCTTCTCGATCCACTTGATGCCGCGGAACCAAATCAGCTCGGCCGACCCCGAAGCGTCGCGCACGTGGACCGAAAAACGCTGCCTGCGCCCCTCGCCGGCGTAGGAGACCCCCGTGACGCGGGCCCGGAACTGCACCAGCGTAGGGCCCTCCTCGGCGATTTCGGCGATGCGGTAGACCTTCGTACGGTCGATGTAGCGCGTGGGATAGTGGCGCAGCACGTCGCCCACGGTGCGGATGTTGAGCTCCCGGTCGAGGAGCTGCGCCCGCGCCTCGCCGACACCGGGTACGAACTGGATATTGCTCTCCAAGATATTCACTGTTCAACCGTAGTTTCGGGTTGCGACCCCCTGCCGGCCCTCCGCCGGCCGCGAATCGTGCCCCGGCATCTTTACTCGCGGAAAACGAGCGACCCCTGGGAATGGCGGTTCGGCCGGACAGTAGCGTCGGGCAGAGGCCGCGCAACGAGGGGGGGGGTTACCGACGCCCGGGAAACACGGGTCTGGAACACGGGTTGCACACCCGTTTCGATCCACTCGGAAACCATGCGGAAACAATCGTCGTCCTGTGTAGCGAAATCGCCGGGAAGAAGGTAATAACCCGCCGGGTCGGCGACCGTCACATCGGGTTCGAAACCGTCGGAGTAGTCGCGGAAACCCTTGGCGTTCTCGGAATAGAAGGTGATGGGCATGAAAGTGTACTTCTCGCCGCCGATTTCACGATCGACAGAACCCTCCATACCGACGTTCTTGCCGTTGGTGCGCGTACCGACGAGCCGCACTTCGAGGTCGAAGCCGCGCAGGCCGTTGACGAGCAGCTCGCTGGCCGAAGCGGTCTTTCCGGAACAGATGACGTAGATACGCTTGAGCCCCAGCGCCTGCGAAAGGGCGTCGGCGATGGGCTGATAGGTGCCGTTGCCGTCGGGAACCGACTTGTCGCCGATGCGGTAGAAACCCGGCTGGCCCAAGGCAGCCATACGAGTGGCATTGTAGATCATGCGGCAATAGGTTTCGCCCTTGTAGGCATCGCCCAAAATGAGCGTGGCGAGCAACGTGCTCGACCGCACGGCACCGCCGCCGTTGTAACGCAGGTCGACGACCAATTCGTCGATGTCGTTGTCGCGGAACATCCGGAAAGCCGAAATCAACTCCTCGTCGTAACTCGATTCGAAACCCATGTAGAGCAGGTAGCCCACGCGCTTGTCGCCCACCGTGACCACCGTGCTGCGGTAGATGGCCGGGTCGGTGAAAGTCTCGGCCGAGAGGGTCACCTCCGTCAAGGTCTCCACCTTTCCGGACACGATGCGGTTGGGAAGCAGGCGCACCGAAGGGCCGTAATAACATTTGTCCAACAAAGTCTTAACAGTGGGATCCGTTATCATCAGGCCGTCGACCTCGGTGATGAAGTCGCCGCGCCGCAGTCCGGCACGCGAAGCCGGCGAATCGGGCGTGACTGTCTCGATGAAAAAGACTATTTGCGCCTCCGAAATCCGAACGGGCTGCAACAACCACAAACCCGTCTCGGTGACCTCGTCGCCGGCCGAACGCGATGCCGGCTTGGGACCGTCGACGTAGGAATAGTAGTACTCGCGCTGGTCGCCGGACCAATGGCCGTCGTCGTAGTTGAGCGGACGGCCCTGGGCGTCCGTATGCGCCGCCACGCCGTCGAGCAGCGATTGCAGGAATTTCTGGTAATCGAGGCTGTAGTCGGTCTTCATGGTGGTCAAAGGGTCGGGCCACAGGTAGTTCTGCGACATGTAGGAATACATCCATTTGTTGACCGTCGCATATTTGCCGGCGGGTTTGGGCAGAGGCGTGCCCCCGCCGTCGGAAGTCTTGTCGTCGCCGCAAGCCCCGAGCAGGAGCAGAGCGAACAGAGTGCCGAGAAGTCGTTTCATAATCAACCGTATTCAGGGTTCGAACGGACGGGCCGCAGCCCGCGACATCAGTCGAACGATATTAAATCACTTTTTATGGCCCTGGCGGGCTTCCGGGTCCTTGCGGTCCTTTGCATATTTGCGGCACCAGGGAGCGATGCCGCAGGCGTCGCACTGCGGATTGCGGGCCATGCAGACGTAGCGTCCGTGGAGGATGAGCCAATGGTGCGCCACGGGCAGCAGGCGGCCCGGGATGTTCTTTTCGAGCGCCAGTTCGGTCTGCAGCGGCGTACGGGAACCCGTCGTGAGCCCGATACGCTCGGAAACGCGGAAGACATGCGTGTCGACCGGCATCACCTGACGCTGCCACAACACGGCGCCCAGCACGTTGGCCGTCTTGCGCCCCACGCCGGGCAGGCGCTGCATGGCGTCGAGGTCGGTCGGGACCTCGCCGCCGAACTCCTCGCACAACATCCGCGCCATGCCTGCCAGATTCCTGGCCTTGTTGTTGGGATAGGAGATGCTGCGGATGTAGGGATAGATCTCCTCGGCCGTCGCCCCGGCCATGACCTGCGGCGTGGGAAAGCGCTCGAAAAGGGCCGGCGTGGTCATGTTGACCCGCTTGTCGGTGCACTGGGCCGAGAGGATGACGGCCACCAGCAACTGGTAGGGATTCTCGTAGTGCAACTCGCTCTCGGCCACGGGCATGTGCTCGGAGAACCAGCCTATGATGCCGTCGTAACGCTGTCGGAGTGTCATGGTTTCTTCGTTTTTTCGCGCCGGAACAACACCTTTTTCACCAGCAGGCCCGCCCCCTCGGGACAGAGAAGCAGCCGAGGCGCCGCCGCCACGTCGCGCCGCCACCGGGCGAGGTACTCGCTCACGGGACCGCAGAACGAAAGCACCCACAACGCCACCGAACTGCGGCGGCGCAAGATGCGGAAACGGTTGCGGCCCGTGCCGTAGTGCGTGTCGAACCAAAGGCTTATGTCCATCAGCGAATCGCAGAAAGCGATACGCTTGCGGTAGTCGGTATTGTGGCTGACGCTCACGCTGAGGCGCCGGTGCACGGCCGTGAAGAGGGGGATGAAGCGCACGCGGCTGTTGACGGCGAACCACAGCCACATGGGCGCGTCGTCGGTGAGCCATTCGGGATGCCGCTCGGGGTGCACCTCGTCGTAATAACGGGCTATCAGCTCGCGCCGGGCCAGCGTGGCGCAGTTGCAGATGGTGAGACGCAGCAGGAGCCGGTCGAAATCGGTGAAGTGCTCCTCCTCGTCGGGCGTGAAGGTGCCGGAAGTCTGATAATAATTGCGGGCCCGCGTGAAGCACATGCCGCACCCGGGATCGTCCTCCATCAACTCGACCTGCCGGCGCAGCTTGGAGGGGTCGTCCCACCAATCGTCGCCGTCGCAATAAGCCACGTATTTGCCGCGGCAGGCCTCGAACGTACGGCGGTAGTTGGCCCGCCACCCCACGTTGGACCCGGAGGTCACCAGGCGCACCCGGTCGGGGAAGCGTTCGGCATACTCGCGGCAGATGGCGGCCGTGCCGTCGGTGCTGCAATCCTCGCCCAGCACGAGCTCCACGCCGAAAGGCGCCTCCTGCGCCAGCACGCCGTCGATGGCCTGCCGCAGGTAGGGCTCGTGGTTGTAGGTCGTCATGCAGACCGAAACGAGGGGAATAGCAGGTATAACCATATTCCTTTATCAGATATTTGTCTTTTAGCCGCTTTTTGTTCCGGCAAAAAGCGGCGGAAAAACCGACGCTCGCAGCGAGAGCAGAGGCCGCTTGCGGACTATGCCTCGCAAGGAGGAGGAAAACAAGCGAAGCGCAGTTAACCTCTCCTCCCGACTATCTCCGCCTACAAAGAACGGCCTAACGCTTGCTCCGGGCGCCTATTCGCGGGTTTGCAAGCAAACCGGCCCCTGCGCTTAACGCTTTTAGTCCGTTCTTTGCTTCACGGCTCCGACATCGGAGCGGATTTATTGCATATGTTCTCCTTTCACTTATAATTTACTCAGTTTGGCGAATTTGGCCAGGAGGGTCTTTTCGCCCGCGCCGTCGAAAGCGATGACCAGCTTGTGGTCGCCGGCCAGCATCTCGATGCGGCGGACGATGCCGACGCCGAACTTGGGATGCTCGACGCGCTGGCCGACGGCAAAATCGCCGGCCGAAGCGGCGGCGGAAGGAGCCGGAGCGAACGATGCGGGGCGGGTATCGAGCCGCCGCATACCCTCGGTGGAGGGGCGGGGCGTCCGCACCAAGGCCGGATCGGGCGCCGTGCGCGGCTTCGGAGCGTCGAAACGCGAACTGCCTGCCGGAGCACCGCCGAAACGGGCGCTGCCGGAAGAAGCACCGTAGCACGAAGCGTTTCCCCGGCTGCCGGAAGAGGAGGCGCCGTATTTTCCGCCGGCGCCATAGCTGCCTCCCTGCCGGCTGCCGCCGGAAGGATAACCGCCCTGCGGTCTGCCGGCCCCCTGCGCCGAACGCGCCGGATAACGCCGGGCCGGACCGCTGCCGTAGCCGTGTTCGTCCTCGCGAGGCGCCTGCCCTTTCTGCTGGAAGCGGTAGTCGAAGCGGCGGCGCAGCTCGTCGATGGCCGAACCGCCCTCCTCGCGGTGCGGTACGCGGTCATCGTCGGGCTCGACGACGTTTTCGAGATACTGCGGGTCGATTTCGCGCAGGAAACAGCTGGGGCGCGAGAACTCCATGTTGCCCCACTTGAAACGCATCTCGGCATAGGAGAGCGTGGCGGCGACCTTGGCGCGCGTGAGGGCCACGTAGAACAAGCGCCGCTCCTCCTCGAAGCCGTCGGGCGACTCCATGGCCCGCTGCGAGGGGAAGAGGTTCTCTTCGAGACCCACGATGTAGACGTATTTGTATTCGAGCCCCTTGGCCGAATGGACGGTCATCAGGGTCACCTTGTTGCGGTCCTCGGGGTCGTCCTTGTCCATGTCGGTCATGAGCATGACGTTCTGCAACCACTCCTCGATGGTGGCCTCCTCGTCGGGCTGCCGCTCGCCGCCGCGGATTTCGGCGTCGCGCTGCTCCTTGAAGAGCTGCATGGAGTTCAAAAGCTCCTCGATGTTGTTGAGGGCCGACGTGGCCTCGGGGGAATTCTCCTTGCGGTAGACGGCGAGGATGCCCGACTTCGACGCAATCTCCAGACCGAAGTCGTAGAGCCCCTTTTCGGTACGGGCCAGCGAGAGCGTGCGAATCATGGCGACGAACTCCGCGACCTTGCGGACGATGGCCCGCTGCACGGCGTCGGCAGGCGGCTCGGCGACCAAGGCGTCGACGGCCTCCCACATGGAGACGCCGCGCTCGGCGGCCAGCTGCGCGATGCGGTCGACCGTAGTGTCGCCGATGCCGCGCGCAGGGTAGTTGACGATGCGGCGGAAAGCCTCGTCGTCGCGCGGATTGATGACCAGCCGGATGTAGGCCATCAGGTCCTTGATTTCCTTGTGGTCGTAGAACGACGAACCCTTGTAGATGCGGTAAGGGATGCCGCGGCGCCGCAGGTTCTCCTCCAACACAAGCGACTGGTTGTTGGTGCGGTAGAGGATGACCGACTCGGCCCACTCGTCGCCGGCGGCCCGCACGCGGTCGCGCAGGTCGGAGACCACCAGCTCGGCCTCCTCGCGGTCGTTGTAAGCCCTGAGCACACGGATTTTCTCGCCCTGGTCGCCCTCGGAGAAACAGGTCTTGTCCAACCGTTTGGAATTATGCTGAATTACGGAATTAGCCGCATTGACAATCGTCCGGGTAGAACGATAATTCTGCTCCAGCTTAAATATCCGCGCATCAGGGAAATCCTTTTGAAATGTCAGAATATTATCGACCGTAGCCCCTCGGAACGAATAGATGGACTGCGCATCGTCGCCCACGACGCACACCCGCGAATGGGTCTGCGAGAGACGCCGGATAATGATATACTGAGCATGATTGGTATCTTGATACTCATCAATGAGAATATATTGGAACTGCTTCTGGCAGCGAGCTAAAACCTCAGGATAATCACGCAGCAGAATATTAGTCTGCAACAGAATATCGTCGAAGTCCATAGCGCCGTTATGCTTGCAACGTTCGCAATAAATATTGTATATCCTACCGAACTCAGAAATCTGAGCACGCCAGTCCTCGACAGCCAACGAACCGTTGGCCAAATAGGCGCCAGGCGTAATCAACGCGTTCTTGGCGAACGAGATGCGCGAGGCGAGGCGGGCCGGAGTATATTTTTTATCGTCGAGGTCGAGTTCCTTTACAATGCTCTTTATCAGATTCCGGCTGTCCGACGAATCGTATATTGTGAATGTCTTGGGGTATTCCAACAGGTCGGCGTAAACACGCAATAACCGTAAAAAGACCGAATGGAATGTCCCCATCCAAATTCTGCGCGCCTGGTCTTTCGACAGCGGATCCGGAACCATATCGATGATTCGGGTGCGGATTTCGGTGGCAGCCTTATTCGTAAAGGTCATCGCCAAAATACTGTCCGCAGGCACGCCATTGAGAATCATATAAGCCATGCGCGACGTGAGCACGCGCGTCTTGCCCGAGCCGGCGCCGGCGATGATGAGCGACGGCGAATCGTAGTTGACGACCGCATCGCGCTGCGCGGGATTGAGTCCCTCCAATATCTTCGAAACAGAATCCGGTTCCATGCGGGCAAAATTACAACTTTTATTCGCCCGATGCAAGCGCCGCAGGCGAAAGCCGCCCGGTGTAGAGCCCGATGATGACGCCGTTGAAACCGCGGGCCGTGTGCGTACTCAGGCAGCGGGTGTCGACATCCTGCGCGAGCACGGTGAAAGGTCCGTCGCCCCAGGCATATTCGAGGTCGCAGCGGCCGCCCGAACCCAGCACGCGTAAGGTCAGGGATTTGGCGGCGTCGGCCTCCCCGACGGGCACGGAAGCCAGCATTTCGGCCCCGCCGTCGGCCCGGACGGCCACCACAGCGTCGTGCGTCCGGCCGAAGAGGAGGTAATGCCGCTCGTTCTGGAAGAGCGCCAAGCCTCCGAAACGCCCCTCGGAAACAGCGGAAGCCACCGTGGTTTCGGCCGTGAAGTCGGTGTGCTGCTGCCGCACGCCCACGAATGCGGGATTGGCCGCAAGGTCGATCGTATGGCCGTTGTCGCGGAGCACGAGACCCCGGCCGTCGGTGCGCAGCCACTCGCTGCGGGGCGTGCGTATCATGAGCCAGCGGTCGTCGAGTCCCTCGGAGAAATCGGTCGACCAGGCGAAGTTGCCGGTCGTGGGACGGAGCGCAGGGTCGGGCTGCAACCCCTCTTTGCGGACGACGGTAGGCACCGCCCGGCCCGGCGGCAGGATGACGGGGAATCCGTCGTCCCACGTGACGGGCAGCAGGAAAGTTTCGCGCCCGGTATTGTAGAAATCGTCGGCATAGGGGCGGCATCCGAGGAAGACGGAATACCACTGCCCGTCGGGCGTACGCACCATGTCGGCATGGCCGGTGCTGGTGACCTTGTCGGGCCGGTCGGCGGGCAGGTCGCGCTGCGTGAGGACCGGATTGCGGGGATAGGGCACGTAGGGGCCTTTCACCGACGAAGACTTGAGCGCCACCTGCGAATGGCCCTCGTAGGTGCCTCCCTCGGCGGCGAGCAGGACATACTCGCCGTCGTGCTTGTAGATATGGGGCCCTTCGAGCCATTCGGGCTGCGCGGCGAAATCGACGCCGCCGTCGAGCAGCAGCACGGGCTCGCCGACGACACGGTCGGCAACGGTGTCGAACTCCCAGAGCCACAGAGCCCGGTGGGAATTCCACTGCCGCTCGCCCGGAGGCATGCCGTTGTGCAGGAGGTAGGCGCGGCCATCGTCGTCGAAGAAGAGCGACGGGTCGATGCCCTCGACCTCGGGCAGCGGGATGGGGTCGGACCAGTTGCCGGCGAACGGGTCGCGGCACTTGACGATGAAGTTCTCGATGCCGTCGACGCAGGTGTTGATGACGTAGAAGGTGTCGTTATGGGGATTGTAGCTGATGTCGGGAGCGTAGATGGCGCGGTTGAAGCGCAGCGAATCGAGCGGCACCTGCTCCGGACGGTCGAGCACGAAACCCAGCTGGCGCCAATGGACGAGGTCGCGGCTGTGGAAGATGGGAATCGAGGGATAGAAGGTGAACGACGAATTGACCAGGAAGTAGTCGTCGCCCTTGCGGCAGATGCTCGGGTCGGGGTGGAATCCGGCGAGCACGGGGTTGAGATACTCGCTGCAAGAATCGACGGCACGCTCGAAACGGGCGTCGCGGCCGACATAGGAGAAGCCGGCGAAACGGACCTCGTCCGGGCCGAGCGAACGGCACCCGCCCAATGAAGCAAGAAGGGTGCACGAGAGAAAAAGTCTGCGGAATGTGTTCATAAGGTTCGAAGATATGAAAAGTCGGGCGCAAAAACAAATCTGTCCGTATTTTATTGCCGGAGGAGGATGCCGGGGAGCCGGGCCCGGAGGTGCGGGAGATATTCGAAAGGCCTTCGGAGCCCCCGGGGACGGGCGCAGCCGGGAGACTATGCGGAAAAAACGCGGAACGAAGAAAAAACGGCGACCTTTTTTCGGAATTTTGCAATATCTTTGTGTCTGCGTCCGTTAACGGCAGACGAAGCCGTCCTGCCGCGGACCCGGCACCGAGCATACAAAGAATACAAACGAACGGATATGAGCGAAGTCATCAACATCAAGGAACTCAACGAACGCATCGAACGCGAATCGGTCTTCGTGGACACGCTGCGCAACGAAATGGGCAAGGTAATCGTGGGCCAGGGACACCTGGTCGACACCCTGCTGATAGGTCTGCTGTCCAACGGCCACATCCTGCTGGAGGGTGTGCCGGGACTGGCCAAGACGCTGGCCATCACGACGCTGGCCAAAGCCGTCGACGCCGCATTCTCGCGCATACAGTTCACGCCCGACCTGCTGCCGGCCGACCTGATAGGCACGCTGATCTACTCGCAGAAGAACGAAGATTTCGTGGTCCGCAAAGGCCCCATCTTCGCCAATTTCGTGCTGGCCGACGAAATCAACCGCTCGCCGGCCAAGGTGCAGTCGGCCCTGCTGGAAGCGATGCAGGAGCGGCAGGTGACCATCGGCGAAGAGACCTACGCCCTGCCGCGCCCCTTTCTGGTGCTGGCGACGCAGAATCCCCTGGAACAGGAGGGAACCTACCCGCTGCCCGAAGCGCAAGTGGACCGCTTCATGCTGAAAGCCAAAATCTCCTACCCCAACAAACAGGAGGAGCGCGACATCGTACGGATGAACCTTTCGGGCGCCGGCATGCCGGAAGTGAACAAGGTGATCTCGCCCGAAGACATCGTGAAAGCCCGCAAGGTGGTGGAAGACGTCTACATGGACGAGAAAATCGAGAAGTACATCATCGACATCATCTTCGCGACGCGCGAACCGGGCGAATACGACCTGGGCAAATTGCAGAACCTGATCGCCTGCGGCGCCTCGCCCCGAGCCTCGATCTCGCTGGCCAAGGCGGCCCGCGCCTATGCCTTCATCCGCCGCCGCGGCTATGTGATTCCGGAAGACGTGCGCGCCGTGTGCCACGACGTGCTGCGGCACCGCATCGGCCTGACCTACGAAGCCGAAGCCGAAAACATCACCTCGGAAGAGATAGTGACCGAGATACTGAACAACGTAATCGTACCCTAAAGCGATGCGGGAGAACGAAAACGACCTGCTCCGGCGCGTCCGCAAAATCGAAATCAAGACCCGCGGCCTCTCCGACGAAATATTCGCCGGCAAGTACCACACGGCCTTCCGCGGACGCGGCATGTCGTTCTCCGAAGTGAGGGAATACCGCGTCGGCGACGACATCCGCGACATCGACTGGAACGTGACGGCCCGCTCGTGCAAGCCCCACATCAAGGTCTACGAGGAAGAACGCGAACTGACGATGATGCTCCTGGTCGACGTATCGGCCTCGCGCACCTTCGGCACGACGGACCGGCTCAAGCAGAACGTCATCACCGAGATAGCCGCGGTGCTGGCCTTCTCGGCGGTGCAGAACAACGACAAGGTGGGCTGCATCTTCTTCTCGGACAAGGTGGAGAAGTTCATCCCGCCCAAGAAAGGACGCAGCCACATTCTGACCATCCTCCGCGAACTGGTGGGCTTCCGGCCCGAATCGGCGGGCACCCGGCTCTCGGAACCGCTGCGGCTGCTGACCAACGTGAACAAGAAACGCTGCACGACCTTCATCCTCTCCGACTTCCTGGACCCGGCGCAGGACCGCGAAGCGCTGGAAGACGCCCTGAAGATTGCCGGCAGCAAACACGACCTGGCGGCCATCCGCGTCTATGACCCGCGCGAAGCCGAGATGCCGGACGTAGGCATCGTGGAACTGCAAGACGCCGAGACCGGCCGCAAGGTGTGGGTCGACACCTCGTCGCGTGCGGTCCGCGACCACTATGCCGAAGCGTGGCGCCGCCGCACCGCCTCGGTCGACGAACTGCTGCGCCACCGCCGCATCGACACGGCGACCGTAGCCACCGACGGCGACTACGTAGCCGAACTGATCAAACTATTCAGACAACGATGAAACGACTCCTGCTACCGCTGCTGCTCCTGACGGCGCCGGGCGCCCGGGCCCAGCGGCCCACGGTCGAAGCCCGCGTGGAACCCGACAGCGTGATGATAGGCGACCGCTTCGACTACGTCATCGAAGTGGAGAAGGACCTGGTGCAGGTGGTGAACTTCCCGGTATTCCGGCCCGGCGACAACCCCGGCGGCCTGGTGCTGGTGGAAGATGCGCCCGTCGACACGCTCCTGCGCGAAGGACGCCGCCTGAAACTGCGCAAACGCTACCGGCTGGCCGTTTTCGAAGAAGGACACCACAATTTCGGCCCGGCCGAAGTGCTCTATGCCGACAAGAACATCGTCGACACGCTCCGCACGGGAAACGACCTGGAACTGAACGTAGCCACGTTCGAGATAGACTCGACGTCGCAGTCGATCTACGACCTGAAGCCGCAACGCGGCATGCCGTTCCGCATGGGTGAAATAAGCGGATACCTGCTGCGGGGTCTGCTGGCGCTCCTGCTGCTGGCGCTGCTGGCGGTCGGGGGATACTGCTGGCTGCGCCGCCGCGGCTCGACGCTGGGGCAGCTTTTCCGGGCGCCGGCGCCCCTGCCTCCGCATGTCGAAGCGATCCGGGCGCTGGAGGCGCTGCACCATCAGAAACTGTGGCAGAACAACCGCCACAAACAATACTACTCGGGGCTGACGGACATCCTGCGCACCTACATGGCGCGCCGCTGGGAGATAGGGGCCATGGAGATGACCTCGGACGAAATCCTGACGGCCCTGCGGCCGCTCGGCCTGCCCGACAAGGCGCGCACGGACCTGGCGGCCCTGCTGCGCGACGCCGACCTGGTGAAATTCGCCAAGGCGGCGCCCGGAGCCGAAGAGAACGAGACCCACTATCTGAACGCCTACTATTTTGTGGAGGAGACCAAGCCGGCGACCGAGCAGGCGGAGGAGACCCCCGAAAACCGATAGCATGATGCGACGACTGCTTTACATACTTTTTCTTTTTGCCGTTGCAGGAGCCCATGCGCAGAAGATGCCCGAACGCCGCGACGTACGCCGCGGCAACCGTCTCTACGACCGCGGCGACTACAAAGGGGCCATCGAACGCTACACGCAGGCGCTGGACAAGGCCCCGGAATGCAACGAAGCGCTCTACGACCTGGGCAACGCCCTCTGCAAAGCCGAGATGTACGACAAGGCCGAGCAGACCATGACCCGGGCCGCGGCCGACACGCTGCGGACCGACGCCGAACGGGCCGAGGCGCACTACAACCTGGGGAACGCGCAGTTCCATCAACAAAAATACAAGGAAGCGCTCGAAAGCTACCGCCGCTCGCTGCTGCTGAATCCGGACGACATGGAAGCCAAATACAACTACGCCTACACCAAGAAACTGCTGGAACAACAGCAGGAAGACCCGAACAATGGCGGCGGTGGAGAAAGTGGAGGCGACCAGGACCAACAACAAAACGGCGAGCAAGACGAACAACAGGGCGAACAACAAGACCGGGAATCGCAGCAAAACGACTCGAACGAAGACGGCGAGGAACAACCGGAAGAGAACCCTGCGAATCCGGACGGAGACGAGAACCAGGAACAACAAGGCGGGCAGCCCCAGCCCTCCGGCATCTCCGAACAAGAGGCGGAACAGATGCTCGACGCCATTCAGGCCCAGGAAGACCGGACCCAAGACAAACTTAAAGAAAAACAAGGACGCGTGGTGCGAGGCAGGAAGAACTGGTGATTTGCCACAGTGAAAATTGAAAAGTGAAAAGTGAAAGGCGAAAAGTAAAACATCGCACCCGGCAGGGGCACAGACCGCGCCCCCGATTCATAGATAAAAACCGACCATGAATTTCCATAATCCGCATTTGCTCTGGCTGCTGGTTCTGCTGCTGCCGCTGGCGGGCCACTATGTGTGGCGGACGCTGCGGGGCGGAGCGGCCATCCGCATCTCCTCGGTCGACGGACTGGCCGATGCGCCGAAGACCTTGCGCCGCTACCTGCGCCACCTGCCCTTCGCCCTGCGGACAACGGCCCTGGGACTCCTTATCGTGGCCCTGGCGCGGCCCCAGGCCATCGAAGAATACAGCAACACCTCGGCCGAAGGCATCGACATCGTACTGGCTCTGGACGTCTCCACCTCGATGCTGGCCCGCGACTTCAAACCCGACCGCATCACGGCGGGCAAGGAAGTGGCCGGAGCGTTCATCGCCGACCGCACGGGCGACCGCATCGGCCTGGTGGCCTTTGCCGGCGAAGCCTACACCCAAAGTCCGCTGACGACCGACCAGGGGACCCTGCAAACCATGCTCCAACGCATCCGCTGCGGCGTTATCGAAGACGGCACGGCCATCGGCCACGGCCTGGCCACGGCCATCAACCGCCTGCGCGAAAGCGAAGCCAAG
Source organism: Alistipes sp. (assembly GCA_029059935.1). GTDB lineage: Bacteria > Bacteroidota > Bacteroidia > Bacteroidales > Rikenellaceae > Alistipes. The sequence continues at coordinate 50,463 of JAIDUZ010000070.1, forward strand.
TCGAAGGTAATCATCCTGCTGACCGACGGTGTCAACAACCGCGGCGAAATGGCCCCGCTCATGGCTGCCGAAATCGCCAGGACACAAGGCATCCGAGTCTACACCATCGGCGTAGGCACGCAAGGCATGGCCCCCTACCCTGCCTACGACATCTACGGCACACCCGTGGGCGGCACCGTGATGATGAAGGTGGAGATCGACGAAAAGACCCTGCGCTCGATTGCCGAAACCACCGGCGGCCGCTACTTCCGGGCCACCGACAAAGACAAGTTGAAAGCCATCTACGACGAAATCAACCGGCTGGAAAAGAGCAAGGTGGAAGTGACGGAGCATGTATCCTACCACGAACTTTTCCTCGCCTGGCTGCTGTGGGGCATCGGGCTGCTGACCGCCGAATTCCTCGTCGCGACGCTTCTTCTCAAACGCATTCCCTGACACCATGTTCCGATTCGCCAATCCCCAATATCTGTGGCTGCTGGCCGCCGTTCCGGCCTTCGCAGCGCTCTTCGCCGCGGCGGCGGTCATGCGGCGCCGGCGTCTGGCCCGCTTCGGCTGCGCGGAGACCCTGCGCGAACTGATGCCCGACGTGTCGACCGGCCGCACGACCATGAAATTCATTGTTTTCTGCACGGCATACGCCCTGCTGGCGCTGGCCGCCGCACGGCCGCAGTTCGGCTCGAAGCTCCGCGAAGAGAAGGCGCAGGGCATCGAAATGATAATTGCCGTCGACGTGTCGAACTCGATGCTGGCCGAAGATTTCGAACCCAACCGCCTGGAACGCACCAAATATGCCGTAGACAAACTTTTCGACGGCCTGCGCAACGACCGTGTGGGACTGGTGGTCTTCGCCGGCGAACCCAAGGTGCAGCTGCCCGTGACCTCGGACTACCGCATGGCCAAGGCCTTCGCGCGCCGCATCGACCCCTCGCTGGTGTCGGTGCAGGGCACGGCCGTGGGCAAGGCGCTGAAACAGTCGCTGCTGGCCTTTTCGGGCAGCACCGAAGAGACGCGCAGCCGGGCGATCGTGCTGATAACGGACGGTGAGAACCACGAAGACGACGCCCTGGCCGTGGCCGAACGTGCGGCGGCGCAAGGCGTGCGCATCTACACCATCGGCATCGGCACGCCCGAAGGAGCTCCGATCCGCATCGACGGCGACTTCATCCGCGACGAAAAAGGCGACATGGCGGTCTCGAAACTCAACGAAGAGATGCTTGCGCGGATTGCCGACATCACGGGCGGCGCCTATGTTCGCGCGACGAAGCAATCGCTCGGGCTGGACGAGATAGTGAAGAGCATCAACGAACTGGAACAGAGCGAACTGGCCACCGTACGCTTCGAAGAATACAACGAACGCTACCAATACTTGCTGGCTGCCGCGCTGCTGCTGCTCTGCATCGAAATGCTGCTGCTCGACCGCCGCAACCCTCTGCTGGCGAGGTTCAATATCTTCAATGAAAAATGATTTTCTCTGGGAGGGGCGGGCCTGCAAACTCTTTCCGAAACCCGGCTGGCGCCGGGCGTGCCCCGCAGGCTGCGGCCGTTTCCACAACACGAAAGTGCATAATCCCGATTTTTAATTCTTAATTTTTCATTTTTAATTCTTAATTTTGCAGGGCAGGCCCGCTCTGTCGCCGCCGGGAAACCGGGGGAGGAAAGTCCGGGCAACGCAGAGCGCCGCGCAAGCTAACGACTTGATACCCGTGAGGGTATGGGAGCGTAACAGAGAACGACCGCCCGCCGGCTCCGGCCGACGGGTAAGGGTGAAAAGGCGGGGTAAGAGCCCACCGCGGGGGCAGCGATGCCGCCCGGCCGTACGTCCCGCGGGTTGCAAGACCGTGTATACCGGCAAACGAGGGTTGCTCGCCCGATGCCGGGGGGTAGGTTGCTGGAGGCGGCGGGTGACCGCCGTCGTAGATAAATGACAGAGACCCGGGCTCCGGCCCGGGCACAGAACCCGGCTTACAGGGCCTGCAAAGAAAATGCGGCCGTTGCATCAGCAACGGCCGCATTTCGTTTGACGACGCCCCTCGGGAAAACGGCCCCGAGAACCGCATGCAAAGACTATCTCCGCAACCGGACGAAGAACAAGGCGCAGAGCACGAACCCGGCGACGAACCACCACCGGCCGGCGAAGCGGGAAGGAGCGGCAGCGGTTTCGGCGACGGCCGAAGCGCAGCAAAGCGAATCGACGGCGACGGAGCGATGCTCGGCGGTGCGGACAGTGACCGTATCGCTGCGACGGACCGTCTCGGTGCGCGAAGAACGGAGGGTCTTCCGGGCCAGGCTGTCGCTGCGGGCCCCGAGCACCAGCCGGTCGCCCCGCCGCTCGGCCGACAATTCCAAACGCCCCTCGTGCACGGCGAAACGCACCCCCTCGGGCAACGAATCAAATGCCGACAACGGCACCTCCATGGCGACCGACGCGGCCGGCACGGGGTCGAAAAAAGTTTCCGTCTCCTGCCGCACGACTGCCTCCCATGTCGCCCGGTCGCACACCCGGGTCAGGCAATCGGTCTCGACGCACCGCGATACGGAACTCCGCTCCGACGACGACCGCACGCTGCTCCGCGATGCGGCGCATGAAACGGCCGAAGCGGCCAACAGACCGGCGACCGCCAACCGGACAAGACAAATTTTTCTCATGCTTTTTCGTTTTTGAGATTCCGGCGCAGACTTTCGACCTCGCGCGTCAATCGGTCGACCTTGGCCAGCAACACCTGCTGCGACACCTGCCAGTCGGCTTTCTCCTGCCGCAGCGAAACATTCTCCTGCAACACCTGGTTGTACTTCTCGCTCAACAGGTCGATCGAACGCTGCATCTCGGCAAGAAAGTCGTTGTTGCGCTTGCGGCGGCCGACCGCCCAACTGACGGTCGCACCCAGAAAGCCGCTCGGCAGGGCGAAAGCGCACAGCTCGCCCAACCATGAAAATTCGGTCATAGCTAAAAAAGTTTGGGAATGAGATTCGGCCGGGAACAACCGGCATCCGACCATCCGGCGGTCCGCGCGAAACACGCCCGGCCCGACCGCCGGAGACGAGGCGGGACAACCGAGAAAGAGAGAAAAGAGAGGAGGAAGAAACGGACCCGGAGACGCCGCTACCTCGACCAGTCGAAACCCGGATAGAGACGCCGCAGCTGGCGGCAGGAAATGCGGCTGCGGATCAGTTCGGTCAGGTAGTCGTTCTGTCCGGCGATGGCATTGACAATGGTGCGCTCCTCGACGAAGAACTCGTTGTCGCACAACAGCCGCAGCACGTCGTCCTCGCGACGGCGGTGCAGCTCGGTCCAATAATAATAACGGGCGGCGACGACCCGGTTGCGCTTGCGGAGCCGCTCGCGGCACGGCGAAACGACCCGGCGGGGCTGGGAAGAAACAGGCATGGAGAACGGATGAAAGAATTCAGGACTTATCAGCAAAATACCCCTCTGTCGATTCTCTATTCGGACTATCGTTCGGAGCGGTTTATGATTGTCATCGGACCGCAGCCTGCGGGGCACGCCCGGCGCCAGCCGGACGGTTGCGGGCCTTCGCCGGAGGAGGTTGCGGCCCGCACAGCTCCGAGAGCCGCTGAAAACGACAGAGGAACATTTTACGGACAAGCATGAAGAATGTTCCGGTTCCGCTGCGGCAGCGGCGCACCCGAAAAAAGAGGAAGAGAGCGATTCTGCCGGAAGAACTCCGGCCACAAGAATGGAAAACGGGCGAACGCCCGTACAAATATAATATCGCGAAAGGGCCCTTGTCAAGAAAAACCCCCGAAAAATTTTTCGGGGGCTGACGCAGAGCGAATTATGACGCTATTTTCCGGCGGACCTCTTTTTCGGTCGTCCGCTGCCGGTCCGCGGCGTCTTTCCGGCGGAAGAAGCGGAAGAGACGGAGTGCTTCGCCGGTGCCCCGGAAGCCGCCTTCGAAACCGCCTTCGCCGCAGGCTTCTTGCGCACCGACCAACCGAAATGGCCGAGGGCCCGGCCCAACGCGAAATATTCGCCGTGGGAATAGACGATCGGGCAGGCGCGCTCCAGGCAGAACTTCCCGCTGTCGGGGTCGATGAACTCGGCATCGACCTGCACGCCCACCACCTCGGCGATGAACATGTCGTGCGACCCGAGGGGCACGACCTGCCGCACGCGGCACTCGATGTTGACGGGCGACTCGACGATGATGGGCGCCGCGACATGCAGCGCCGGGCCGGGCGTCAGCCCCATCTCGCGGAACTTGTCGAAATCGCGGCCCGAACGCACGCCGCACCAGTCGGCGGCCCGCGCCAGCGACTCGGTGGTGAGATTGATGACGAACTCGCCCGTACGGCGGATGATGTCGTAGGAGTGGCGCGACGGCCGGATGGAGACGGAGCACATCGGAGGCTCGGAGCAGACGGTTCCGGTCCACGCCACGGTGAGCATGTTGTACTCTTCGGGCGCGGCGCCGCAACTGACCAGCACGGCCGGCAGGGGATAGAGCACCGTGCCGGGTTTCCAGGATTCTTTCATCGCAAAAAAGACAATTCGGGCCGCGAACGATGCCCAACGCCCCCGGACCATGCTGAAAGGCCGGCCGAGAGGATGTCGGACGCTGCCGCGGCGAAATTCGGTTTGCGTAAAGGTAACGATTTTTTCCTATATTTAACTTTGTTGAAGATACTTCGCCTCGGTAATGCACAAATAAATTTGGCATTACGCTCGGCTTATCCGTATATTTGTATCGGAGTCCGTTCGCCGGCGTGAAAGCCCGAGCCGCACGGAGCGAACAAGGGACTGCCCGCCAACACCATGCTTGCCGAATTCATCCGCTACCTGGAAGCCGAACGCCGCTACTCGCCCCTCACGGTGCGCAACTACCGCCGCGATGTGGAGGGGTTTCTGGCGTGGCTCGGGACGGACGATGCGCACTTGGACCCGCGGGAAGTGACGACGGCCCAGGTGCGCGAATGGATGATCGACCGCACGGAAAAGGGCCGCATCGGCGCCGCGACGCTGAACCGCGAACTGTCGTCGCTGCGCACGCTGTTCCGCTGGCTCCAGCGCACGGGCGCAGTGGAAAAGAACGCACTGCAACCGCTCTCCTCGCTGAAGGCCCCGCACCGGCTGCCGGCCTTCGTACCCGAGAGCCGCATGGCCCCGCTGGTGACCGAATGCGAAGAGGAGCAAGACGAATTCACGGTCGAACGCAACTCGCTGGCCGTACTGCTTTTCTACACCTGCGGACTGCGGCTGGCCGAACTGGTGGGCATCGACCGCGGCGACCTGTCGGACGACTGCGCCTCGCTGCGCATACGCGGCAAGGGCGACAAAGAGAGACTGGTACCCGTACTGGCGGAAGTACGCGAAAAGATTCTGCACTATCTGGAACTGATCGAGCGGCAGAAAATTTGCAATTCCGAAGAAAAAGCACTATTTTTAACACACCGAGGCAGACGCATCTCCCGCACGACGGTCTACCGGCTGGTCCGGGACTGCTTGACCCGCGCAGGCGTTCAAGGCAAGAAGAGTCCCCACGTGCTGCGGCACACCTTCGCCACGCATCTGATGAACGGCGGCGCCGACATGCGCGAAATCCAGGAACTGCTGGGACACGCATCGCTGCAAGCCACGCAGGTCTACACCCACAACAGCATCGCCCGTCTCAAGGAGGTCTATGCCAGAGCCCATCCCCGGGAGAAGAAGGGGGAGTGAACAACCTAATTAAATCGCAAGGCTATGAACGTGCAGATTCAATCCGTAAAATTCGACGCCGACAAGCGGCTGGTCGAATTCGTGAATGCCAAGATGGCGAAGCTGGACCGCTTCGCGGAACGCTCGACGGGAGCCGACGTCATCCTCAAGCTCGATAAGGACCACGAAAAAGGCAACAAAATCGCCACCATCACGCTCCGCATGCCCGGCGAAGACCTGGTCGCCTCGCACCAGGCCAAGACCTTCGAGGAGGCGGTCGACGAAGCCATCGACGCCCTCAAACACCAGCTCGACAAGTTCAAGGCCAAGGTCGAAAAGGCTGAGAAATAGTTGGGCCAGTCCCCATACGAATGCCGCCCCGGAAAGAGGCGGCATTTTTTACGGCCGAAATCCGCTGACAACCATAAAAAACCGCGAGCAAAGAGATTGCTCGCGGTTTCACCCAGAGGTCTGAAGCGGATTCGAACCGCTGTACAAGGTTTTGCAGACCTTTGCCTAACCACTCGGCCATCAGACCAAAAATATCCGACGCAGAAACGGACGGAAGAAAGACTTGCGCCCCACCCCGGCTGAACGACCGGCCCGAAAACCCGGGCACGCTCCGTCTACCGTATCGGGAGTGCAAATATACGAACAATTCTGCAAAAAGCAAAACTTTCGCGAAAAAGGGGAAATATATTTTCGGAACCGGCACAAATGGAGTACCTTTACGAAAAAGAAGCGCCGCAGCAGAAACAGAAACAGCCCCCAAACGAAACCGAACGAACCGGCCACAGGCCGGAACGCAAAAGAAACGGCCAGCATACCGAAGCAACCGACGGCCCGACCCGATGGAGACCGGCCGCAGGTCGGACCGAAAAATCCAGTCGGACGACCCTGCCGGCAAACGGACCGAAATCACTGCCACGAAAGAACCCGCAACGAAAACACGCCATGACCCTCGAAGACATCGCTCTGCAAATGACCCCGGGAATCGGGGTGAAGGGAGCCGTGCATCTGCTGGAATGCTTCGGGACGGCGGAGCGGATTTTCGAAGCGACGGAAGCGGAGCTGACAGGCCGGGCGGAGCTGCGGCCCGACCTGGCGCGGCAAATCGTGCGGCGCACGGGATTCGCCGCGGCGGAAAAAGAGGTGAAATATTGTCGGAAACATGACATCAAGGCCATCGCCTCGACCGACCCCGACTACCCGGCCCTGCTGCGCGAAATCCCGGACTACCCCCATGTTCTCTATGTGAAAGGCGACCCGCAGGCCCTCGCGGCGCGTACGCTCTCGATTGTCGGCACGCGGGACATGACACCCTACGGACAGAGCATGTGCCATAAACTCGTGGAACGACTGGCCGAACGGGTTCCCCGCCTGGTCGTCGTAAGCGGACTGGCCTTCGGCATCGACGCGGCCGCCCACCGTGCCGCTTTGGAATGCGCCATTCCCACCGTGGCCGTGCTGCCCTGCCCGCTGCCGGATGTGATGCCTGCCCAGCACACGGCCCTGGCCCGCGACATCCTCGACCACGGAGGCGCCCTCGTCACCGAGCTGCACAGCCAGACCCGCCAGAACGGCACCGCCTACACTGCCCGCAACCGCATCATCGCCGCGCTGAGCGCCGGGTGTCTGGTGGTCGAATCGCCCGACAACGGCGGCTCGCTCCTTACGGCCCGCTTCGCCGACGAATACAACCGCACGGTCATGGCGCTGCCCGGGCGTGCCACCGACCGCACGGCCGCCGGCACCAACCATCTGATCCGCCACCGCAAGGCACAACTCGTGCTCTCGGCCGAAGACATCATCGTGGAGATGGGCTGGGACCTCGAAGCCGACCCCGCCGCCCTGCGGCCCCGAAGCGAAACGCCGGACCTCACGCCCGACGAAACGGCGCTGCTGGCTCTTTTCGGGTCGTCCGACCCGGTCGGCGTCGACACCTTGCAGGCCGCTACGGGATTCGACTCGGGGCGCCTGGCCACCTCGCTGCTCGGACTCGAACTGGCGGGCCTGCTGCGCCAGCTTCCCGGCAACCGGTACATGAAACCGTAGCTGGCGGCACCGCGAATCCGACGGCGGAACCGGGCCCCGGAACGGAGCCCCCGCACGACCCGGACGACAGGCCGCCGCACTCCGCAGCATATTCGTCCGCACCGAGCGGCATTCGCATATTTTTCATTACATTTGTCCTGCGAAAACACCTCCGAAGATGCAGATCGTCGACACTCATTCCCATCTCTACGAACCCGAGTTCGATGCCGACCGCGAAGAGGCCCTGGCACGCGCCGTCGATGCCGGAGTCGGTCGGATGCTGTGTCCCGCCATCGACTCGGAGAGCCACGGACGGCTGTTCGGACTCTGCCGGAGCCACCCCGACCGCTGCATCCCGATGATGGGACTCCATCCCACGTCGGTCAACGACAATCCGCGCTGGCGCGAGGAGCTGGATACGGTCGAAGAATACCTGAAAAATCCGCCCGAAGGAATCGCACGGTTCTGCGCCGTGGGCGAAATAGGGCTCGACTTCTATTGGTCGGCCGATTTCCGCGACGAGCAGACCGAGGCATTCCGCCGTCAATGCCGCCTGGCCGTAGAACTGGACCTCCCCGTCGCCGTGCACACGCGCAGCGCCTGGTCCGAAATGGCCGCCATCATCGAAGAGTTCCGAGGCACGGGCCTGCGGGGCGTATTCCACGCATTCGGCGAAGACGCGGCGACCTACCGACGGCTGAAAGCCTGCGGCGACTTTCTGTTCGGCATCGGCGGAGTTGTCACGTTCAAGAAGAGCAAGCTGGCCGAGACCGTGCGCGAAATGGCGCTCGACGACATCGTACTCGAAACCGACTGTCCCTATCTTACGCCCGCACCCCACCGCGGCGAGCGCAACGAACCGGCCTACACGCGCCACATCTGCACCAAGGTGGCCGAACTGCAAGGCACCGCGCCCGAAACCGTCGCGGCGGCGACCACCGCCAACGCCGAACGCATGTTCGGCCTCCGACCCAGCCAAACGGAACACCATATGAATAAGACGAAATCCTCGATTCTGATCATCTACACGGGCGGTACCATCGGCATGAAGACCGATGCTGCGACGGGAGCCCTCGTGCCGTTCGATTTCAGCGGCATCTACGACGAGTTCCCCTCGCTCAAGCGTCTCAACGTCGACATCGACGTGCAGACCCTGTCGCCCGTCATCGATTCGTCGAACGTCTCGCCCGCCAACTGGCTGACGCTGGCCGCGCTCATCCGCGACAACTATGCGCGCTACGACGGATTCGTCGTCCTGCACGGCACCGACACCATGTCCTACACGGCCTCGGCGCTGAGCTTCCTCTTCGAGAACCTGGCCAAACCCGTGGTCTTCACCGGCAGCCAGATACCCATCGGCGTGCTGCGCACCGACGGCCGCGAGAACCTTATCACGGCCATCGAGATAGCCGGCGCCCGCGCGGACGGCCGCCCCGTGGTGCCCGAAGTGTCGCTCTACTTCCAGAACCGGCTGTTCCGGGCCAACCGCACCACCAAGCGCAGCGCCGAAGCGCTCAACGCATTCCGCTCCTACAACTACCCGCCCCTGGCCGAAGTGGGCGTCAACATCGCCTACAACCTCCCGGCCATCCTCCGCCCCGCCGAGACCGGCGACGGCGAACTGCGGACCGCCGAACGGCTGGCCGACGGCATTGCGGTCATCAAACTTTTCCCGGGTCTCGACGAACGGATTTTCGGCGCCATGCTCTCCGCACCCGGCGTGCGGGCCGTCGTGCTGGAAACCTTCGGAGCCGGCAACGCCCCCACGAGCGAGTGGTTCATCCGCACGCTGCGCGAGGCGATCGGACGCGGCATCGTGGTGCTCAACATCACCCAGTGCGGCGGCGGCAAGGTGTCGATGGAGCTCTACGAAACGGGGCTGCGGCTCCAAAAGGCCGGCGTGCTGTGCGGCTACGACATGACCACCGAGGCGGCCGTCACCAAACTGATGTACGTCCTGGGGCTCGGACTGCCCGAAGAGGAGACCCGCGCGCTGCTGCGCCGACCCCTGCGCGGAGAATTTACGGCATGAGTCGTTGCACAAAACGATTTTTTTTCTTATATTTCGCACTGCTAATCTACCCTTTCCGTGCCGAATCGGCCCCCGGAAAGGCATGAATGGCATGATAAAACATTAATATACAAACGATTAAGCAGAACCGTCTTTCTCCGAAGTCTGCTTCCGCGGGCGGGTGTCCGGAAACGTCCCCGAAGTCGGAAACGAGACATGCGCACGAAGCGGAAGAGAAAAAAGCAACCCTGTCCACGCAAAAAATCGGGCGGCCGGAGAGAACGGACGAAAACCACGGAATACAACCTAATCAAATCAATCATCAAACACCACTATGAAAAAACTTTTTAAGATTCTGTCGGTGGCCCTCCTCACCATGGGCACCGTGAACGCCTTCGCGCAGGAGGCTGCCGCAGCCGTCGAGGAGACGGTCGTTGCCGCTGAAACCGAAATCGCCGGCGAGAGCATGCACCACATTCTGATGCAGAAGTTCCTCGAAGGCGGCTGGGGCTGGATGCTTCCCGTGCTGCTCTGCCTTGTGATCGGTCTGGCCGTAGCCATCGAGCGCATTCTCTTCCTGTCGCTCTCGACGATCAACTCCAAGAAACTTGTCAACGCCGTAGAGGAGGCTCTTCAAAACGGCGGCATCGAAGCTGCCAAGGACGTATGCCGCAACACGCGCGGTCCCATCGCCTCGATCTACTACCAGGGTCTCGACCGCTACCAGCAGGGTCTCGACGCCGTAGAGAAGGCCGTCGTATCGTACGGTTCGGTGCAGACCGGCCAGATGGAGTCGGGTCTGTCGTGGATCGGCCTCTTCATCGCCCTCTCGCCGATGTTGGGCTTCATGGGTACCGTCGTGGGTATGATCGGCGCGTTCGACGCCATCCAGGCTGCCGGCGACATCAGCCCGACGCTCGTGGCCGGCGGTATCAAGGTCGCCCTGCTGACCACCCTCATGGGTCTTATCGCTGCGGTTATTCTTCAGCTGTTCTACAACTATATCGTTTCGAAGATCGACTCGCTGGTGAACGATATGGAGGATTCGTCCATTACGCTGATGGACATCCTGACGGCCTACAACAAGAAATAATCGCTTAACGCTTAGTCACAAGCTATCATGAAAAAGATTCTTAACATATTGCTGGGCGTTCTGATGGCCGTCACCGCGATCCTCATGATCTACGCGGTGGCCACCGGCGGCTCGGAAGCAGCGGTGAGCCTCAATCTGATATGGGGCTACTTCCTCTTCGCAGCCGCTATCGCCGCCGCCATCTTCTGTGCCATCTTCGGAATGATCAAGAACCCGGCAGGCATCAAGGGAACCATCGTTTCCGTAGCGTTGATCCTGATCATCGTGGGTGTCTCGTACTTCTACTCGGCCAGCCATACGGTGAACATCATCGACCTCCAGAACAACGGTGTCTTCAGCCATGGCGAAACCGTAATTACCGAAACGAGCATCCTGGTGACCTATGTCGCTTTCGTCGCCGCTTTCCTGACGGCCATCGTTACGGAAATCCGGGGCGCCTTCAAATAATCGAAACCAATGGCAACGGATAAAAGAAAAGTACAGGAAATCAACGCCGGTTCGATGGCCGACATTGCCTTCTTGCTGCTGATTTTCTTCCTGGTCGCCACTACCATGAATACCGACACGGGTCTTGCGCGCATGCTCCCGCCCATTCCTCCCGAAGACCAACAGCAGGAGGAAGTCAAGGTCAAGGAACGCAACCTTTTCCTCGTGCTCATCAACGGTAGCGGTCAGATCATGGCAGGACAGCCCGGCAAGCAGGAATACGTCGAGCTTCGCGACCTCAAGAACAAAACCCGGGAATTCGTGCTCAACCCCCTGGAAGACGAAAACCTCCCCGAAAAGGAGGAGACCACTTTCGACCTTCCCGACGGCAGCAAGTGGGTCTATCCGGTAAGTTCGGGCGTCGTTTCGCTGCAAACCACCCGCGATACGGGCTACCAGCCCTACATCATGGTGCAGAACGAACTGGCGCGCGCCTTCAACGAAATCCGCGACGAAGTGGCGCTCAAGAAGTTCGGCGACAAGTTCGAGGCTCTGACCCCGGACCAGCGCGACATCATCACCAAGGCTGTTCCTCTGAAGATTTCCGAGGCCGAGCCGCGTATCATCAAGAAGTAAGATTATGGCAGTAATGAAAAAGAAGGGCAACAAAGGCTTGCCCCCCATTTCGACAGCGTCGCTCCCCGACGTGATCTTCATGATCCTCTTCTTCTTCATGGTCTCCACGACCATGCGCGACCAGGAACTGCTGGTGCGTTACAAGCTCCCCGAGGCTACCGAGGTGCAGAAACTCGAAAAGAAGTCGCTTGTCAGCTACATACACATCGGACAGCCGTCGCTGGCCATGCAGGCCAAGTTCGGTACCGCCCCGCGTATCCAGCTCAACGACTCCTACAAGACCACCAAGGACATCCTCGACTTCTGCGCCGCCGAGCGCGACAAGCTCAGCGAGTCGGACCGTGCCCTGATGACCATCTGCCTCAAGGCCGACGGAAATACCAAGATGGGTATCATCACCGACGTCAAGCAGGAGCTCCGACGCGCCAACGCACTGAAGATCTCCTACGCGGCATCCAAGTCGCTCGGATACTGATGATTTCCCGGCCCCCACGGACCCAAATCCGGGGGAGGAACCCGATAGATGGGGTTTCGAGCTGAGAAAATCGCACCTGAACGCTTCCACGGCGGACCCTTTTCGGGTCCGCCGTTTTTTTGCACTGTGCCGGCGCCATACCCGATGTTATAGCCGACTTATAGACGTGATGATGACTTGCGGGATTGTGCGAAAGGCGGCCCGAAGAGCCTCCCATTCGAAGACCTTTCGCACTGGGCCACAACACTCTTCCTACAAAAAACAGCCTTGCAGATGCTTGGACGCAGCGCACGGGAAAACCGTAAGCACGCGCCGGACTACCCAACGGAAACACGCTCTCTGCACCGAAGTGCAGACAACCGCCGCCGTAGTGACCCGCAGTATAGGTGGACGAAACGAAAAAGAGACCACCCTTGCCAACATTGTCCAAATCTCCCGTCGCATTGTGGCGGGTGCCCGCAGCAGGAGCTCTGTAGCAATCGCTCGAATGAATGCCGCAGAGAGGGAACAAGACAATGCACAATTCAGAATGCACAATTTCGCGATTAAGCGAGGGCAGAGACTGCTTGCAGGCTTTGCCGAGCAAGAGCGATAATGGTGCAAGCCGAGAGTTATGCCGAACTTATTCGGGCATAACCGAGGCGCAGCCCATCCAAGGCGCAGCCAGAGTCAAGACCCCGTAAGGGGGGTTAATTCAGAATTTGTCATTCTGAACGCAGTGAAGAATCTAATCTTATCGAATCGACTGAACAGATGTTTCACTTCGTTCAACATGACGCTTGTTGTGAGAAAACAAGCATAGAACAATTGATGCTGCAAGAACCTGTTTCCTGCGTTCTCGCCCGGGCCGGCTGCGGGGGTCGCACCTATGCGAGCCCGCCCCGTTAAGAACGGGGTTTTATTATAGATTCTTCACTTCGCTCAGAATAATAGAACAAGTTGCGCCTCTGTTTTTGGAACTGCAAACGCAGAAAATTATTCACTATTCATTATTAATTGTGCATTGATAATCCGGCTCTGCGGCAGACTGGAATAATTAACTACCCCTTTTCCTGCGGCACAAAAAGCGGCAAAACAAAGAGTAGTGGATTGCTGAATCTACCGACCGCGCTGGTGCAAGCCGTAGCCGGCACCACTCCGGGTCGAAAAGGCTGTATATATTGAATGATAACCGGACACCCGGGAAGGAAAGGGAAGGAAAGGGAAGGAAAGGGAAGGAAAGGGAAGGAAAGGGAAGGAAAGGGAAGAAAAGGGAAAGGAAGGAAGCGAAAGTGCAACCGTGGCCGCGGCAGCCGCAGTATCCAATCCCGAACCCTGTCGCGCTATGCCATCGGAGCAGTATTCGCAACGGATACCCGCCCGCAGGTCAATCGCCGAACGGCAGTTCGAGCTGATCGATTTCGTGATTGAACGTAAGCCGATGGTAGGGAGTGACGCCGTATTCGCGAACGGCAAGGCGATGTTCGCGCGTAGGATAGCCCTTGTTGCGCTCCCACCCGTATTCGGGATATTCGTCGGCCAGCCGGCGCATGTATTCGTCGCGGTGCGTTTTGGCCAGCACCGAAGCCGCCGCAATATTGGCATACTTGCCGTCGCCCTTCACAATGCAACAATACGGAATCTCCAGCGTCGAGCGGAACCGGTTGCCGTCGATGGCCAAGAATCCGGGCTGCGGAGCAAGCCGCGCCACGGCCAGCGACATGCCCTCGAACGACGCATTCAGAATGTTGATTTCGTCGATGCGCTCCGGCGACACCGCCTCCACAGCCCAGGCCACCGCCTCACGCTCGATCACCTCGCGCAGACGGTCGCGGTTGCGCTCGGTCATGCGCTTCGAGTCGTCGAGCAGCGGGTCGCTGAAATCGGGCGGCAGAATCACCGCCGCCGCGAAAACAGGCCCTGCCAGACAGCCGCGTCCCGCTTCGTCGCAGCCGGCTTCCGGAAGGTCGTACTGATATTGCGTTTCGAGCATATGGCAAAATTACGAACTTTTTCGCTATTTTTGTCTTCCGAACAATTTCCGCCCACATGAAATTCAACATAGCCCGCCAAACATTCTTCCCGGCTTTCCTGACCCTGGCCGCGTTGGCCGGCACCGCAGTCTACCTCCCGCAGACAGGCGCCGCCGCACAGGCAACCGCAACGGTCGCCGGCGATGCGCTGTGGATGCCCGGCGAACTGCTGTTGCAATTCCAGGCCGCATTCCCCGGATGGGCCCGGGCGCTGACCTGCCTGCTGATCGTCATCGCAGGCACCCGTGCGGGCTACCTCCCCGTACACTACAATCTCTACACCTCCAACACCTGCCTGGCCATCCCCTTCTTCGGAATCGCAGCCTGCGGACTCACCGTCGGACACACCGACCTCCCCACGTTCGTCGCCGTGCTGCTGCTGGTGCTCGCCATCCGCAACTTCTGCCGCTCCTACTCGCCCAACTACGCATTCGACGCCATCTTCAGAGGCGCCCTCTACCTCGGCGCACTGGCGGTCGTCTGTCCCAAGGCGCTGCCGCTGCTCCTGCTCCTGCCACTGGCCCTCATCCAGTTCCACCGTACGGTCCGCGAACTCATCATCGCCGTCGCCGGACTGCTGCTCCCGGCGCTCACGCTCTGCTATGCGAACTGGGGTGCCGGGCACCCGTTCCTCGCCCCGATAACCGCCATCGGCCATGAAATGACCCGGGGCGAACTTTTCAGCGTCTTCTTCGGACGGCCGCTCCTCTCGCAGCTGCTGGGCGGAGGACTGCTGTTCTGCTTCATCCTGGGCATCTATGCGTTCCAGGCCGAACTCTACGCCATCAGCGTCAAAGCCAAACGCATCCTTGTGTTCCATATCGAAGTCATGCTGCTGATTGCCGTCGCCACCGCGCTGCCCAGCGCCCCGACCGCCATCTTCGCCCTGGCCGCCGTCCCGGTCGCCGTGGTGACACCGTGGTTCTTCATACGCACCCACCCCATCGTGGCCCAGCCGACCTACCTGCTGCTGCTGGCGGGAGCGCTGGCCAACATATACCTGCAATAAAATATTTAGACTTAATATTGACAAATTTGGCTCAATATCTAACATCGCGTCCGTATTTACTATTTTTAATTTTACAAATCGAAGTTTAGATTGTAATTTTGGAGTGCAACAAAAGTGACGCAACACGTTGTTTGCAAAAACAAAAATTAACAATCACACGATGAAAGATTCATTGAATTCGTCGGCTCAGCAGCCGATGATTGTGAAGTATGTGGAAACGCTTCACACCGGTATCCAATCACACACCTTGTCGCGCTATGCCATCGGATATGTGCTGCGCGGCACGATGTACATTTACGACGGAGACAAACGCCGCAAACTCGCACGCGGCGATGTCTTCTATCTTGGTATCGGCCACCACTATATCGAACACTTCCCGGAGAACGGACAGCCCTTCGAACAGATACTGGTATACTACACGCCGACCGACCTGCAGCGCATCCTGCTCCATCTGAACATCACCTACGGACTGACCATCTCCAACTCCCATTCGTGCGACAACTGCAACAGCCGCATGCACGTGATCATGCCCGCCTGGAGCGCCATCCGCAACTTTTTCCTCAACACCAACAACTATCTCCGCGACGACGATTTCCGCCACGACGAGACGGCCGAGAACATCAAGATGACCGAACTGATCTATCTGATTGCGTCGCACGAAGACTGCTGCATCAAAAGCAAGCTCCTGAGCAACGTCGATGCGGCCAAGGAGAATTTCGAACAGATTGTCTACGATCACATTTTCAAGGACATATCCATCGACGAACTCGCCCGGCTGACCAACCGTTCGCTCACCTCGTTCAAGAAGGAGTTCCGGCGCCACTTCCAGATGCCGCCCCACAAGTGGTACATCCGCCAGCGGCTCATGCATTCGCGTCTGCTGCTGATTTCCACCTCGAAGTCGATTTCCGAAATCGGCAACGAATGCACCTTCCCCAACACGTCGCACTTCATCAAACTATTCAAGAAGGAGTACTCCGTGACGCCCGCGACCTATCGCAACCGCCACATGACGGCCATGGAACCCGAACCGGCCGCAACGACGGAAGAAGTACGCGAAGCCCTTTAATCAAAATCTTAATAATACGAAAGCCCTATCGGTGCGCCGGAACCGATTTTCCAAAAACCGGAACGAAGAAAATCGAAAATAAAACGAAAATATTTTGTTTTTCATAAAATTCCGATTATCTTTGTATAACAAGATGAGGGAGTTTCGACTCCCGGTCTCATCAACCTAACCAACCTAACCGAGAAACCCGGATACCGCACGGTATCCGGGTTTCTTATGTGCCGGAACCGGCGTTCTGCGGGATTCCGCAACGTTTCGGAGACCCGGACTTCCCCGCAACACTCCGATATTCCGGAATGTCCCGCCCGGCAACAGGCAACTCTTAGGCAGATGCTTGGACGCAGCGCACGGAAAGAGCGTGCGGACGGTGCGTAGAATTCAGGGTCCCCATGGAACCCGGATCGAACCACAGCGAACCGACATGGAACTGGTCCGGAGCAAGGGAGGAGGACGACCAACTGTGTCCGCCCGTGCCCACGCTGACCAAGGACCCTGAATCACGGCTGCGGTAGCCCGCAGCAGGCGCTGAAAGCAATCACTCGAATGAATGCCGCAGAGAGGGAACAAGACAATGCACAATTCAGAATTCACAATTTGGCGATTAAGCGAGGGCAGAGCCGAACTTGTTCGAGCTTTGCCGAGCGGGAGCGATGA